>NZ_JBEPNO010000004.1:0-299540 GCF_040546275.1 Nakamurella sp. UYEF19 | reverse complement strand
GTACCGGGGCTGCGTGGTGGCGCGTCGCGGCGTCGTGGCGCGGCGGTGCGTGGCTCCGCGTGGGTGCGTCCTGCAGAGTGCTCGCTATAGCGAGCACTCTGCAGGACGCAACGCGCCTTGCCCGCCCGGCCGGCCGGGGAATGGCTCAGTGGCCGGTGCGCTCGCGGAGGGCGGCGTCCTTGGCCAGCACCATCGCCTGGAGGTCATCGGAGTAGGCGGCCAGTTCGCCGGCCAGCCGGACGCCGTCGGGCGTTCCGGCCGAGGCCAGGATGCGGACGGCGAGCAGTCCGGCGTTGCGGGCCCCGCCGATGGACACCGTCGCCACCGGGATCCCGGCCGGCATCTGGACGATCGACAGCAGCGAGTCCATCCCGTCCAGGGTGGACAGCGGGACCGGCACGCCGATCACCGGGAGCACCGTGGCGGAGGCGACCATGCCAGGCAGGTGCGCGGCGCCGCCGGCCCCGGCGATGATCACCCGGAGCCCGCGGCCGGCCGCCGAGTTCGCGTAGTCCAGCATCCGCGCCGGGGTGCGATGGGCCGATATCACGCCGACCTCGTAGGCCACGCCGAAGTCGTCGAGCACCTCTCCGGCGCCGGACATCACCGGCCAGTCCGAGTCGCTGCCCATGATCAGGCCGACGACGGGAGCAGCGGGCGGAGGGGTGGGGTCCGTCATGAGAGTGCACCTGTCCGTTCCGGTGTCGACTGCTGCGGTGCGGACGACTCCGGCGACCGGGCAGGCCGGGCGTCCGGAACGGACCGGGCACTCGTTGCGCCCGTGTGGATCTCGTACCCGTCGGTCCAGAGACCATCGCCGAGCCAGGCTGCGGCCAGCGCCGCGATCCGGCGCAGTTCGCCGAGGTCGGAGCCGAGGACGTTCACGTGCCCCAGTTTGCGTCCCGGCCGAAACGCCTTGCCGTACAGGTGGATCTTGACCTGCGGGAACCGTGCGGCGAGGTGGTGGACGCGTTCATCCATCCCGATCTCGGACCCCGGCCCGGTGTCAGGACCGCCCAGTACATTGCCCATGACGGTGAACGGTGCCACCGCATCGGTCCGCCCCAGCGGGTAGTCCAGCACCGCGCGCAGATGCTGCTCGAACTGACTGGTCACTGAGCCGTCCATCGACCAGTGGCCGGAGTTGTGCGGCCGCATCGCCAACTCGTTGATGAGCAAGCCGTCGGGAACGGCATCATCCGCGTCGACCTCGAAGAGTTCCACCGCCAGCACGCCGACGACGCCGAGTTCGCCGGCGATGCGCAGGGCCATCCGGGAGGCGGCCGCGGCGACGTCGGGATCGAGCCCGGGGGCCGGGGCGATCACCTCGACGCAGATGCCGTCCTGCTGGACGGTCTCGACCACGGGCCACGCTGCGGCCTGGCCGAACGGTGAGCGCGCGACCACCGCGGCGAGTTCGCGCTTCATCCGGACAAACGATTCCAGCACGAGTTCGCCGCTCAGTTCGGCCTGCAGCGGGGCCGCCGCGTCAGCGTCGTCCAGTACCCAGACGCCGCGGCCGTCGTAGCCGCCGCGCGCGGTCTTGAGGACCACCGGCCAGCCGTGAGTCGCGCCGAACGACGCCACCTCGGCGACCAGGTCGGCTCCCGGTTCCAGCACCGCGAAGGTGGGGACCGGCAGCCCGGCGTCGCGCAGTCTGGTCCGCATCAACGACTTGTCCTGTGCGTACTGCAACGCGTCGGCGCCGGGGAACACCGCATGGCCAGCCGCGACGAGCGCGCGGATGTGTTCGGTGGGCACGTGTTCGTGATCGAAGGTGACCACGTCACAGTTTTCCGCGAACTTCGTCAGGGCGTCGAGGTCCAGGTGCGATCCGATCTCGACGTCGGGGGCGACCAGGGCCGCTGATTCGTCTGCGCCGATCGACAGCACCCGCAGGCTCTGGCCGAGTGCGATGGCCGACTGGTGCGTCATCCGGGCCAACTGCCCGCCGCCGACCATGCCGACCCGGGGCATACCTGTCCGGGAGTCCACGAGGAACGAGCCTAGCCGGGCGCGGAGGTGGACCTCAGCCGGGCGCCGGGGATCCAGCCGCAGACATAGGTGTGCCCCCGCAGCCGTCGGGGTGGTTGCGGGGGCACATCGGTCACCGGACCCTGGTCGGGAGTCGGGGCCCGAGAAGGGTCCGGCGAGTGCGAGGGCCGCGATCGCTCTTTCGCGCGCGGCGGTTGGTCGGCCAGACGACTACCGACCGAGTTCGGCGATCAGGTCGAGTGCCGACCGGTAATTCAGCGGCAGGGTCTCGATCCAGACGGACGGGGCGGGGATGCACACCTGGGGATCACGGTCGATCTGGTCGCTGACCATCGAGCAGAGCAGGCGCGCTCGGCGGGCGAGCACGTCGGTGCGACGGCACAGCACGACGGCGACGGAATCGCCGAGCAGGGCCAGGCTCTCCCCACCGTCGAACACGCGTCGCAGGCCGTCGGCCACGAGGATCATCGGGAGCGTGCGCAGCCAGCCACCGCATCGGGTGAGATCGAGGCGGAGCACGACCAGCGCCCACTGCGAGGAGATGGGTTCGGCGTCGACCTCGGCCGCGCGATAGACCTCACCCAGTCGGACCTGCAGGTATTCCGGAGTGGCGAGGCCGGTCAGCGGATCGGCCACGGTGGACGGCGGAGCCGTTATCCGGTCTGCCCAGCCCAGCGACACGGCGCGACGCAGTGGATCGGTGTAGCGGGGCGGGGCGATGGCAGCGAGACCGTCGACGTCGACCAGCGCCTCGGCGAGCGACACCCCGGCGCCGGCCCGGCTGCGACCGAGTCGTTCGGCCGGAGCCCAGACGTCGGCCTCGGCGACGATGGCATCGCATACCGCGTCGACCGCGGGGACGTGCCAGTCGGAGGGGAAGGCCCAGCCGTAGTCGGACGACCTCGATCGCCACTCCCGGCTCAGCTCGCTGCTGGTCGTCAGAACTGCAGGGAAGCGGTTGGCCATCGTTGATCCTCTCGCGCCGGTCGGGCAGCCCCGCAGACCCGGAAATGACCGGTCTCTGGTGGCTCTCACCAAGGAGACGCGCCGGTATCCCGGCCGTCACGCAGAAACCGAAGAAAAGTTTTGGCATCAGATGAGGATGTCCACACTCCTGCGCACTGGCGTGGATCTCGGCAGGGAGCACACATGACTGACGGTGATGTTCCGTGGCGGAACGCAACCCTTCTGTTCCGAAGAGTGGCAGTCGGTGATCGCAACCCGTCATCGCGTGACCGATCAATAGTTCACCCGTCACAATGGGGACAGGATTCACCACTTTCGACTGTGTCTGCTCGACGGACGCCGTCCCGAAGAAGGCAGAGGGCTCGTGCCACCCACCCCGGACAACGCACAGCTGGCGAGCGACGCCGAGCTGATCACGCGAGTCCGTGCGGGTGACCGGTCGGCCTTCGGTGACCTGTACGCCCGCCATGCCGGCGCCGCCGCTGCCCTGGCCCGCCAGTTCGCCCGGTCGGCCGCCGAGGCGGACGATCTGGTGTCCGAGGCCTTCGCCCGGGTCCTCGACGGGATGCTCGAGAGCAAGGGACCGGACACCGCGTTCCGCGCCTACCTCTTCACCACCCTGCGCAACACGGCCTACGACCGCACCCGCAAGGACAAGCGACTGCAGTTCACCGATGACATGGAGTCCCACGACGTCGCCGTCGAGGGTGACGACCCGGTCATCGCGGATCTGGAGAGCGGCCTGATCGGCAAGGCTTTCGCCGGACTTCCGGAACGCTGGCAGACCGTGCTGTGGCACACCCAGGTCGAGGGACAGTCTGCCGCGGAGGTCGGCGTCCTGCTGGGCATGGCACCGAATGCGGTGTCCTCCCTGGCTTTTCGTGCACGGGAGGGGCTGCGCGAGGCCTACCTGCAGGCACACCTGGCCGAAACCGCGGCCGAGCGCTGCAGGACGACGGTCGACCGACTGGGAGCCTGGACCCGCGGGAGCCTGTCCAAGCGCGAGAAGGCCCAGGTGGACGCGCATCTCGAGGAGTGCGACCGCTGCCCGGCGCTGGCCGCCGAACTATCGGAGATCAACGGCGGCCTCCGCGGCCTGCTGGCCCCGCTGCTGCTCGGCGGTGCCGCGGCCGGCTACGTCGCAACCCTCGGACCGGTGGTTCCGCTGGTCCAACTCGGTGCGATGTCCGGCGGTTCGGTGGCGGTGGTGGGCGGCAAGGCCGCCGTGATCGGCGGCAAGGCGTCACTCATCGGCAGCAAGGCCGCGGGCACGTTCGTCAAGATGGGCAGCTGGGGCCCCGGAGCGGCCATCGCCGGAGTCGCTGCCGTGGCGACGGTCATCGTCGCCGGCGTGGTCATCGCGCTCACCAGCAGCAACACCGCACCGCCGGCCGCCGACCGCGGCGGGTCGGTGGCGGGTGCGCAGACGCCCGGCGCCGGTACCGGCAGGGTCGGAATCGGCGGGCTACCCGGCAATGGCGGTGGGGGCAATGGCGGCTCGGGCGGTCACGGCGCCGGGGGCACCGGGACGGGCGTTCCGGTCGTCCCGCCGGTCACCGCCGGCACTACCTCCTCCTCAGCGCCGACGACATCGACCACGGCTGGTGGATCGGGCGTCACCACCGTGAACGGCTCGGTCTTGACCACGGGCGGCGGCGGTGTGCCCGGCACCTCGCTCCTGCCGTCCATCCCCGGCTTCTTCGGCACGACCAGCCTGCTGCCCACCGCACCGTCGACCCAGGCGACCTCGGCCACCGCCGTGCCGACGACCGCGGGCACCAGCGACGTACCGACCACCCCCGATACCGTCACTCCCGCAACCACTCCGGACACCACGCCCACGACGACGGCTGACACCACCACCCCGGACACCTCTACGCCGGTCACCACCCCGACCGACGTCACCACCCCGACCACAGCCATCGACACGACGACGCCCACCACCCCGACGACGCCCACCACCCCGACGACGCCGCTTCCGACCCCGGCTGATCTGACCGTGTCCAATCCGCAGGTCTCCGCTGTGGTGGCGGGGGGCGACGTCACCGTCAGCCTCACGGTCACCAACAGCGGCGGCTCGCCGTCGGACAGGAATCAGACTGTTGGACTCGAGATCCCCGACGGGTTGACCTTTGTGGGCGCCGGCACCGCTGGCGGACCGGCGGCCCTGAGGACTGCTCGAGGCGCATTTGCCGCACCCGCCGCTGACGGCGTGGTCTGCTCCGGTTCTGCCACGGTCGACTGCACCGTTCCCACCATCGCACCGGCCGGCTCGGTGACCATGGTGATGACTCTGCGCGTCGACGTCGATGCCGCTGACGATCCGGGGAGCATCGTCGTGACGTTCAATGGACAGCAGATCAACTCGGGGACGTTCCCGGTGAAGGTGGCTGCCGGCTATCAAGGCGCAACCGTTTCGTCCACCTTCGACCTCGCCGCCGCAGCGGTGGACCGGGTCACCTTCCGAGCCACGGCCAAACCTGGCATCACCGATCCGGGCACGATCACCCTCAGCAGCCCCCAGTTCGGCATCCTCCAAGCCGTTGCGGCGGAGGGTGTCTGCACGGTTTCCGCCGGCAGCGTCACGTGCCCCTTCAGCGCAGTCAGCGGAGCCGCCGGGGTTGCACTCACGGTGGATGTCGCCGCAGGCACCACTCCCACCGACATCGTTCTGGTGGCCACCGGGCAGAAGAGCCGAGTGATCGATGCCGCGGGGCAGTTCACCCAGCCGACGACGGGTATCGGCGGCTACGCGTCCGTCCGTCTCGACGGGACAGGCGCGACGCTCCGCGCCGGCACGACCACCACCGCCACGTTGACGGGCACGGTGCTCAACGGCGGCGTCATCAATCCGGGGCCGATCGCCCTCCCGATTAAACTGTCCGACGGGCTGTCGGTGATCACTGATCAATTGCCTGGCGGCTGTGCGGTGTCGAAGGTCGGCGCAACCGTAGTCTGCGCGCCGGTCGATCGGACCGTCGACAACGGCGGCCCCGTCAGCTTTGCACTGCCGGTGCAGGTCGCAGCTGCCGCCACCGGCGGCCAGACTCTCACCCAGGCAACACTTCGTGGCGGTTCGACGGATCTGGCGAACCAGGCTGCGCCATTCACCGTCGACCCGAAGCAGTCCGGCTACGACTCGATCTCGTTGGCCTCCACCAACACTCTGGCCGCGGGCACCATGGGTGAGCTCAGCCTGACCGGCAAGGTGGGCGCCGGCGTCACCCTTCCAGGCCCCATCACGCTGCCCCGGAAGCTGTCGGACGGCCTTCTCATCACCGCAGCAACCGGATGCGAACGGTCCGGCGACACCTACATCTGCGCGCCCGCCCAGACCGACCCGACCCCGGCGGTGACCACCCTGACGGTGGCCGTCCTCCCGACCGCGACCGACGGGAAAACTGCGCCGGGACCGGCCGCTCTGGCCGGTGACCGCAGCCTGGCGATCGATGGGAACCTCGCCGTGAGCGCACGCAGTCCCGGTGACCCGATCGACCTGGTCGGGCCGTTCGGCAGCGCCATGGTTGCTGCCGAAACCCTCTACTGCCCCACCAGCAACTCGCGTGGCAAATGCTTCACCCCTGACAACTTGACCGGCAGGCTCACTCCGATCGATGTCACCCGGACCGTGACCACCGGCGGCAACGGCGTCTCGGCAGAACTCACGTGGGCGGCCGGATCGCCGGCGGAGGGAAGGGCGTCGTCCCTGGACACGGTCACCGTGACCGTCGATGGGGTGCAGGCGAGCGTTACCGGGACCCGGCCGACCGGGATCACTTCGGACACACCCGGCAAGATGTTCGTCCGGGCGGCTGATCTGATGCAGAACGCAACTCTTGCTCCGCTGTTGCGAACTCCCGGTGACCATCAGATCCTGGTCCAGAATCTGAAGGCCAGGACAACTGCCTCCCGGATCTCGGCCTTCGCCGCTTGGTCCCTGACCAGCATCTGGGACACCGGCGCCGACGGCGCCGATGTTCGTCTGCACACCGGTGACGACGGACGATACCTGCAGGCGACCAAGGGTTCCGCCGGACAGGCCACCATTGCCGCCGCCGGCCCGACCATCCAGGATCTGCGGTTCACCGTGTGGGCACCGGACGCCACCGCGACCAAGTCGCTCACCTTCGCCGGATCGCCCCCGCTCCCGTTGAGCGTCACCGGAGTCCAGCCGGTCGATGGCAAATCCGCAGCGGTCGGCTACGAGGTGCTCAATCCCGACCTCTCATCCCTGTCGCCGGAGGCCCGCAGCGGATCCGCCGTCTTCGCGGACCGACCGAGCGCCGGAGGCGGCGACGACCTCTGGATCGGCCCGACCCTGATCATCAGAGTGACCGACTGAGGCGCTGGCACACTGGAATCCATGGGCGCACCGGGCGGTTTCGACATACGAAGGATCAATCAGGGCATGGTGGCCCGGTTGCTGGACAGCGATCCACAACCGTTGCCGGACGAGGGTTTTGCCACCAGGGTCCTGGAGACGGTCGGGAGAAGCACCGGTCAGGTCCGGAGCACCCCGATCGCCGTGGTCCGCAGCCGGGGACTGTCGTACCTGGTGTCGCCGGACCTGTCCCGCGACTGGGTCCTCAATCTCCAGGCCCACCCGGGATGCACGGTGCGCAGCCGTGACGACGACTTCCCGGCGACCGCCGACCCGGCCGGGCCTGACGAGTCGGTCCGGGTCATCGGGACCTATCTGCGGTCGATGACGGTACCGTGGGCGCTGAAGGCGTTTCCGATCGGGCCTGACGCGAGCGATGACGAGATCGGTGCCCACCTCAGCACTATCGCGGTCTTCAGGCTCGGAGTCGATCGTTGACCTCCTTCGACGATCTCGCCCGGTTCACCGCCACTCCGCGGATCACCGGTCTCACCCTGAGTCTCGACGGCAGTCGACTCGTAGCCTCCGTCCAGTCGCCCGACAGCAAGGGCGCCCGGTACCTGTCATCGCTCTGGGAGGTCCCGCTCGACGACGGCCACCCGGTTCGCCTCACCCGGTCCGAGAAGGGTGAGTCCGCACCGGCTTTCCGACCGGATGGTTCCCTGCTCTTCGTATCCGGGCGTCCGGAAACCCCGAGCACCGACGGCCCCGACGACGAGGCTGCGCTCTGGTCCCTGCCACCGACCGGTGAACCGACCGTCGTCAGCCGGCGCGCGGGTGGGGTTGGCGGTCCCGTGGTGGCCGCAGCCAGCGGCGCGATCCTGGTGAGCGGGACCCGGCTGACCCATTCGACGGACGAGGACGACCAGCAGCGCCGGGCCGCCCGCAAGGACCGCAAGATCACCGCGATCCTGCACACCGGGATGCCGATCCGTTACTGGGACCACGAAGTCGGGGACACCAGCCCGCGGTTGCTGCTGCAGCCACCGGGTGGTGGCGACCTGGTCGACCTCGCCCCGGACGCGAGATTCGAACTGTCCGAGGCTTCCTATTCCATCTCGGCCGACGGATCGACGGTGGCGTCGAGCTGGGAACCGCGGCGGCGGGGCGGCAGATGCCCGGCCGGTGTGGTCGTCATCGATGTTGCGACGGGCCGCCGCACCGAACTCGCAGTGAAGGACGGCTGGGAGTTCCAGGGGCCGACCATCTCGCCCGACGGACGCGTGGTGGCGATGGGCAAGGGTCGGGAGGGCAGTTTCGAGCATTCGATCACCGGCGGGCTGGTCCTCATGGCGACCGCCAGCGGCGAGGTGGTCGAGCCCGATCTCGGGGATCTGTTCCCCGCCGAGTTCGTCTGGTCCGCCGACTCGGCGACGCTGTACGTTGCGGGGGCCCTGCACGGCCGCGGCGCCATTCTTGCCATCGAACCGGCGACGGGAGGGGTGTTGCGCCGCTTGGTGTCTGACGCCTCGTACTCCAGTCTGTGCCCGTCACCCGACGGTGAAAAGCTGTACGCGCTCCGGTCGGCCGTCGACGCTGCCCCACACCCGGTTCGCCTGGAAACCATTCTGGTGGAACAGATCCCGGTCCCCCTCGAGTCGCCGGCCGTGACCGACGACCTGCCCGGCCAGCTGATCGAACTGAACATCCCGGCCGCCGATGGCGAGCCTGTGCACGCCTGGCTCTGCGTACCGGTGAACGCGGAAGGTCCTGCGCCGCTGATGCTCTGGATCCATGGCGGCCCGTTCAGCTCCTGGAACTCCTGGAGCTGGCGCTGGAATCCGTGGGTGGCCGTGTCCCAGGGCTGGGCCGTCCTGCTCCCGGATCCCGCGCTGTCGACCGGGTACGGGCAGAAGTGGCTGGACCGGGCGTGGCCATACGTGGCGGCCGAGGTCTTCGCCGACTGCGAGTCGGTGCTGGAGGCTGTGATCGAGCGGCCCGACATCGACGGCAGCCGGGTCGCCTGTCTCGGTGGTTCATTCGGCGGGTACATGACGAACTGGATCGCCGGTCATACCAACAGGTTCGGCGCGATCGTCACGCACGCCGGTCTGTGGGCCCTCGACCAGCAGCACAAGACGACGGACGCCGCGGCCTACAAGACGGGCATCTTCGGAGAGCCCGCCGAGCACCCCGACTGGTACGCGGAGAACTCACCACACATGGCCGCCGCCGACATCAGCACGCCGATGTTGGTGATCCACGGCAGTCGTGATTTCCGGGTGCCGATCAGCGAAGCGCTGCGGCTCTGGTGGGATCTGGTCAGCCATTTCGACCGGGACCCGGCCGACCTGCCGCACCGGTTCCTGCAGCTCACCGGCGAGAACCACTGGGTGACGTCGCCCGCGAACGCCGAGATCTGGTACGACACCGTGCTCGGCTTCTGCGGGCACCATGTTCGCGGCCAGGACTGGACGCCGTCGCTGCTGCTGTAGACCCCCGATCCATGGTCGGACGAAACATCCGGTGTAGCACCAAGTCACTCCAGTGCTTCACTGGGCCGATGCCGACTACCCGTCCCCGTCACTTCGTGACCGAGACCGATGACCTGGCGACGGCTCTTGAGGAAGCCGCATCTGGGTGGCCGGATCTGAGCCGCGCCCAGGTCCTGGTCCAGCTGGCACTGCAAGGCCACCGCGCCGCGGAGTCGGCACAGGAGGAAAGGAGACGACGGAGGCTGGCTGCCGTCCGGGCGCACAGCGGCATGCTGACCGGCATCTACGAACCGGACTACCTGCTCAACCTTCGGCAGGAGTGGCCGGCGTGATCGTCCTCGATGCCAGTGTGCTGATCGCCTGCCTCGATGGTCAGGACAACCACCACGCCCGCGCCGAAGCTCTGTTGTCTCGCGAGATCGACGATGATTTCGCCTTCAGCTCGTTGACCCTCGCAGACGTTCTGGTCGCGCCCGTGCGGGAGAAACGATTGGTCGCTGTGCTTGCTGCGCTGCGGTCTTTTGAGGTTCAGGAGCTGCCTTTTCCCGCCGACACAGCCGTCAAGCTCGCCGACCTCCGCGCAGGAACGAGCCTGAAGTTGCCCGACTGCTGCGTCCTGCTGGCTGCGGAAACAGCGCAGGCACGGCTGGCGTCTTTCGACGATCGGCTTTCCGCGGCTCATGCCGCAAGAGGTCTTGTCATCCTCGGCAGCTGAGCGGTGCGCCGCTTGACCAGCACGGACATCACACCCGTCCCCGTACACTTGCCAAGTGAATCTGATCGACCGCGTCCGTGAGGTCCTGCCCGAAAAGCATCGGGAGCTGGCCAAATTCATCGTCGTCGGTGGGTCGTCCTGGATCGTCGATACGGGCCTGTTCACGCTGCTCTCGCACACGGTGCTGCACGAGAAGGTCATCACCTCCAAGATCATCTCGGTGCTGGTCTCGACGATCTTCAGCTACATCCTCAACCGTGAGTGGTCGTTCAGCGGACGCGGTGGCCGCGAGCGTCACCACGAGGCGATGCTCTTCTTCCTGTTCAACGGGATCGCGCTCGGCCTCAACCTGATCCCGCTGTGGCTGACCCACTACGCCTTCGGCATCAACCCCAGCCACTACACGCAGTTCACCGTCTCCGTCGTCGACTTCATCGCGGCGAACGTCGTGGGCACGCTGATCGGCATGGCGTTCCGTTACTGGGCCTACCGCCGGTGGGTGTTCCCGGACGAGCTCACCCCGGAAGGACAGAGCCGTCCCAGCGAGATCGACCAGGACCTGCCGAACGCCCGCTGATCAGCGCCGCACCTGACGGGCCCGCTCCACCGACGCCGAGCCACCGGTCGACGAGCCGCCCGCAACCGATCCCTGTGACCGGTCCGCCCGAGATCGATCCGCCCGAGATCGCTCCGGCGACCGGTGCGGAAGATTCGCCGGCCGCGACATCCGTCGGGGCGTCCTGGTTGCCGTCGGCGGCATTTTCGGCCGCGAGGAAGATGCCGAAGACGGGCGGGCTGGCACGTCGCAACTCCAGCCGGCCACCGTCCGCCTCGATCAGCGCGCGCGCCAGGCTGAGCCCGATACCGGTCGAGGACGCGGTCGACATCCCGCGTTCGAAGATGTGCCCGACGATTGCCTCCGGCACGCCGACACCCTCGTCCGACACCTCGATCACGATCGAATTCGCGCCAGGTCGGACGTTGATCCGAATCACTCCGGCGCCGTGCTGGATCGCGTTGTCGACCAGTGCGCCGAGCGCCTCCCGGAGCCGAACGGAGGTGACGCGGACCAAGATGCCCTTGGGGCACCTGATCTTCAGGGTCCGACCCACCGCGTCCACCCGGCTCCCGAACTCGGAGCCGAACTCCTCGAGCTCGGCGTACAGGTCCAGCTCGGTGGCCCCGGCAGCACGCTGGGATCTGGCGTTGGCCAGCAGGTCGTCGACCACCGTGACCAGCCGGTCCGTCTGGTCCAACGCCGCGTTCACCTCGGACACCACCGTCGGATCGGGGTTCAGCGCGAGCTCCTCGAGCCGCAGGCGAAGGCCCGTCAGCCGAGTCCGGAGCTGGTGGGAGATGTCGCCGGCCAGCTCGCGTTCCCGGCTGATCAGGGCCGCGATGTCGGTGGCGGAGGAGTCGAGCACGTCGGCCACCCGGTCCAGCTCGGCGATGCCGTACCGGCGCCGGAAGGTGCGGAAGTCACCCGACCCGAGGCGGGCCGCACGGCGGGCCACGTCCGACAGTGGGGTGGCCAGCCGCCTGGCCAGCACGAGTGCGATGCCGGTGGCCACCATGATCGAGAGCAGCACCGCAGCCGCGACGAGGAGGAGCGCACGCCAGCGCTCAGCGCGCAGCTTGCCCATCGGTACCGACAGCACGAGTTGACCGCCGCCGGGCAGCGACACCGACTCGGAGTACACATCACTGCCCTGCGGCGTCCCGATCCCGCGGTCCGGGACGCCGGCCAGCCGGACCGTCAGGCGACCGTCCTCCGGAATGGCCACGTCGAACTGCGCTAGGTCGATCTGCGAAGTCTCCTCCGAGCGCAGCGAGATGGACGCCTCCATCGACTGCAGCCGCCCGGCCAGCTCCTGGTGCAGGAGGTCGTCGACCAATCGCCACGAGACGATGCCCAGCGGGACACCCAACGTCAGGACCGTCGCGGCAATCACCAGGAAGATCGACATCAGGACACGGCGCCGCACCGGAAGACCGTCAGTCCGAGTCGAAGCGGAATCCGACGCCGCGGACCGTGGCGATCCGGTGATCGACGCCGCCGTTCGGGCCGGCCAGCTTCCGGCGCAGCCACGAGATGTGCATGTCGAGGGTCTTCGAGGTGAGCAGCGAAGGGTCGTGCCAGACCTCGTCGATGATGTCCTCGCGCGGAACGACCTGGCCGGCCCTCGTCATCAGGGCGCGGAGCAGTTCGAATTCCTTGTTGGCCAAGGAGACCTCGGCGCCGTCGACGAGTACCCGTCGCGCCCTGGCCTCCATCCGCACCCCGCTGATCTCCAGCACCTCGGGCTCGCGGCGGCGTAGCAACGCCCGCACCCGGGCCAGCAACTCGGCCAGCCGGAAGGGCTTGCCGACGTAGTCGTCGGCGCCGGCGTCCAGCCCCACGATGAAGTCGACCTCGTCGGTCCTGGCCGTCAACATCAGCACCAGGAGGTCGCGGCCGGAGTCGCGGATGCGGCGGCAGATCTCCAGCCCGTCGGTGCCGGGCAGGCCCAGATCCAGGATGACCAGGTTGATGTCGTTGTAGAGCGCAGCCGAGAGCGCTGCGTTCCCGTCGGGAGCGACGAGCACCTTATAACCCTCGCGCTCGAGCGCTCGCGACAGAGGGTCCGATATGGCCGAGTCGTCCTCGGCCAGCAGCACGGTGGTCACCCGCATCACACTACGTCCAGCCCGCATGAAACAGGCGTGATGTGGCCGCGCCGCGTCAGCCCCCGTCGAATCCACGGGCCCAGCCGACGCGTTCGAGATGTCGGTGCCGGCGCTCGCCCTACTGCCGCGGCGGGTAGTTGCCCGGCGGCGGGCCCTGCTGGTAGCCGGGCGCACCCTGGGCCGGGAACTGCTGCGGCGGCGCCTGCCCGGGACCGGGAACCCCGTCGGAGCCGATCTGGTAACGGTTGCGATCGTCCATGATGAGCTGGTTCAACGTCGACTGGACCTTGGGCAGAGAGGCCACGTTCTCGAACTCCAGCGGCTGGTCCGCGGCCGACTCGACGATCAACGAACCGAACCCGAGCAGCCGGCCCCAGAACGTCACGGACGTCTCCATGTTCTGGATGTGCCCGAGCGGGATCTGGTGCTCGCGACGGTGCAGGATGCCGGTCCGGAAGAACACATGGAAGTTGGTGATCACGAAATGCTCTGTGCGCCAACGGATGACTGGGACAACGGTGAAGAGGACCAGGCCGAGGACGGCCACCACCGCGATCACGATCCAGGCGATGGTGTGGTACTGCCAGTTGCGCAGGATCGCCGCCAGCGCGAATCCGCCACCGATGAACAGGATGAAGCAGACGATCGGAAGGACGAGCACCTTCCAGTGCGGGTGCTTGTGCAGCACCACGCGCTCGCCACGGGAGAGCAGGTTGTCGGGGTAGGCCACCGGATGCCCCTCACATATTTCTACTTTGACGGTCTTGGTCGGCACGGTCTTGGTCGGCACGGTCTTGGTCGGCGCTGTCTTGGTCGGCGCAGTTTTGGGCGGTACAGGTGATCGGTACTGCAGTTGGGCGTTTACGCTACCGCGCCGCTTCGGGCTGCGGTGGTCCGTTCGGTGCACGTCGGCCGAAGACGGCAGAACCCAGCCGCACCATGGTGGAGCCCTCGGCGATGGCTGCGGCGAAATCACCGCTCATGCCCATCGACAGCTCGGTCGCCTGTTCCGCCCCGGCAAGCCCCTTCGAGCGGGCGCCGTCCCGGAAGTCGGCGAGTGAGCGGTAGCCGGCCCGCACGGCCGCCAGGTCGGGCGAGTTCAGCCCGATCGTCATGTAGCCACGGACCCGCAGGCGGTCGAACCCGGCCAGGGTCGCCAGCAGTTCAGGGGCCTGCGCGAGAGCGATCCCGGACTTGGAGTCCTCCCCCGACACGTTCACCTGCACCATCACGTCCAGGGTGCGGTCGAGCAGCTCGGCGCGGCTGTGCAGCCGGCGCCCCAGCTCGGCCGAGTCCACCGTCTGGACGCAGCTGACGTGCGGCAGCACCTGGTTGATCTTGTTCGCCTGCAGGTGACCGATGAAGTGGCACTCGTGCTCGGACGGTGCGAGCGCGTCAGCCTTGGCCACCACCTCCTGCGCGCGGTTCTCGCCGATCAGCCGGTGCCCCGCCCCCAGCACGCGCAGGATCCGGTCGGGGTCGATCGTCTTCGTGGCCAGCAGCAACCGGACGTCCGCCGGTGACCGTCCAGCCGCCACCGCGGCCGCGGCCACCTGCTCGATGACGTCCGCGAGCCGTCGGAGGTCCGGGTCGCCCGGCGGGGCGGCGGCCGCCTCGCCGGCAACAGGCACAGGACTCGCATCACACACAGGGCAAAGGCTATCCGGCCGGTGCCTACGCGGCCGGTCGCAGGTGCACGACGTCACCGGCCGAGTAACGGGACCGGCTGCCGTCCAGGGCTTCCACGACGATCGCACCGTCCGCATCGACGTCGACCGCCGTGCCGGTGACCATCGTGTCGCCCGGGAGTTCGAGCCTGACAGCGGATCCCAGCGTCGAGCAGGCCCGCAGGTATGCGACCCGCAGGCCGCTGGCCCCGACATCACCGCCGGCCCGGCGCCAGTCGGCCAGCAGTTCACCGAAATGGTCGAGAACGGTTGCGAGCAGGAGATTCCGGTTGACTTCGACGACGCCGGCCAGCACCAGGGATGTCGCGTCGGCGCGCGGTAGTTCGTGCTCCTGGAGCGAGATGTTGAGGCCGGCACCGACCACCACCGATTCGCCGATCGCCTCGGCCAGGATCCCGCCGCACTTGCGCCCGCCGACGAGGACGTCGTTGGGCCACTTCAACGTCGCGGTGGGCCCGGCGACCTCGAGAATCCTCGAGAACCCGTGCAGGACGGCCAGACCGAGCGCCACACCGATCCAGGCTCGCCGCTGCGGTGGGATGCCGCCCATCGCGACCTTCGCCGAGAACATCAGGCCGGCCCCGGGCGGACAGCTCCAGTCCCGCCCCGATCGACCACGACCGGCGGTCTGCTCCTCGGTGACCAACACCATCCCGTCGACCGGTTGCGGTGACTCCGGCGTCCCCCGAGCCAGATCGTCGTTGGTCGAACGCGTCTGCTGGACGTGCCGGACCTGCCAGTCGTTCGGCGACCGCAGGGCCGCCTGCACCGCCGCGGCGCTCATCGGTTCCCGATTCACGAAAGGTGCCCGATTCACGACGGTGCCCGATTCACGACGGTGCCCGATTCACGACGGTGCCCGATTCACGACGGTGCCCGATTCACGACGGTGCCCGATTCACGACGGTGTCGCACTCACCGGGCGGACTCACGATCCTCCGCGGCCGGCCGGGCGCTGAGGTCCTCCGTCGGCATCCGATTGCGCCCCAGCAGCCCCGGCGCCGCGGCCGCGACACAGATCACGGCCGCGATCGCGCCGACGGTGAAGGCGGTGCCGGTGGATCTCGCGTCGATGAGCAGGCCGGCCACCGCGGAGGCCGCGGCGGCACCGGAGTTGACGGCGGTGTTGATCCAGCTGGACGCCTCGGTCCGGACGGCAGGCGAGGTCAGGTGATCCGCGAGCAGGTAGCCGGTGACCAGCGAAGGCGCCAGGAAGAACCCGACGACGGCAAGGCCGAACCCGAGGGCCGGGAGCCCGGGGGCGAGCACCAGGGTCCCGCTGAGCACGGCCATCATCGAACCGAATACCAGCAGCCGGGTCGACGGGGACGTCGTCCACTCCCGGTGGCCGAGCACCAGCCCGCCGAGGGCGCTCCCGGCAGCGAAGGCGGCCAGCAGCAGACCGGACATCGCCGGGGCGCCCTCGCGTTGCGCGAACGCCGGTGCGGCCACCTCCACGATGCCGATGACGATGCCGGCGCCCGCGATCGCGACGAGGACGGAGAGGAAACCGGGCTGACGGATCGGCCGATCCGCCCTGGTCGCGACCTGTGGATGGACCACCTGGGCCCGTGACTGGGATCCGCTGGTCAGTCCGAACGTCCCGATCAGGGCGATGACGCCGGTGACCACCAGCGCCGCCGACGGAGACCCGAGCGTGACGATCCCCGCGGCGATCAGCGGGCCGAGGGTGTACAGGATCTCCTCGGCGACCGCGTCCAGGCTGTAGGCGCGGGTGCGGAGCGCCGGGGTCGACAGCATCGATCCCCAGAGCACCCGCATCGCGGCACTCAGCGGAGGAGGGAACACACCGATGACGGTCGCGACCACCAGCAGCGACCACACCGGGGCGGCGAGGCCGGTCAGCAGCGCCATCAGACAGAGCGAGAGGGCATAGGCGGACGCCAGCAGGTTGAGGGTGAGGCGTTGCCCGCGGCGGTCGACCCAGCGGGCGCGGTAGGGCGAGGCCAGCACGTTCGCGATACCGAACAGCCCGGTCGCGATACCGGCGTAGGCATAGGACCCGGTGTCACGGGCGATGCCGAGCAGCACCACCAGCCCGACCATCCCGAAGGACAGCCGGCCAAGGAGTGCCGGAAGGAAGACCCGGAGGGCATGCGGCGTCCGCAGGACACCCCAGTACGCCGCCATCGCTGTCAAGAGCCGGCCCGCAGAGCGTCGCCGGATCGGCCTTCGATGATCATCACCCTCACGATGCGTGACCCCGCCCTCACTGTCAATTGCCCGGCCGGGGGAACCTGATGCTCCCGCCAGCGAATACCGATCCAAAGCGGACATCACGTGCATTGCTATGGTGCGAAGTGGTTTCACCACGCGCATCGACGAGCATCCCGAGGGGGAGTCACACCTGTGGACGACGCAGCCGCCGATCTGCACACCACCGCCGGCAAGCTCGCAGACCTCGAACGGCGACTCGTTGCCGCGCACGAACCCGGCGGTGCTGCTGCGGTCGATCGTCACCGGGGCAAGGGCAAGAACACCGCCCGGGAGCGGATCGAACTGCTCCTCGACGAGGGATCGTTCGTCGAGTTCGACGCGCTGGCCGTTCATCGGTCGACCAACTTCCAGATGGCCGACCGCCGGCCGCCGGGCGATGGGGTGGTCACCGGCTTCGGGACGGTGGACGGCCGTCAGGTCTGCGTCTTCTCGCAGGACGTGACCATCTTCGGCGGCTCGCTGGGTGAGGTCTACGGCGAGAAGATCGTCAAGATCATGGATTTCGCCCTCACCACCGGACGCCCGCTGGTCGGCATCAACGAGGGCGGTGGCGCGCGGATCCAGGAAGGCGTTGTCTCCCTCGGCCTCTACGCCGAGATCTTCAAGCGCAACGTGCACGCCTCGGGGGTGATCCCGCAGATCTCCGTGATCATGGGGGCGGCGGCCGGTGGCCACGTCTACTCCCCCGCCCTCACCGATTTCGTCGTGATGGTCGACAAGACGTCCCAGATGTTCATCACCGGCCCGGATGTCGTGAAGTCGGTGACCGGGGAGGACGTCACGCTCGAGGATCTCGGCGGGGCGCGGACCCACAACGAACGCTCGGGCAATGCCCACCACCTGGCCGCCGACGAGGCCGACGCCATCCTCTACGTCCGCGACCTGCTGTCGTTCCTGCCGTCCAACAACATGTCCACCGCCCCTTCTGCGCCGGACGATTGGGACGAGGAAGGACCCACCGCCGAGGATCTGGCGCTCGACGCGCTGATCCCGGACTCGCCCAACCAGCCCTACGACATGATGTCGGTGATCTCCGCCGTGCTGGACGACGAGCACTTCCTGCCCGTCCAGGACCTGTACGCGCCCAACATCATCACCGGGTTCGGCCGGGTCGGGGGCACCAGCGTCGGCATCGTCGCCAACCAACCGCAGCATCTGGCCGGCACCCTGGACATCAAGGCCTCCGAAAAGGCGGCCAGATTCGTCCGCACCTGCGATGCGTTCAACGTCCCCGTGCTGACCTTGGTGGACGTGCCCGGGTTCCTGCCCGGTACCGACCAGGAGTGGAACGGCATCATCCGGCGCGGCGCGAAGCTGATCTACGCCTACGCCGAGGCGACCGTCCCGTTGATCACGGTGATCACCCGCAAGGCCTACGGCGGCGCCTACGACGTGATGGGGTCCAAGCATCTCGGGGCCGACGTCAACCTGGCCTGGCCGACCGCGCAGATCGCGGTGGTCGGAGCAGCCGGCGCGGTGAACATCCTGTACCGCAAGGACCTTGCCGCTGCCGGCGAGCGCGGCGAGGACGTGGCGGCGCGGCGGGCGCAACTGCAGGAGGAGTACGAGAACGCGTTGGTCAATCCGTACATGGCGGCCGAGCGCGGCTACGTGGACGCCGTGATCGCGCCCCGCAACACCCGCTCCGCCATCACCAGCGCGCTGAAGATGTTGCGCGACAAGCGACGGGTCCTCCCGCCGCGCAAGCACGGGAACATTCCCCTGTGAGCGGCTCCGGGCCGGCGAACCGGGACGAGGATGTCGCGGCGGTGCTGGCCGTCGTGGTGGCCCTGGCTGCCTCGCACACCCGGTCGGTACCGTCGGCTCCCTCCCACCGTTCGGTGTGGGGGCAGGTCCAGACCGGCTGGCCGGTCGGCGAGAACGCCTGGTGGGCCTCGGGACTGGACAGATGAGCACGCCCGGCGCATCCGAGTCGACGTTCCTGACGACGGTGCTCGCCTCGGCATCGCCGGCCCGACTGTCCGTTCTCCGGGCGGCCGGCATCGACCCGGTCGTGCATGTCTCGGGCGTCGACGAGCCCGCGGTCGAGGCCGCGAATACCCATCTCGGACCGGCCGTCACCGTCACCGCACTCGCCGCCGCGAAGGCCGAGGCTGTCCTGCCCCTCGTCGCACGTGAGCACCCGAACGCCGTCGTCATCGGGTGCGACTCGATGCTGCTGATGAACGGAACGCTGCGGGGCAAGCCCGCGGATGCCGCCCAGGCCCGGCGCGAGTGGTCCGAGATGTCCGGTGCCACCGGCGATCTGCTGACCGGTCACGCGGTCGTGCTGTTGCGCGGTGGCGAGGTGGTCGCCCGATCGTCCGGCCACCAACGGACCGGCATCCGCTTCGGCCGCCCGTCCGAGGAGGAGATCACCGCATACCTCGCCACCGGCGAACCGCTCCAGGTGGCCGGCGGGCTGACCATCGACGGATACGGCGGGTGGTTCGTCGAAGGCGTCGACGGCGACCACTCGAGCGTCATCGGCATCTCGCTCCCGCTCACCCGCTCGCTGCTCGCCGACGTCAACATCTCGGTGGTCGACCTCTGGCGCCGGCAACCATGATCGAAGAAAGGTCCAGCTGACATGCACAAGGTCCTGATCGCCAACCGCGGCGAGATCGCGGTCCGCGTAGCGCGGGCCTGCAGCGACGCCGGCCTGACTTCGGTTGCGGTGTATGCGGACCCGGACGCCGACGCGCTGCACGTCCGACTGGCCGACGAGGCCTTCGCGCTGGACGGCGCCACCTCCGCCCAGACCTACCTCGACATCTCGAAGCTGATCGACGTCGCCAAGCGGTCCGGCGCGGACGCCGTGCACCCCGGCTATGGATTCCTCTCCGAGAACGCCGATTTCGCGCAGGCCGTCCTGGACGCCGGGCTGATCTGGATCGGTCCGAGCCCGAGAGCGATCCGGGAACTCGGCGACAAGGTGACGGCACGGCACATCGCCGTCGCGGCCGGGGCCCCGCTGGTGCCGGGCACCTCCGACCCGGTCGCCGGCCCGGACGAGGTGATCACCTTCGCGGAGGAGTTCGGCCTACCGGTGGCGATCAAGGCGGCCTTCGGCGGCGGCGGGCGAGGCCTCAAGGTGGCTCGCACCATGGCCGAGATCCCCGAACTGTTCGAATCCGCGGTGCGCGAGGCGATCTCCGCCTTCGGTCGCGGTGAGTGCTTCGTCGAGAAATACCTCGACAAACCGCGCCACGTCGAGGCGCAGGTGCTGGCCGACCAGCACGGCACCGTCATCGTGGTCGGTACCCGCGACTGCTCGTTGCAGCGCCGATTCCAGAAACTGGTGGAGGAGGCGCCCGCGCCGTTCCTGACGGACGACCAGCGGGCCACCATCCACCAGGCGGCCAAGGCCATCTGCCGCCAGGCGGACTACAGCGGCGCCGGCACGGTGGAGTTCCTGGTCGGCGCGGACGGCGACATCTCCTTCCTCGAGGTGAACACCAGGCTGCAGGTCGAACATCCCGTCTCGGAGGAGACCAGCGGATTGGACCTGGTACGGGAGCAGTTCCGCATCGCCGACGGCGAGAAACTGCGGTGGGACACCGATCCGGAGCCGAGAGGACACAGCTTCGAGTTCCGGATGAACGGCGAGGACCCGGGACGCGGATTCCTACCGGCCCCCGGCAGCATCACCAGATTTCTGGCGCCCACCGGGCCGGGGGTCCGGCTGGACTCGGGAGTGGAGTCGGGGTCGGTGGTCTCGGGCAACTTCGACTCGCTGCTGGCGAAGCTGATCGTCACGGGTGCCGATCGGACCGAGGCGCTGGAGCGGTCGCGGCGCGCCCTCGCCGAGATGCAGATCGACGGGATGGCGACCGCCCTGCCTTTCCACCGGGCCGTGGTGTCCGATCCGGCCTTCGTCGGGGCCGACGGCACCTTCACCGTGCACACCCGCTGGATCGAGACCGAGTTCGACAACACGATTCCGCCGTTCGCCGCCGCCGATCCCGACGCCGGGTCGCCCGACGAGGGCGGATCGGGTGAACGGCGCACCGTGGTGGCAGAGGTCAACGGCCGGCGGATCGAGGTCAAGTTGCCGGCCGACCTGTTCAGTGCAGCATCGGCCGGAGCGCCGGCCGGCCGTCAGCAACGTGTCCAGCGCACTCAGCGACGGACCCGCTCCGCCGCCGCGGAGGCCGGCTCCGGCAACGAGATCCGCGCGACCATGCAGGGCACCGTGGTGAAAGTCGCTGTGCAGGAAGGACAGTCGGTCGAAGCGGGTGAGGTGCTCGCCGTCATCGAGGCGATGAAGATGGAGAATCCGATCACCGCTGCGAGGGCCGGCGTCATCAAGTCGGTGCAGATCTCCGTCGGCGACGCCATCATCGCCGGCGCCGTCATCGCAGAACTGGAGCCAGAGGGCTGACGGTCGGACCCGATGACGTGCTGCGCGAGGACCACGCATTTCGTCCGAACCCTGGTCGATGTGGTGGGTTCGAAGATTGCCGCCACCCGGCACGGCTAAGGTCCTGAGATGACCATCAGCGAGCCACCGCGGCCGGTCGGGGATGAAAATGGCCCCGGCACCCCGGCCATCCGCATCGGCGACGCCGAGCGCAACGCCGCAGTCGAGGCTCTCGGTGAGCACATGACCACCGGGCGGCTGGATCTCGACGAGTACGGCACCCGGAGCGCGATCGCGAACACGGCGAAGACGGTGGGCGAACTGCAGGCCCTGTTCGCCGACCTGCCGGCCCCGCACCCGACGCTCCCGGGCGTCGCCGCCGGGCCGCTCGCACCGGTCGGTCAGCAGACCCCGGCGATGATCCGCGCGCAGAGCTCGGGCATGGCAGTCCAAGACGACCGCAACAAGGCGCAGAAGCTGGTCGGCGCGGCCGCTGCGGCGTCAAGCCTGATCGCGTTGGGCCTGTTCTTCGCCACCGGATTGTGGTGGTGGTTCCTGCTGATTCCGCTCATCTCCTCGATTGCCGGCAGCGTGTGGGGCGACAGCTGGAAACGCCCCGACCGCCGCTGATAGCGGCACAGCGTTTCCGGCCAGGCATCCTGGCAAGGTCCGCGTGAACCCGGCAAGGCCCGGG
Organism: Nakamurella sp. UYEF19; assembly: GCF_040546275.1. Lineage (NCBI taxonomy): Bacteria > Bacillati > Actinomycetota > Actinomycetes > Nakamurellales > Nakamurellaceae > Nakamurella > Nakamurella sp. UYEF19. Next base: position 277,398 of record NZ_JBEPNO010000004.1, on the reverse strand, counting down.
GACCGTGCCAGGACCCGGCAGGCCTTGCCAGGACGCCGATCCCGGTCGGATCCCGGTGCCGACGTGGCCGCCTCTCACCACCAGCCGAACAGCTGGCTCAGGATGAGCCCGAGCACCGTGGCCGACACGGCGCCGAAGTACCGGAGCCCCGTCGGCATCAGCGCCGCCCATTGCACATTGGAGCGCAGCGGAACGACCGCCGACAACGCTGCGAGCTGATGGACCAGCGGCAGCAGCACCACCAGAGCGATGAGCGAACCGTCCAGCTGGGGGTGTCCGAGGAAGACGCGCGCGGTCAGCGCGCCGACGAGCAGCACCGCGGACGCCGCTGATCCGGGCCGCATGAGCACCCATAGTCCCACGCCGACCATCAGGAACAACTGCATCCAGACCTGGGTCTCGATCTCCGGTTCCTTCCAGAGGACCACCATGGTGAGCGCGGTGGTCAGCGCGAGCATGATGCGCAGCCAGCTACCACCCCCGGGCAGGACAGCGCGGTTCACCGTTGGCGTCTCGAACTCTTCCAGGTGCGAGCCGGCCAGGTCGTAGGCACTGCGCTCACGGGGCTGCTGGTCCGCACTCATCGGCGGAGCCTCCGCATCTTCATCGAGGCGGACAGATCGGTGGCGAACTGACCGCCCTCCCACGTCAGCACGGCGATTCCCTTGGCCCGCAGCCGGTCCAGCCGGACGACGCGCTCGGCGAGCAGGAGCTGGACCTCCTTCTTCGCCTGCGGGTGTGGGTCCCTCACCGTCACATCCAGGAGCGCCCTGGCCGGCAACGTGTCCACCACGATCAACTGGTGCCCGCGGCCGGCGGCGTCCGTGGCCGCCTGCAGGGCGATGTCGTCGATCATCGGGGAGAGCATCACCACGACGGCGGAGGACGGCAGGCCCCAGAGCTCGGGCTTGGGCATCCAGCGCTGCCTCGACACCTGCACCTGCGCGAGCTGGTGCCGGATCCGTTGCAGGTGACGGGATCCGCTGCCCATCCGAATGTGCCGACGAATGGCCGACAGGTCGAGCACCCCCACCCGGTCCCCGGCCTTCAGCTGGGTGGCGGTGATCGCGGTGGCGGCGGCCACCGTCAGATCGATGCTGGAGCGGGGTACCTCCGGGTCCGGCCCGTCGGTCGGCGCAGCCACCCGGACGAGACCGGAGAAAAATCGTCGTAGGCGGCCGACCGTGCGGCTGGTGGTACTGCGATATCGCTGCCAGTCTGTGAGCGGATCCCTGGTCTTGGGCAGGATCTCGTAGCGGGTGTCCAGGCACAGCACGAACTCGGTGTCGGCGTCGCTCTGCGTCCGGCGCACGAACAGCTTCTGATGACGGGCGTAGGCACGCCAGTGGATGCTCCGCAGCCGGTCGCCGGGAGCGAACTCCCGCAGGTCGATCAGATCGCCGCCGGTGCCGGGGCGGCGACTGCGATGCTCTCCCGCCCAACCGCCGAGGATGGGCGGCAGATCGAAGCCGTTCACCTTCTCCACCGATGGCGGAACGATGACGCGGAGTTCCTCGCTGAGCAGCGGACCGGCCATGAAGAGCCCGTCGGAGCTTGCGGCCAGCAGATCCGGACGCGCCAGAAGCATCGACCCCCACGCAGCGGCCTTGGTGACGACGTCCACCGTGCCGTCGCGACCGCCGGTCATGGTGGTCCAGCCCTGGGCCGGATCACCACTGGCCTCGGGCGTCCGGAGCGACACCAGCTGGACGCCCTCGAGCCCGCTGACGTCGTTCGCGACGACGGCCGGCCGGTCACCGAAGACGGCGCCGTCCGGTCGGGCCGAGGCCACCGGGAGTTGCTCGCCGGGCTGGCGGACCGATAGGGCCAGGATCAGTCCCAGCGCGAATGGGATGCCCAGGACGGCGATATCCGCACGCCCGAAGGCGATCCCGAGTCCAAGCCCGAGGGTGGCGAACGCGACCCCGCGGTAGAGGGCGGCGGTCGGACGCCAGCCCCGTCCGGGGGTCCGGGCTCGCGGCACGGCGAAGACAGGCGGTGGCGGGATCATCGAACCGCCGTCATGACGGAAGTCAACGCGTGACTGCGCGCAGGGTCGGCGGTGTCGGGACGGTCGCCAACAACTGCCGCACCACGTCCTCCCCCGAGACCGATTCGGCATTGGCCTGCAACGTCAGGACCAGGCGGTGGCCCAACCCGGCGACGGCCACCGCCTTGACGTCCTCGGGCAACACGAATCCGCGACCGTCCAGCACGGCCCAGGCCCGGGCCAGCAGCAGCAGCGCCTGGGTCCCGCGCGGCGAGACGCCGGCCTCGACCGAACTGTGGCGGCGGCTGGCGGTCGCCAGATCCACGCAGTAGCCGATGATGTCGGCGTCGGCATCGACCCGCTCGACCCCCGCCTGCAGGCGGAGCAGGCTGGCCGGGTCGGTGACCTGGGCAACCGGCTGGTCACCCTTGGCCCTGGCAATCCGGCGCCGCAGCATCTCGGCCTCGGCCTGCGGCGGCGGGTATCCGAGGCGGGTGCGGATCAGGAAACGGTCCAACTGCGCCTCGGGCAGCGCGTAGGTCCCCTCGTACTCGATCTGGTTGGCGGTGGCGATCACGTGGAACGGACGCGGCAGCATGTGGGTGTTGCCCTCGACGCTGACCTGGCCCTCCTGCATTGCTTCCAGCAGCGCCGACTGCGTCTTGGGTGGAGTCCGGTTGATCTCGTCGGCGAGCAGCAGACCGGCGAACACCGGTCCTGCCTGGAACCGGAACTCCGCCTTGCCGGGGTGGTAGAGGTAGGACCCGGTGATGTCGGACGGGAGCAGATCAGGAGTGAACTGGAGGCGCCGGAATTCCAGGCCGAGCGCGCCGGCCAGGCTGCGGGCCAGCAGAGTCTTGCCGAGGCCCGGGTTGTCCTCGAACAGCACGTGCCCACCGGCCAGGATCGCGGCAAGTGCCAGCCGCAACGGATAGCCGTTGCCCACCACCGCCGTTCCGACGGACTCGGCGAGACGACCTGCGGTATGGGCGATCTCGGCGGGTGAGGCGACCGATTCGGTCCCTGCCTTGGTGGTGTCGACCGTGGTCGGGGGCGTCGTCATCTCTTTCCTTTCGTCGGTGCGCTGAGTTCCAGCAGCCGGTCCGTCATGGTGGCCAGTTCGTCGTAGGTGAATTCGTCGGCGGGTACCCGCCCGCTCTCGCGATCGGAGGCGGTGAGCAGTTCGGGATAGAGGATGTCGTGGGAGCGCATGCCCAGCAGCGCGATGGCGTCCGATGATCCCGGCACCAGTTCACGCCGGGTCAGGATGGCAGTGGCAAGGACCTGCAATCGCTGACGCAGGTGCGGGCTGAGCCCGGGGGTCTTGTCGACCATCGAGTCGAACCCGTTGAGGCGCCACCGTTGGGTGGCGGCGGTCCGCCGCGCGTATCCCGACGGCGGCGCCGGCCACTCGACCTGGCCCACCTCCATCGCCCGGAGCAGGACGAACGCGGCCGCGGCCAGGACCGCGCCGATGGCGGCATCCCGCAACACGGGGACGCGCCCCACGTAGAGAGCAAGGGCAACGATCCCGCCCATCGCCAGGGACAGCCACAGGTGGACCGAAGCGGGGGTCCGGGGTGGCGTGGGTGGCCCGTAGTCCAGGCCGCCGGGCCCGGTCATGGCGCAATCCCGATCTCGGCAACCCTGCTATCGGCAACCCCGCTGACGGCAACCCCGCTGACGGCAACCCAGCTCACGGCGCCACCCACGCGGGGACGAGCGCCGTCATCAGGACGTCGACGCAGGCCCTGGCCCGGATCGCGGTGTCAGAGAGGAGCCGCACGTGATCGAACCGGGCACGCTGGTAGAGCCCCAGAAGCTCGGCCGTGGCTCGATTCTCGAGCTGGTAGACAGCCTGCAAGGCCTCGATGAATTCGGTGGGAGTCTGTTCCGGGCGGCGGGGAGTGCCACGCGCCGCGGCACGTTGCTCCAGTTCCTCCCAGCAGGCGATGACGTAGTCGGCGGCCTCGCGGGCGTCGAACGGGCGGTCCGGATCGGGCAGGGGCGCGCTGGGCAGCACCGGGTCCGGCACTTCCTTGCGACGGCGACGGGTCGACCCGCCGTTACCGCGGTTGCGCAGCATCGCGGCGGCGATCAGCAGCAGGGCAGCGACCAGCACGGCCAGGAGCACCCACAACACCACCGTCGGGTCGAACGAGGACCCACCGGACTTCGGGGCCGAGATCGGCGGGATCGTCGGCAGCGTTGGCAGGGTCGGGAGGTCGGTGATCCGCGGCAACGTGGGTGGTGCGGATGTGTCCTCCGGGCGCTTCACCCACGGGCCCACCGAGCCGGCCCACAGCGCGGCGCCGGTCAGCAGGACGCCGGCTGCGACCAGCAGTCCGACCCGCACCGGCGGCGGTGGCGTCGGCCACTTCGTTCTCACACCCACAGCGTCAGCCCCCTCATGCCTGCTGGCTCTTCGCGCAAGCGCTCACCCATCGTCTCCAGTCGATCATGTCCCATCCGGCCCGATCTCGGGCTCCGTTCACACAGTTGCACGTGGCTCGGTCACACCGTTGCTCTGTCACAGTTGCCCGGTGGGGCGGTCACCCAGTTGCCCGGCGGGCCGGTCACACGGTGGCCCGGTGCCCCCAGGCATCGGCGAGCGAGACGGCATGACGCCAGGACGCGAGCTCCGCGTCGCGTCGAGCCGGGTCGATGGTGGGTCGCCACTCGGCCGCTCGCTGCCAGTTGCGACGAAGCACCTGCCGGTCCGGCCAGTAACCGACGGCCAGTCCGGCCGCGTAGGCGGCGCCCAACGCCACCGTCTCGGCCATCATCGGGCGGACCACCGGGATGTCAAGCACGTCGGCGATCATCTGCATGAGCAGATTGTCGGTCGTCATTCCGCCGTCGACGGCCAGGCTGACCGCCGGGATCCCGGCGTCGGCGTTCATCGCGTCCATCACATCCCTGGTCTGCCACGCGGACGCCTCCAGCACGGCCCTGGCAATGTGGGCCTTGGTGACGAACGCCGTCAGCCCGACCAGGATGCCCTGTGCCGAAGGGTTCCAGTACGGCGCGAACAGACCCGAGAAGGCAGGCACCACATAACATCCGCCGTTGTCCGGGACCGTTGCAGCGAGCGTCTCGATCTCGGCCGACGTACGGATCAGACCGAGGCTGTCCCGGCACCACTGCACCAGCCCGCCGGCCACGGCCACCGCCCCCTCCAGGGCGTAGACGGCGGGCTCGTCGCCGATCTTGTGGGCGAGGGTGGTGATCAGCCCGTGGCTCGAGCGGACGATCTCCGGGCCGGTGTTCAGCAGCAGGAAACTACCGGTACCGAACGTGCACTTCGCCTCGCCCGCGTCAAAAGCGGTCTGACCGAACAGCGAGGACTGTTGATCGCCGATGATCGCCCCGATCCGGATGCCGGCCACCGGGCCAACCGTCCGACCGACAACCCCAATGGTGGAGCGGATCTCCGGCAGCATCGAGGCCGGCACCCGAAATACCCTCAGCAGCAACGGATCCCAGTCGAGGGTCTCCAGATTCATCAGCATCGTGCGGCTCGCGTTGGTGACGTCGGTGACGTGGATGCCGCCGTCGACCCCGCCGGTCAGGTTCCAGGTGATCCAGGAGTCCATGGTGCCGAACAGGAGCTCTCCACGCTCGGCCCTGGCTCTGACATCCGGGTCACGGTCCAGGATCCAGCGCAGCTTCGGGCCCGAGAAGTAGCCAGTGAGCGGCAGTCCCGTCCGACGGCGAAGTTGCTCCGGGTCGATGTCCCCGGCCACCTCCACCAGCAGGTCGGTGGTCCGGGTGTCCTGCCAGACGATCGCGCGCCCGACCGGGCGACCAGTGGTGCGGTCCCACACCACCGTCGTCTCCCGCTGGTTGGTGATGCCGAGCGCAACGATCTGGGCAGGGTCGGCACCCGCGTCCGACAGGGCCTGCGGGAGTACCTGACGGACGATCGCCCAGATCTCGGCGGCGTCGTGTTCCACCCAGCCGGGCTTCGGGTAGTGCTGGTGGTGTTCGCGTTGGGACAGCGCGACCATGGTCCCCTGGTGGTCGAACACCATGCACCTGGTCGATGTCGTGCCCTGGTCGAGCGCTGCGACGTACTTCGCGGTCACGAATCGCGCCCGTGGCCGAGTTCACGGGAGATCGACCGTCCGGCCCGGATCACCTGCGAGATCAGGCCCGGCCGGGGGCGTGACCTCTCGTCGCACACCTGGTCGAGGTCACCTTCGATGCCGACCGTGGCCACCACGTAGCCGCCGCCGTCGCGAATGGGTGCCGCGATCGCGGCAACCCCGGCCGCCGACTCCTCGACCGAGGTGGCCCAGCCCTGATCGCGAATGGTGGCCAGATCACGTTGCAGCGCAACCCGGTCGGTGATCGTCCGGAAGGTGTAGCTGGGCAGTTGCTGGCCCACGATGCTCCGCGCCGCACCGGGATCGAAAGCCAGGAGGACCTTGCCGAGGGCGCTGGCGTGCAGAGGAACAGCGGTGCCGGTGAGCAGGACCTGGTCGGAGCGGCCCGCCCGGAAGACATGGTGTGCGACCACCGCCTGTCCGCCGAGGAACGAGGCCACCCTCGCCGACTCGCCGGTTCTCGCCGCGAGGGCGTCGGTCCAGTTCAGCGCCTTCGAGCGCAACTCGTTCGGGTCGAGTCGGGCCCATCCGAGCCGGAAGATCTCCGGGGTGACGCGGTAGGGGCCGGTGGGGTAGGTCTGTTCGATGAAGCCGACATCCTGCAGCGTGCGCAGCAGACCGTGCGCCGTCCCTTTGGCAAGCCCCAGCGCAGAGGCGATCTGAGCCAGCCCGACGGGCTCGTTCTCGTCGGCGAGGAGGCGCAGCATCGCCGCTGCCCGCTCCACCGACTGCACCGTTGCCGACACGGGTGACAGCGTACGCGCCCGACCTCACAGCGTTCGGCGATGCCGAACTGACCACCGTTCGGCATTGTCGAACGGCCGATGTTGTCGGTCCGGCGACAGCGGGTCTACCGTCCCGGGTAGGGCATTCTCCGGGCGGCCCGGATCGCTGCTGCAGCGATCGACTACACCAGCGAGGATCATCGATGACCCTGAACTGCAAGATGGCGATCGTCTCGACCCCGAGCGCGCCATCGGCAGAGCTCGCGGCCTCCTGGTGACCACCCTTTCCCTTCGCCATCGGTTTGTGCCTACCGAACGTCCGGGGTCCCCGAGGCGCGACACGTACGCAGCACCAACAGTTCTGCACAACGAGGAGTAGAAGATGAGTTTCCTGTCCACCGCGCTGAGCCCCGAGAACCGCCAGGACGCCTTGAACCAGATGGCGAACACCCAGTTCGACGTCCTGGTGATCGGCGGCGGCGTGGTGGGTGCGGGAGCTGCGCTCGATGCTGCCAGTCGTGGCCTCAAGGTCGCCCTGGTGGAGGCGCGCGATCTGGCCTCCGGTACGTCCAGCCGATCCTCCAAGTTGGTGCACGGCGGGCTGCGTTATCTCAAGCAGCTCAACTTCTCCCTGGTCTTCGAGGCCCTCCGGGAGCGCAAGCTCATCCTCGAGACGCTCTGCCCGCACCTGGCCCACCCGGTCAAGTTCATCTACCCGCTCGAGCGTTTTGCCTGGGACCGCGCCTATGTCGGAACCGGCGTCGGTGTCTACGACATCCTCGGCGCCGGCCGCGGGGTGCCCAGTCACCTCAAGCACCTGTCCAAGAAGAAGACGCTGCAGTCGTTCCGTGGGGGCAAGATCGGCGGGATCAAGGGCGGCATCATGTTCTACGAAGGTCAGCTCGACGACGCCCGCCACACCATGATGATCTCCCGCACCGCCGCGTCCTACGACGCCCTGGTGGCGACCAGCGCCCGGGTCACGTCTTTCCTGCGGGACGGGCAGCGGGTGATCGGCGCCATCGTCCGCGATCTGGAGTCCGGCCGCGAGATCGAGGTCAAGGCAACGACAACTGTCAACGCGGCCGGCGTCTGGACGGACGACATCCAGCAGATGGTCGGCGGCAAGGGCCAGTTCAAGGTAACCGCCTCCAAGGGCGTGCACGTGATCATCCCGAGAGACCGGATCGACTCCGACACCGGTCTCATCACCGAGACCGAGAAGAGCCTGCTGTTCATCATCCCGTGCCCGTGGAGCGATGACTTCTGGGTGATCGGGACCACCGACACGCCCTGGAACCTCGATCTCGCCCACCCGGCTGCGAGCCGCAGCGACATCGACTACATCCTGGCGCAGGCCAATCGACTGCTCGAGAAGCCGCTCACCCGTGACGATGTCGTCGGTGTCTACGCCGGGCTGCGTCCGCTGCTGGCCGGCGAGGAGGACCAGACCAGCAAGTTGTCCCGCGAGCACGCCGTGGTTTCTCCGGTGCCCGGCCTGGTGATCGTGGCCGGCGGCAAGTACACGACCTACCGGGTGATGGCCGAGGACGCCGTCGACGCCGCGGTCGAGCAGCTGCCCGGCAAGATCGGGAAGTCCATCACCGACAAGGTCCCGTTGATCGGCGCGGACGGATACCAGGCCTTGGCCAACAACCAGGACAAGCTGGCCGTCGAGGTCGGTCTCGACGAGCCGCGGGTCAAGCACCTGCTCGGCCGCTACGGCAGCCTGATCCGCGAGGTGGTGGCGCTGATCGCCGCCACACCCTCCCTCGGCGATCCGCTGGACAGCGCACCGAAGTACCTGAAAGTTGAAGCTGTGTACGCCGTCTCGCACGAGGGTGCGCTACACCTGGACGACATCCTGGCCCGCCGGACTCGCATCTCGGTTGACACCTGGGACCGGGGCGACGCCGCCGCGCAGGAGGTCGCCGAACTGGTGGCCCCACTCCTGGGCTGGGACGACGCGGCCGTGGCCAACGAGGTCGAGCACTACCGCGCCAGGGTCAAGGCCGAGATCGAGTCGCAGCGGATGCCGGACGACCAGACGGCCGACGCCGCCCGAATGGGGGCACCGGAGGTCCGTGTCGGAGCCGAAACTCCTGGCGAGCGCGGAGCAGTGCCGGCCGCGGGGGTGGGCGAGGGCAAGAAAGCCCAGGGCCTCTAGTGCTCATCAGTCGTGTGGTGAGCACCAAGCTCCTGGTCTCGAGCGTGCTCCGGGGGTCGAGCGTGCTCCTGACGTCGAGCGTGCTCCTGACGTCGACCGTGCTCCTCGCGGCCGGCGCCCGGGGCCGTGTCATCGAACCGGACGCCGATCGGGGGCAGCCGCTGGCGGGTCCCGTCTGACAGACCGACCCCATGGCTGAGTCGGCCCAATCGGCTTCACGGGCAACTGGGGCGCCAACTGCACGGTTCGTGGTGTCGGAGAGTATTTCTGCGCCCGAAGGTTCAGCGTCGAATTTTCATTCGGCCCTTGCACTCCGTCGATACCTCTATCGACGGAGAAATCAACCCTACCGGCAATGACGCCGGCACAAGTCCAATGGAGGACTCTCGTTGAGCACCGTCAGCCTGGGACACATCTTTCTGTACGAGACGCTCGGCACCGCCGTGCTTCTCCTTCTCGGTTGTGGCGTGGTCGCCACTGCCATCCTCAAAGGCAGCAAAGGCGAGAACGGAGGATGGCTTCTCATCTGCTTTGGTTGGGGACTCGGCGTTTTCGCCGGCGTGTATGTTGCTTTCCCGACCGGCGCCCATCTCAATCCCGCTGTCACGATCAGTTTGTGGATCACCGGCGGTATTTCCGCCCAACAGGCGTTCGTCTACTTCGCGGCCGAACTTCTCGGCGCTTTCCTGGGTGCTGTCCTCTGCTGGCTCGCCTTCAAGGAGCACTTCGATGCCGAGCCCGATCCCGGCAAGAAACTCGGGGTCTTCTCGACCGGGCCCGCCATGCGCAACTACGGGTGGAACCTCGTCACGGAGATCATCGCCACCTTCGTCCTCATCTTCTGGGTGTTGATTTCCGGCGGAACGCCCGCATCGATCGGTGCCCTCGGTGTGGCCCTGGTCGTCGTCGGGATCGGCGCCTCACTGGGCGGTCCGACCGGTTACGCCATCAACCCGGCGCGGGATCTCGGTCCGCGCATCGCTCATGCCATTCTCCCCATCAAGGGCAAGGGCTCCTCGGATTGGAGCTACGCCTGGGTTCCCATCGTCGGACCGATCGTCGGTGCGGTCCTGGCCGCCCTGATCTTCAAGGCCACCGACGCCGCTGATCTGATCAAGTCCGTCAAGGCCGGCTGATCCTCCGGCCGCACCTGCACCACCGTTCATTCCACTGTCGTAGTGACCGAAGCCATTCCTCGTAGTGACGAAAGGGACCACCTCCATGAGCGAGCAGTTCGTAGCAGCGATCGATCAGGGCACCACCTCCACCAGGTGCATGATCTTCAACCACGACGGCCGGGTCGTGGCCGTCGATCAGAAGGAGCACGAGCAGATCTTCCCGAAAGCCGGTTGGGTGGAGCACAATCCGATCGAGATCTGGGAGAACACCAGGGCCGTCACGGCCGGTGCATTGGCCAAGGCCGATCTGAAGGCCTCCGACATCGCCGCCGTCGGGATCACCAACCAGCGCGAGACCGCGATGGTCTGGGACAAGAACACCGGGGTGCCGGTCTACAACGCCATCGTCTGGCAGGACACCCGCACCGACGCCATCTGCCAGCAGCTGGGTGCACTCGGTGGCGGGGCGGAGCGCTACAAGGACAAGGTCGGACTGCCGCTGGCCACCTACTTCTCCGGGCCCAAGGTGCGCTGGATCCTCGACAACGTCGAAGGCGCAAGAGAAAAGGCGGAGGCCGGCGACCTGGTCTTCGGCAACATGGACACGTGGACGATCTGGAACATGACCGGCGGTGTGGACGGCGGCCTGCACATCACCGAGCCCACGAATGCATCGCGCACCCTGCTGATGGATCTGGACACGCTGACCTGGGATGCGTCCATCGCGGAGGACATGAAGATCCCGCTGTCGATGCTTCCGGAGATCAAGTCGTCATCCGAGGTCTACGGCGAGGTTAGGCCGCGCGGCGTGCTGGCCGGTGTGCCGATCGCCGGCATGCTGGGCGACCAGCAGGCGGCCACCTTCGGCCAGGCCTGCCTGTCGGTCGGTGAGGCCAAGAACACCTATGGCACCGGCAATTTCATGCTGATCAACACCGGTACCGAGAAGGTCCCGTCGAAGAACGGCCTGCTGACCACGGTCTGCTACAAGATCGGGGACCAGCCGACCATCTACGCCCTCGAAGGTTCCATTGCCGTCTCGGGTTCGCTGGTGCAGTGGGTCCGGGACAACCTCGGACTGATCACCAACGCGCCGGAGATCGAGGATCTGGCGAAGACGGTGGACGACAACGGCGGCTGCTACTTCGTTCCCGCCTTCTCGGGTCTGTTCGCGCCCTACTGGCGCAGCGACGCACGTGGGGCGATCGTCGGACTGACCCGCTACGTCAACAAGGGGCACATCGCCCGCGCCGTGCTGGAGGCCACCGCCTTCCAGTCGAAGGAGGTGCTGGACGCCATGAACGCCGACTCCGGCGTCGATCTCACCGCACTGAAGGTGGACGGCGGCATGGTCGTCAACGAAACACTGATGCAGTTCCAGGCCGACATCCTCGGCGTCCCGGTGATCCGTCCGGTGGTGGCCGAGACCACTGCCCTCGGCGCCGCCTACGCTGCCGGCCTCGCCGTCGGTTTCTGGGCCTCGGAGGAGGACATCCGCACCAACTGGGCCGAGGACAAGCGCTGGGAGCCGAACATGGAGGAAGGCGCCCGCGCCAAGGCCTATGCCTCCTGGAAGAAGGCCGTCACCAAGACCTTCGACTGGGTCGAGAACGAGGACTGACCCCTGCGCCGCCGGTCCGCTGACTCCTCGGCCCGGCCGCGTCTCGGACTCTGCGCACGCAGTTCGTCCCGGCGCACCTCGGGCTCTGCGCACGCAGTTCGTTCCGGCGCGTCTCGGGCTCTGCGCAGACCTTTCGTCCCGGAGCGTCTCGGGCTCTGCGCATACAGTTCTACCCGGCGCGTCTCGGGCTCTGCGCATACAGTTCTACCCGGCGCATAGGAAAATGCCCGTTCAGCGCGAAATCAGGCGCTGAACGGGCATTTCCATGTGTGCACGACGATTCGGTATGCGCCCCGACACGCTGGAGCGGTGATCCCAGGCAGTCCGTGACACGCGGGACTGAATTGGATCGCCGTTCCGACCGATCCGACGGGCAGATCAGAACGCGGCAGTACCGCGCGGTGTGCCGAGGCCGGTCGGTCCGTCCCATCCGGTGCGAGAGGTGCACCAGATCGTCGTCGGGCAGGAGCCGTTGGTCCCGGACGTGACGTCGTTGAGAGACGAGGTGTGGGCCCACGTGTAGGAGGCCGGGTAGCCGGAAGTGTTGCCGGACAGCGCATACACCGAGGCGATGATCGGCGATGACGCACTTGTCCCACCGAACACCAACCAGCCCTTCGAGCCCTGGTAGGCGGTGGAGTCGTAGACCGCGACGCCGGTGTTCGGGTCCGCGACGGCGGAGACATCAGCATTGGCCTTGCCCGAGCACTGCGTCACGGACGTCTGCCAGCTGGGCTTCGCGTTGAGCGTCGAGCAACCGCTGCCTGCACCACTCCAGGCGGCCTCGGTCCAGCCCCTGCTGTTGGAGGACTTCGTCAGGCTGGTACCACCGACGGCGATGACGGTCCCGTAGGAAGCGGGCGATTCGATGCCGTAGCCACCGTCACCGGTGGATGCGGTGATCGCGATCCCGGGGTGGTCATATGCCGAGCTGGCCGAGGAGTCGGACCCGCCGTAGGAGTTGCTGATTGCTGAAACACCTTGCGTCGCCGCGTAGTTCACCGCGGCAGCAAGATTTGCGAACGATGCACTCTTGGCCTCCACCAACAGGATCTTGCAGTCGGGGCAGGTTGCCGCCACCATGTCCAGGTCCAGTGAGATCTCCTGTGCCCAGCTGGCATTCGTCGTCGGAACGGCCCCACCGGTCTGCCCGACCTTGCGGAAACAGCCGTTCGCGGTGGTGCAGGCCGACAGTCCGTACTGCGACCGGTAGACCCCGAGGTCCGCTTCAGCGGTCGGATCGTTGTAGGCGTCGACGATCGCGACGGTCCGCCCGCCGCTGGAGGACGAGGCAAGCGCATAGGCGGACCGGATGTCCGCCGGACCGTAGCCGCCGGGAGTGGCGGTGGCCAGGGGCTTTCCGTTGGCATCCTCCTGCACGAGGGCCTCGCACGACGCGGTCCCGGCAGTGGCTCTGGTACAGACGCGACCCGCATGATGCCCGCGGGCAGCGGGCGCCGACGAGGCTGCGGCCAGACCTACCGGACCGATCAGCAGGGATGCGGCCACAGCGGCGACCACAACGAAGACACTTCTTCTCATCGATACTCCTGGGTGATTCGTGAGAACTCCGGACGCCGGTAGTTTGCACGAATAACGATCAGATGTGAAGACCCTGTGAACAACAAGACTTGTTGCGAAAGGGTGATCCTGGGTCACTCTCAGTGGGACAACGCTGTCTTCTGCAGCAAATCCTGCTGATTCCCATGATGCAGGGACCGGCCCCACACCGACTGCGGACACCGACCACCGCGGACACGGACACAGACCACGGCCACCGGCACCCGCGCATGCACACTTGGGCTGCGCATATAGAAATGCCGTTTTCCGGGCAAATCAGGTGAAAACAGATGCTTTTGTATGCGCCGGGCACTTCTGTATGCGCCGAGGGCGGTCACCCGAGGTCCGAGGCGTGCGTGCGGTGTGGCCGGCCGGCGTCAGCCGAGATCGCCGTCGTAGTGCATCAAACGGCGGCCGATCTCGGTGATCGAGCCGGACAGGGACGGGTAGACACTGAGCGTGTAGGCCAGATCTTTGGCGGTCAGGCCGTTCTGGACGGCCAGGGCGATCGGCAGGATGAGCTCGGAGGCTTCGGGGGCGACCACCACCCCGCCGATGACGATCCCGGTCGCCGGTCGGATCATGAGCTTGATGAAGCCGTTCTTCATCCCGGTCATCTTCGCGCGTGGGTTGGTGGACAGCGGCATCATCAGCGTCCGCGCCGGCACCGTACCGGCGTCGACCTCGGCCTGCGAGATGCCCACGGTCGCGATCTCCGGGTGCGTGAACACATTGGCCGCCACCGTCCGCAGCCGCAGCGGCGGCACACCTTCGCCGAGCGCGTGCCACATCGCGATCCGTCCCTGCATGGCAGCGACCGAGGCGAGCATCAGCACCCCCGTGCAGTCCCCCGCGGCGTAGATACCGGCCACCGAGGTCCGGGACACCCGATCAACGGGGATGAAACCACTTGCCGGCACCTCGATCCCGACCTTGTCGAGACCGATGTCGGAAGTGTGGGGCACCGAGCCTACGGTCATCAGGCAGTGCGAACCCCGCACCTCCCGGCCGTCGGTCAACGTGACGATCACCTCGTCGCCGTCCCGGACGACCAACTCCGCCCTGGCCTGCTTCGCCAATACCGACCCGCGCTCGGTGAAGACTTCCTCGATCACCGCGGCGGCGTCGGCGTCCTCGCTCGGCAGCACCCGGTCGCGACTCGACACAAGGGTGACCTTGCAACCCATCTCGGTGTAGGCCGAGGCGAATTCGGCGCCGGTCACTCCCGACCCGACCACGATGAGGTGCTCGGGCATCTCGTCGAGGTAGTAGACCTGACGCCAGGTGAGGATCCGCTCCCCGTCCGGTACCGCGCTGGTCAGGATGCGCGGACTGGCGCCGGTGGCGATCAGCACCACATCGGCCTCCAGATCGGTGACGGTCCCGTCCGGAGCGGTGACCTCGATGCGGTGTGCCGCAAGGCCGGGGGCGGCATCGGCCAGCCGGGCATGACCGAAGACCATCTGCACGCCCTCCGCGATCAGCTTGGATCCGATGTCCGCCGACTGCTTGAGCGCGAGCGAGAGGACCCGGCTGTTGACGGCCCGGAGGTCGACCTCGACCTTGTCGGAGGGGATCCTGATGCCCAACCCCCCGGCGTCCCGCACCGCGGTCCTGGCGCCGGCCGAGGCGATGAACGTCTTCGACGGCACGCAGTCGTACAGCACGCAGGCACCACCGGCCCCATCGGTTTCCACGAGGGTCACCTGGGCGCCGTACTGGGCAGCCACCAGCGCCGCCTCGTACCCGGCCGGGCCACCACCCATGATCACGATCCTGGTCATCGGTCTTCACCTCTCGTGCGCCCGCCGTCCACGCGACCACCGTATCGGTCGGGACCGGAATCACGGCTACCGACGGTAAGGTCCCTGCCCACGACGCTTCTCGCGGCTTACGAGGACGACGAATACAGCCCGGAATACGGGACGTTCCTGGTTCGGGACAGCTATGACAACTTCACCGGAGAGACGAACGACGACCTCCCTCTTCTCGACGAGTACGGGACCGACGCCCAACCCTGCGGGACCATCGGGCGTGGCGGGTCCGGATGGCTGGACGGTCCGGCATGCGGGTCCTACGAGCCCGTGCGTCTGGAGTCCCACGACAGCGCACCGGCCCGTGACGACGCGAGGTGGGACACCGTGGTCGAGACGCCCTTTCGGAGCGTGACCGGCGTCGTCGGCCTGAGCCAGGTCACCAGCGGATTCGCCGAGTCCGCTCAACTCGTGCTGGCCCGACCAGGCGACCTCCGGGCCCGGATCTGCTGCCGCCTGAACACGGACGAGGACGAACACGTCTGGCTGGTGCAGTTCTGGCCGGCGCCGGTCGTCCCGCCGAGCTGGTTGAAGCGACGCGAGTCACCGGTCGCTGCTGTCACCGGAACGCCGTGGACCGAGGTGGTTCCCGGGTTCGATGTCTTGCTGCACGGCATCGAGATGGCTGCGTCACCGGAGGTCTCACTCGACGAACTCGACCTTGCCGTGCCTCTCCTGGTGGCCGCCGGGGTGCTCGAGTCGGCCGGTCCCGATCGCATCCGATTGGCGAACGACCCGCCGCGCCCGCAGGACGTCGTCGAACTCGATCCTGACCTTGCGATGTCACTTGCCCGGTACGAGGAGGTCACCCGGTACTCCAGCTTTGCCTCCGATATCGCTTTTCTGGTGTTGTGGAGCGGGCCCGCCAGTTTTGCCGTCGAACAGTTGGCCGAACAGTTGTTGGCAACGACCGACGATGTTCGCGAGACAATAGAACAAGTCCAGCTGGTGCACTCGGCTGTATCGAGCAACTCGACCCGGTCACCGGCACCACCGTCCGCCGCGATCGGTCCGGTCGTTATCTGTTGCGTCAGGACGGAACACGACGGCCGCATTACGCGGAAGCAGCGACCTTGTTGAAGCCAGGAGGTGAACTGGTCTACACCTTCCTCTTCACCGGTGAAGGCGAGCGACCGCAGTTGGCGATCTTCGATCCGGAAATGGAGGCCAGCCGCCCCCGGATCTTGGTTCTGCCCCAGGATGCCGAGACGAGTGAACACGGACAAGGACCACCGGTCTGGGAGGACCACGACCATCTGTTGTTCAGCTGCTCAGGGCTCAACAGCCGCATGACCGGTCCCGACATGGTCCGGCTCGATGTCCGGACGGGCGATCTGGAGCAGGTCGGCTCGACCTCAGCCCGGCCCGGGCCCGCCCTTTTCGTCGAGCCACTCCTGGGGTGAGAGAGGCGACGGCGGAACAGCGCCCGATAAGCTGCGCGACATGGCTCTCTATGCGGCGTACGGGTCCAACATGGACCCCGCGCAGATGTTGCAGCGCTGTCCGTCCTCCCCGGTGGCCGGGACCGGTTGGATGCCCAACTGGCGCCTCACCTTCGGCGGCGAGGACCTCGGCTGGGAGGGCGCACTGGCCACCGTGGTCGAGGAGCCCGGCTCGAACGTCTTCGTCGTCCTCTACGACATGGCCGACTCCGACGAGCGCACCCTGGACTCCTGGGAGGGCGCCGATCTCGGCCTCTACTCGAAGATCCGCGTGATGGTCCAGACGCTCGAGGGAGCCAAGCTCGCCTGGCTCTACGCCCTCCAGGCCTTCGAGGGCGGCATTCCCTCGGCCCGCTACCTCGGCGTCATCGCCGACGGCGCCGAGGCGGCCGACGCGCCGACGGAGTACGTCCGCGACCTCCGCCATCGCCCCTGCCGCTCGACCGGGAGCTGACAGGCCCCCGGGAAAAGCCCGGCCGGCTCGATCAGCGCGGGACGTCGAAAGATTCCATCGCGGTGAGGGCCAGCAGCCGGACGGCAACCGGAAGAGCCCGCTCGTCGGCGCAGAAGCCGGGCGAGTGCAGGTCCACCTGGGGCCCGACACCGTCCCAGACGCCTACCCGGGCCAGTGCCCCCGGCACGTGGTCAAGATAGGTCGCAAAATCCTCGGCACCGGTCGACTGTTCGGCCAGCGCAATGCTTTCCGAGCCAATGGCCGTAGTGGCCGCCGCCCGCAGGATCTCGGTGCTCACGGCATCGTTCTCGACCGGAGGCACCCCGCGCTGGTAGTCGAGGGTGAATCCGCAACCCGTCGGCGCCAGAATCGCTCCAACGATTTCCCGCACGAGCGGTTCGGCGAGATCCCAGCCACCGCGGTCCATCAGCCGCAGGGTGCCGCGCAACGTCCCGGACTCCGGGATGGCGTTCGCGGCCACGCCCGACGCCACGTTGCCCCACACCATCACCGGGACGGACCTCGGATTCATCCGGCGGGTGAGCAGGCTGGGCAGGCCGGTGATCACCATCCCCATCGCATGGATCAGATCAGCCGTCAGGTGAGGGCGTGCGGTGTGTCCGCCGGGACCGGCAAGTCGTAGATCGATGACGTCGCTGGTGGAGGTGATGGGCCCGACCCGCAGCCCGACGCGGCCGACCTCCAGCCGCGGGTCGCAGTGGATGGTGAAGATGCGTTCGACACCTGCGAGAGCACCGGAGGCGATCACTTCCTCGGAACCGCCGGGCATCATCTCTTCGGCCGGCTGCCAGATCAGCCGGACGCTGCCGGGCAGGTCACCGGCGGACGCCAACGCCTGGGCCGCGCCGATCAGCGCGGTGGTGTGGATGTCGTGACCGCAGGCGTGGGCCACCCCGGGCACCGTCGAGGCGAACGGCAGTCCGGTGACCTCCCGCAGCGGCAGCGCGTCGATGTCCGCGCGCAGCGCGACAAGCCGCTCACCAGAACCGATCTCGGCCACCACACCGGTGCCGCTGGGCAACAGGGTGCCGGTGATCCCGACGTCACGCAACGAACGCAGGATCACCGCGGAGGTCGCCGACTCGGCGTGCCCGAGCTCCGGGTGCGCGTGGATGTCGCGGCGGGTCGCCACCAGTGCCGGCAGTCGATCGAGCAGGTACCGGTCGAGCCACTCCGGTCCGCGACCGGACCCGGGGTCTGCGCCGGGCACGGTCGGCACCGGTGCCTTCCGGGCAGAGTTCACGGCATCGGAGATGGGTTCGGATCTCATCTGTACTTCTCGTCTCCGTCTTTCGATCGTGGTCCGGCGCGGGCCACGTTACCCGTGTGATTGGCTATGTCCGCGCGAAGTCCACACGAACCCGCAGTGCCCGGCAGAGGAAGCACCCGCTTCATCGGCAGGCCCAGACCAGCACCCGCTGCGAGAGAGAAACGCTGAGGTACCACGATGGGCGACGACATCTCCGGTGGCTCCTTCACCCGCGAACAGCGACAGCGGTACCGGGAGAAGGTGCGACGCTGCCTCGACGTCTTCGAGAAGATGCTGGCCGAGCACATCTTCGACTTCGACAAGCCGCTGACCGGGCTGGAGATCGAGCTGAACCTGGTCGACCAGGACTGGCAGCCGGACATGGCCAACGCCCGCGTGCTCGCGGCCATCGCGGACCCCGCCTACCAGACCGAACTCGGCCAGTACAACATCGAACTGAACGTCCCACCGGGGCCGCTGGTCGGTGATTCGTTGCTGGATCTGGAGACCATGCTGCGGGGTTCGCTGGACCACGCGGAGTCGAAGGCGAACAAATCCGGTTCCGAGATCATCATGATCGGCATCCTGCCGACGTTGCGGCCGGAGCACTTCCACGACGACTGGATGAGCGCCAATCCGCGGTACGCGGCGCTGAGCGAGGCCATCTTCGCCCATCGTCGGGAGGATCTGGAACTGGACATCACCGGCCAGGAGAGCCTCAAGATGTTCGCCGACACCATCGCCCCGGAATCGGCGTGCACCTCGGTGCAGCTGCACCTGCAGGTCTCGCCGGCCGACTTCGCCCCCACCTGGAACGCGGCCCAGACACTGGCCGGCCCACAACTGGCTCTGGGAGCCAACTCTCCGTACCTGTTCGGCAAGCACCTGTGGGCCGAGACGCGGACCGAGCTCTTCCTGCAGGCCACCGACACCCGCTCGCCGGAGCTGAGGAACCAGGGCGTCCGGCCGCCGGTGTTCTTCGGCGAGCGGTGGATCACCTCGATCTTCGACCTGTTCGAGGAGAACGTCCGCTACTTCCCCGCTCTGCTGCCCGAAACCAGCGACGAGGAACCGGAAGTCGTGCTCGCCTCCGGGAAAGCTCCACGGCTGCAGGAACTCCGGCTCCACAACGGCACCGTCTACCGTTGGAACCGCCCCGTCTACGACGTCGTCGACGGTGTTCCGCACCTGCGGGTGGAGAACCGGGTGCTGCCGGCCGGCCCGACGGTCGTCGACGTGCTGGCCAACGCCGCCTTCTACTACGGTGCCCTGAAGATGCTCTCCAGCGACGATCGGCCGGTCTGGACGAAGATGTCCTTCGACGCCGCCGAGGCCAACTTCGACTCCGGCGCCCGGCACGGGGCAGACGCGATCTTCTACTGGCCCGGATTCGGAGAGGTCAGCTGGGACGAGCTCATCCTCCGGCACCTGCTGCCGCTCGCCCACGAGGGTCTGGCCCGCTGGGGTGTCTCGGCGGCGACCAGTGATCGGTATCTCTCGGTGGTGGAGGATCGCTGCAAGCTGCGACGCAACGGCGCCTGGTGGCAGATCGAGGCCGTCCGGCGACTCGAGGCCAAGGGCCTGGATCGCGACCGGGCGCTGACCGAGATGCTGCACCTGTATTCGCAGGGCATGCACTCCAACGAGCCTGTCCACACCTGGGAACTTCCGTAGCCCGACCAACAGGACCGGAGCCCAGCGGGACCCCACATCGACGCGCCTCCTACTATCGGTAGATGGTTCGACCCGATGACGAAGCGCGCCTGCTGCTGAGCGGTACGGCGCCGGTGGGCCGGCCCGACTGGCTGCGGGTCGCCGCGGCCGTCGTCCGCAGGTCCGGGCGCATGGATCAGCACGATCCCGACGACCGGGTCCTCGAGGTACTCGGCCGGACTGATTTCGAGGGCTTGCCGATCCCCGCGATCGGCGACACTGCCGCGACGTCCGGCCTGACGGAGGCGACCGCGCCAGGACAGGCACCGTTCCTGCGCGGAGGCGCGGCCTCCACCGGGGCCGGTTGGGACGTCCGCTCCTACATCGCGGATCCCGACCCGAAGGCGGCCGCGGCGACCGCGCTGGAGGATCTGGACGGCGGAGTCAGCTCGCTGTGGCTGCGTGTCGGTGGCAACGGCACCAAACCGGGCCATCTGGACAAGGTCCTGCGGAAGGTCTACCTCGATCTGGCACCGGTCATGTGCTATCCGGCGGGCGACACCACCGATATCGAGGTCACGTCCGCTCTGCGCGGGATCGTGACGCGCAGGGAACTGACTCTGCATCCGGACTCGAACATCGGCGCGGACCCGGCCGGTCGGCTGGTGCGGCTCTCGCAGCAGACCCCGCAGCCGGTGGATCTCGAGAAGCCGCTCTGGCGCATCTCGCACGCTGCAAGAGATCTTGGCATCAGGGGCTTCGTGGTCGACGGGACCGTGGCCCACGAGCGTGGCGCTGGCCCCGCGGCCGAGCTCGGTTGGTCACTGGCGGTCGGCGCCACCTACCTGCGTGTGCTCAGCGAGATCCCCGGGGGCATCGACTACGCACTGCGGCTGATCGAGTTCCGCTACGCCGCCACCGACGACCAGTTCGCCACCATTGCGAAGTTCCGTGCGGCGCGGCTGTTGTGGGATCGGGTTGCACATCTGTCCGGCGCCTCCGCCGATCGGACGGGCCAGATGCAGCAGGCCGTCACCTCCCGTCCGATGATGACGAAGTACGACCCCTGGACGAACCTGCTGCGCACCACCATCG
Organism: Nakamurella sp. UYEF19; assembly: GCF_040546275.1. NCBI lineage: Bacteria > Bacillati > Actinomycetota > Actinomycetes > Nakamurellales > Nakamurellaceae > Nakamurella > Nakamurella sp. UYEF19. Next base: position 256,380 of record NZ_JBEPNO010000004.1, on the reverse strand, counting down.
CAGCGTTCGCTGCCGGGGTCGGCGGGGCCCGATCAATCACCGTCATGCCGTTCGACAGCACCCTCGGGGTTCCGGATCCTCTCGGAAGACGCCTGGCGCGCAACATCTCCCACCTGTTGATCGGCGAGTCCCACGTGACCGCGGCGGCCGATCCGGCCGGTGGGTCCTACGCCGTCGAAGCCCTCACCGCGCAACTCGCAGATGCCGCCTGGGCCGAGTTCCAGCGGATCGAGGCGTCCGGGTCGGTTCTTCAGGCCCTGTACGACGGTTCGCTGGTCCGTCGGTGGGCCGAGGGCGCCGCACACCGCGAGGACCTGGTCGCCACCCGCCGGCAGCCGATCACCGGCCTGAGCGAGTTCCCGCTGGCCCACGAGAGACTGCCGTCACGCAAGAAAGTCGAGCTCGACATCGACGGCGACCAGTTCTACTCACCCTGGGCCCAGGCCTTCGAATCGATGCGGGACCTGCCGGTGCCCGGCTCGGTCTTCCTCGCCACCGTCGGGCCGGTGGCAGCGCACAGCGGGCGAGCAGCGTTCGTCACCAACGCTTTTGCCGCCGGGGGTATCGACGCGGTCGGGGGCGATGTCACCGGTTCGGTGAAGGAGGTGCTGACCGGCTACCGCTCCGCCGGTACACCCGAGGTGGTCTGCCTGGCCGGCTCCGACCGTGGCTACGCCGAGTCCGGCAAGGATCTGATCTACGCCCTGCGTGCGGTCGGCGCCGAGCGGATCCTGTTGGCCGGGAAACCTTCCACCGAGTTGGCGGGCCTGGTCGACGACCACCTCGCCGTCGGTGAGGACGTGGTGGAGTTCCTGCTGCGGACCCGTCACGCCATGGGATTTCCCGACAAGCCCACCAATGACGGGGAGCCCTCATGACGGTCCCGAAATCGTTCGCCGATCTGCCACTGCGCGATCCGGGTTCGGATGCGGCCATTCCGGATCCCGACGCGCCAGGTAGCACACGGGGTGAGCCATGGTTGTCGCCGGAAGGCATTGCGGTGCAAAACTTCTACACGTCCGCGGACGTCGCCGGGCTGGACGCGCTCGACACCTATCCCGGCCTGCCTCCGTTCCTGCGCGGGCCCTACCCGACCATGTACACGACGCAGCCGTGGACGGTGCGGCAGTACGCCGGCTTCTCCACCGCCGCGCAGTCGAATGCCTTCTACCGCCGGAATCTCGCCGCCGGGCAGAAGGGGTTGTCGGTCGCCTTCGATCTGGCGACCCACCGCGGGTACGACTCCGACCACCCCCGCGTCACCGGTGACGTCGGGATGGCCGGTGTGGCCATCGATTCCATCCTGGACATGCGGCAGTTGTTCGACGGCATCCCCCTCGATCAGATCAGCGTGTCGATGACGATGAACGGGGCCGTCCTCCCGGTGCTGGCGCTCTACATCGTGGCGGCCGAGGAGCAGGGTGTTGCGCCGGAACAACTCTCGGGCACGATCCAGAACGACATCCTCAAAGAGTTCATGGTGCGCAACACCTACATCTATCCGCCCGAGCCGTCCATGCGCATCATCTCCGACATCTTCACCTACACCGCCGCAAAAATGCCCAAGTTCAACTCGATCTCGATTTCCGGATACCACATCCAGGAGGCCGGGGCGACCGCGGATCTCGAGTTGGCGTACACGCTGGCCGACGGTCTGGAGTACCTGCGGACCGGGAAGGCGGCCGGTCTCGACATCGACGCGTTCGCCCCGCGCCTGAGCTTCTTCTTCGGCATCGGCATGAACTTCTTCATGGAGGTCGCGAAACTCCGTGCGGCACGGGCGTTGTGGTGCAAGCTAGTCACCGAACTCGGGGCGAAGAATCCCAAATCGACCTCGCTGCGGACCCACTGCCAGACGTCCGGCTGGTCGCTGACCGCGCAGGATCCGTTCAACAACGTGGCGCGCACCTGCATCGAGGCGATGGCGGCCACGCAGGGTGGCACGCAGTCGTTGCACACCAACGCTCTCGACGAGGCCATCGCGCTGCCGACGGACTTCTCGGCGCGGATCGCGCGCAACACGCAGTTGCTGCTGCAGCAGGAATCAGGCACGACGGCCATCATCGATCCGTGGGGCGGTTCCTACTACGTCGAACGACTCACCCACGATCTGGCCGAACGGGCCTGGGCCCGGATCCAGGAGGTCGAGGCGGCCGGCGGGATGGCCAAGGCGATCGAGGCCGGACTGCCGAAGATGCGGATCGAGGAGGCCGCGGCCCGCACCCAGGCCCGGATCGACACCGGCGCGCAGGACGTCATCGGGGTCAACCTCTATACGCCCACCACCGACGAACCACTCAACGTGCTCAAGGTCGACAACAAGGCCGTCCGGGGCGAGCAGATCGCCCGGCTGGCCACCCTCCGCGCCGACCGTGACCCCGAGCAGGTTCGGGAAGCGTTGGCCGCCTTGACAGATGCCGCCGGCCGGCCATCCGGCAGCGGCGCCGACCTCACGGTCAACCTGCTCGAACTCTCGGTCCGGGCGGCCAGGGCGAAGGCCACGGTGGGCGAGATCTCGGACGCTCTCGAGCAGGTCTACGGCCGACACTCCGCCGTCATCCGTACCATTTCGGGGGTGTATCGAGCCGAAGCATCCTCGACCGGAGCCGGTCACGCCAGCATGGACGCGGTGATCGCGGCGAGCGCCCGGTTCGAGGCCGAGCAGGGCCGCCGTCCCCGCATCCTGGTGGCGAAGATGGGACAGGACGGCCACGACCGCGGGCAGAAGGTGATCGTCACCGCGTTTGCCGACATGGGCTTCGACGTCGATGTCGGGCCGTTGTTCTCCACCCCGGAAGAGGTTGCGGCGCAAGCGGTCGACGCCGACGTGCACGTCGTCGGGGTGTCGTCGCTGGCCGGCGGCCACCTGACCCTGGTCCCCGAACTCCGGTCCGCGCTGGCTGCGGCGGGCCGTCCCGACATCGTGGTGGTGGTCGGTGGTGTGGTGCCGCCGGCCGACATCCCCGATCTGCTGGCCGCCGGGGCCGTCGCCGTCTTCGGCCCCGGGACGGTGATCGCCGACTCCGCCATCGACCTGTTGGGGCGGATCAGCTCCGGCCTGCCCTCCGCACCGTGACGGTGGCTGCGGCAGGCGAGATCACCGCAGCGGCAAGGGTTGTGTGATCGTGGCGACCACCGCTCGCTGGTCCGATCCGGTCGCGTTGGCGGAGGCCATCGTCGAGAGCCGTGGCACCCAGATCGGCCGGACGGCGATGTCCCGGGCCATCACGCTGATGGAGTCGACCCGCACCGACCACCGGGCCGAGGCCCGTGAGCTCTACTCGCTGCTCGCGCCGCATGCCGGCGGGTCGACCCGGCTGGGCATCTCCGGAGCGCCGGGCGCCGGGAAATCGACCCTGATCGAGGCCTTGGGCAGCTCGATGACAGCAAGCGGACACCGGGTCGGCGTCCTGGCGGTCGACCCGTCGAGCGCCCGCACGGGCGGGTCCGTCCTTGGCGACAAGACGAGAATGCCGCAGCTGTCGGCGAATCCGGACGCCTACATCCGGCCCTCCCCCAACGCCGGGACGCTGGGCGGAGTGGCCAGAGCGACGGCGGCGGCCATCACCGTGCTGGAGGCAGCCGGTTTCGACGTGGTGATCGTGGAGACCGTCGGCGTCGGGCAGTCGGAGACCACCGTCGCCGCGATGGTCGACACCTTCCTGCTGCTCACCCTCAGCCGGACCGGAGATTCGTTGCAGGGCATCAAGAAGGGCGTCATCGAGCTGGCCGACGTGGTCGCCGTGAACAAGTCCGACGGTGATCACCTGACGGAAGCCAAGGCCACCGCGCTGGAGCTCACGGGCGCTGTTCGATTGGTGCGGGGCAAGGAGAGCTGGGTGCCTCCGGTGCTGACCTGCTCCGGCCAGACCGGCGCCGGCCTCGACCACCTGTGGGCAACGGTGCAGCGTCATCGCGAACACCTCGGTGCCGACGGGCTGGCCCGGAAGCGGTCGACCCAGCAGGTCGAACTCACCTGGGCGCTGGTGCGCGACGAACTGGACCAGCGGCTGCGTCATTCGCCGGGAATCGAAGACATCCGGAAGTCCGTCACGGAAGCGGTTGCCGCCGGCCAACTCTCGGCCGCAGCCGCCGCCGATCAACTGATTGCCGCCTACGACGGGACCTGATCAGTCCTGCTCGTCCTGACGCTTCTTCAGGTAGGAGGCCCGCTGCTGGTCGGCGCGTTCCCGGCACTGGCGCAGGAACTCCAGATCGGCTTCGCTGTCGCCGGCGGTCGATCGGCCCAGACGCTCGTACTCCGGGAATCCCTGCGGTTTGGCCCCTTCGTAGAAGCCGGTGGCAGCCACCTGACCGGCCCGCGGCCGGCCGCACAGGAACCAGAGCAGGCAGCCGACCCAGGACAGGAAGATGACCAGGACCAACCACAGCAGCTTGGGCAGGTTCCTGGTGGCGTCGGCGGGAGTGCCGATGACGTCGACCAGGCAGAACACCCAGAGGGCCAGCAGCGCAAGCCCGATGACTCCGTCCAGATACAGCATTGATTCGTCCCCGATTCCCCGAGCTCGCCCGGTGGATCCACCAGCCGTGACTTCCAGCGAGGCCATCATGGCAGATCAACCGCCCGTTGTCTGTGGGCTGTGTTGGCTGGATCTTTGACCTGTCAGTCACGCGGACTCTAACCTTCAGGCCACGGAGCCGGTCGGCTGCGGCGATCAGAGTTGGTGGACAGAGCGGGAGGCGGTGTGGTGATCGATCTGCTGCCCGTCTGGCCGACCGGTCGCGTTCGGGACCTCTCGCTGATCACCCTGCCGGACGGCTCGCGGCTGGTGATCGCCTGCGATTCGGTGGGTGGGATCGGCCCGCATCCCGGCGACTCGGTGGCCGCGACGGCGCACACCACCGGCCACTTCGCCGCCCGTGTGCCGCTGATCGAACTGGTGGCGGCCGGCGCCACCCCCCGCCTGATCGTGAACACCCTCTGTTTCGCCGGTGGCACCGAGGCCGACCAGATGGTCGCCGCGGTCAACGAACTGGCGGCCGAGGTCGGACTGGGGCCGGAAGCGGTGACGGGTAGCACCGAGGAGAACGCCGCGACGAGCACCACCGGTATCGGCGTCACGGTGATCGGATCCGCCGGACCGGACGGCCTGCGGGTCGGCCGGAGCCGCGCCGGAGATCTGGTCGTCTGCCTGGGACTCCCCCGGTCGGCACCCGCGCACGAGCTGCACCCGACCGACCCCGAGATGCCCTCGATCGCCGAAGTGGTTGCTGCGCTGGCCATCCCGGGGGTGCACGAGGCCCTTCCCGTCGGCTCACGCGGGGTCCGGCACGAGATCGCCCAGCTGGCCGCGACGGCGGGGCTGCGACATCAGTGGACGGATCGGATTGCCGGTCGCGGTCAGCGCCAGGGTGATCGACATCAGCGGCAGGACGCGGGGTTCGATGTCTCGGCATCGGGCGGCCCGGCGTCCTGCGTCCTGGTGTCACTCGATCCCGCGGCTCTGCCCGCCCTGCGATCGATCCGCGCTGATCTCCCCGTCGTCGTCGTCGGGGAGCTGTCCGATTTTCCTGCGCCGTCAGGCTGACTTGCCGCTCTGCTGGAGGGCCCCGACATGACCACCACTGCACCGCCCGATCGTCAACCCGACCACCCGGAGTCGGTTGTCGTCCCGACCGTCGAACAGAACGGCATCAACGTCATCGCACCGGTGGAGCGTCGCGGGCGGGCCTCGGACCTCTTCTGGCCGTGGTGCGGCGCGAACATCGGCGTGCTCGGCATGGGGTACGCCGTCTACCTGCTGTTTGCGAACGTCTCGTTCTGGCAGGCGCTGATCGCCGGCGTCATCGGCATCGTGCTGTCCTACCTCCTGGTCGGTTTCACCTCGCTGGCCGGCAAGCGAGGGTCTGCCCCGACGATGGTGTTGTCCCGCGCGGCTTTCGGATTCCGCGGCAACAAAGTCCCCACGCTGGTGAGCTACCTGCTGCTGGTGGGATTCGAGACGGTGACCGTGGTGCTGTGCATCTTCGCGGTCGACACCGTCTTCCTGCGATTGGGGTGGAGCGACGGCACCCTGACCAGGGTGATCGCATTCGTCGTCGTCGCAGCGGTGATCGCCGCCGCCGGCTTCCTCGGGTTCGACACCGTCATGAAATTCCAGAAATACATCACCATCGTGATGGTGGTGCTGACCGTCGGCTACATGGTGCTGACGGTCAAGCACATCAACCTGGCGCAACTGCAAACCCTGCCCTCCGGCAGCTTTTCGGCCTTCATCGGTGCATTGATCATCGGCTTCACCCTGTTCGGCCTGAGCTGGACCAACACCGGCGCCGACTACAGCCGCTACCTGCCCAAGAACGTCCGTGGTTCCAAGGTGGTCGGGTGGACGACTCTCGGCGGCGCCATCGGACCGGTCTTCCTCATCCTGTTCGGATTGCTGATCACCGGTTCGAGCCCCGCACTGGCCAGCGCCGTCGCCGACAGCCAGATCGGTGGCCTCGGCACCATTCTCCCGACCTGGTACCTGATCCCGTTCATCCTCGTCGCGCTGCTGGGCCAGATGGGCGGCGCAGTGCTGGACATCTACTCCTCCGGTCTCGCGCTGTTGAGCCTGGGCCTCAAGATCCCGCGCTACTCGGCCGTCCTGATCGACGCGGTGATCATGGTCCTCGGCACCATCTACCTGGTCTGGATCGCCCCCGGCGACTTCTTCGGCTCCCTTTTCGGCTTCCTGGTCACGCTCGGCGTACCCATCGCCTCCTGGACGGGCATCTTCCTCGCGGACATGTTGTTGCGCCGCAAGGACTACGTCGAACCAGATCTCTACACGAGTCAAGGCCGGTACGGAGTCGTCAACTACGCGGCGGTGGCACTGATGGCCGTGGGTTCGTTCATCGGCTTCGGCCTGGTGGTCAGCACGGTCAGCTGGCTCGAGTGGCAGGGATACCTCCTGGAGGTCTTCGGTCTCGGCGGCCGTACGGGCAGCTGGGCCGCCGCCAACCTCGGTGTGGTCGCCTCGTTGCTGATCGGTTTCGTCGGCTACCTGGTGCTCTGCCGCGGTCGGGTCGCCGCTCAGGAACGGTTGTAGAGCTTGCCCTGTTTTTAGTGCAGCATGGCGGGCATCAGCCTTCTACCCGACAAGTGGGATCCACCCCGACAGGAACGGACGAGAACATGACCAAGGCTCTGCTGATCGTCGACATCCAGAACGACTACTTCCCCGGCGGGGCCAACCCGCTGGTGGAACCGGAGACGGCTGCGGCAGCCGCACACCAGGTGCTGCAACACTTCCGCACGGCGGATCTGCCCGTCATCCACGTGCGGCACGAGTGGGACGACCCGGAGGCCACGTTCATGCGGCCCGGGACCGCCGGCATCGATATCCATCCCAGCGTGACGCCTGACGAGGGCGAGACGGTGATCGTCAAGGCCTACCCGAACTCCTTTCGCGAGACCGGCCTGGAGCAGGAACTACGCAGCCGCAGCATCGACGAGTTGGTCGTGGTGGGCATGATGACGAGCATGTGCATCGACGCGACCGTCAGGGCCGCAGCCGATCTCGGGTTCCAGGTCACCGTGGTGGCCGACGCCTGCGCGGCACCCGACCTGACGTTCGGCGACCGCCACATCGCCGGCGCCGACGTCCACGCCAGCTTCCTCGCGGCGCTGTCCGGAAACTACGCGGAAGTGACCACGGCGGCCGAACTCTCGGGGTGAGTTGGAACGGGTACGACACCGCGTTGCCGGCCGTGCTGACCCGATGGCGTCAGCCGGTGCGGTAGCCCTGCACACCGGCGTTGGTCGTCACCACGTGGACGTGACCGGTGACCGCCCCGGCCCAACTCGGCCACCTCCCCGTCAACGCCGAGGCGGTGCCGTTCGGCCGACACGAGAACACCGCGTTGCCAGTGATGTATGAGTTGGAGGACTTGCCCTCTATCCGATGGTTGCCGCCCACGATGGCTGTGATGATCTGGCGGGTGCAGGTGGCCTGGGTGCCGGCCTTCACCGTTGTGGTTGCCCCACTATCGGTGTCGATCAGCACGGGTCCGGAGGGTCCGTTCGCGACGAGCGAGTCCTCGCCGACGACTTCGAACGATTGCGTCCAGTCCTGGTAGGACGTGCCACTTGGATTCTTCAGCGCGACCGACCAGGTGGTCCGGCCCGTCGCGGGGTCGAAACCCTCGAGGGAGACGGTGGCGTTCTCGATCGTGGTCGTCGAGCCGTTCAGCACCACCTTCGATGACGCAGCCCATCGGCATCGCACTGCTTCGAGCGAACTCGGCCCGGTGAAGACGTCGGGCGCCAGGCAGAAGTAGTCGACGCCACCGGTTTGCAGCCAGAGTCGGGCTCCGGTGGTGACGTTGATCCCGGCCATCTCGGAGCCGACCCCGAGTGGCACTGCTCCCTTGGCGCGTTCCACCGACTGGTCGGCACCGACGGTGCCGACCAGCACCTTCTGCTGATCGAAAGCGTGGAACTCCCAACCGAAGTTCGTGGAGTAGCCGGCGCCGAAGATCGCCGAAAGCGGAGTGGTCCACGCGATCTTGGTCCCGACCTGCCGCGCGAGCTGTTCCGGTTTTCCGTCCTCCTGGATGGACAGCAGTCCTTCGGGGCCGATCGTCCGCGCGGCCAGGGCCAGCCTGGCCGGGTCGGGCGTCAGCTTGCCGGTGTGCACGTCCATCCTCACGCCATGGACACCGCTGACCCCCACGACGGTGAAACAGGCGAGATTTCCACAGTCCTCCGGCCGCTCCCCGACCTCGAGCACCACAGGGGTGACCGCGATGTCCTTGCCGGTCGCCGGATCGGCCGCCACCACCCGAACATCGTCAAGCGACGACGTCGAGGCCGGCCGGAGATAGACAACAGTGCCGCCGATGACGGTCGGATCGAGGTTGACCCCGGGGGCCGCGTCACCCGGCGAGGCGGGCCGGGACCAGACCACCCGTCCGGTGCCGGCATCCAGCACCTCGATCGAGAGAACCCCTGCCTTCAGCCCGTAGACCACCACCCGCGGGCCAACTGCGACGGGCTGCCCGAGCGGTGTGAAGTCGGCCTGGGTCCACATCAGCGCCTTGCCCTTGTCCGCCGGGCCGAGGGTCGGTGGGGCAGCTGTGGTGGCGCCGGGCGGTAGTGCCTGGACCGACGAGTCGTCGCCTTGACCGCTGGAAGTGCCGAGCGGGGGTGACGTCGTGGTGGGCGTGCCCGATGTAGGCGTTGTCGATCTGCTGGTTGTCGACGTACTGGCTGTCGAGGTCCTGGCTGTCGACGGGATGTTCGATGCCGATAGGTCGGTCTGCGCCGTGGTGGATTGGGCGGGGCCGGTCGGGCCCGGGAGCACGGGTCGACCACCCACCGACGTGCAGGCCGCGAGTACCAGCGCCAACCCAGCAAGAGACAGCCGCCGCACCATTCGATCCCCCATCGAGCCCTCTGATCGGGTGGTCCCACCCCAGATGCTGCGACAGTACGCGCGCACGGTCCAGTTGCCGTCCTGGCTGCAGGTTCGCATAGATGCGGCCTGATCGCAGGTCAACGTCGCGGCTGAAGTTGGAGCAGATCCGGGGGGTCTCAGAGGTGGGGAATCGTCTCGACTGGGAACTTCCCCTGCGGTCGCGCTGATCAACTTCCCCCGCTGTCGCGCTGATCAACTTCGTCCGCGCTGATCAACTCCGACGAAATAGATGAACTTGCCGATTTTGGGAATGATGGGACAGAAGTAAACGAGTTCATCCGCGCAGTCCGGTTTGATCAACCCCTTCCGGTGGCAATTCCGCCGCTGACTCTTCGTCGGCCGCCACCGGATTCCCGGCGAAAAGGGGGACTGTCGGTGCCCGGGTATAGCGTCGTATTCATGGAGGACAACGCATTCCCCGACACCCAGCAGACCCACGACCTGCTGGACATCGCGCTGCGCGTGGTCGGACAATTGCGGGAAACGCAGTGGTGGCGGATCCAACACGCCGACCTGCTCACCCTCGGGGCGCAGCTGCAACAACTGGCCAACGAGGTCTACACCGCCAACGTCAACCTCACCGGCGAACTGGACTCCGAAAACATCGCCGCCAAGTACGCATGCACCTCCACCGCGGCGTTACTGCGGCAAAAGTTCAACATCTCCCCCGCCGAAGCCTACGGCCGGGTCAACGCCGCCCGGCAGGTCCTGCCCCGCGAGAGCGACAGCGGCACCATCCTGCCGCCGGTGCTACCCGCGTTGGCGGCAGCGATGGCCGCCGGCACCGTCAACTCCGAACACATCAAACTGGTCATCGCCACCATGAGCAAACTCCCCGCCCTGCTGCCCGTCCAGGACCTGCAATTCTGGGAATCGTTCCTCGTCGACCACGCGACCGGTCTGGACCCCAACCCGTTCGAAAAGGTCTGCCGCAGCGTCCTGGACAAGGCCGACCCCGACGGCGACCTCGACGAGGAAACCGCCGCCGCCAAGATGGAGTTCAGCTTCGGACGCCGCAACCTGCGGACCGGGTTGACCCCGATCAAGGGGCAACTGGATGACTACAGCGTCGAAGTGGTCAAAAAGGCCATCGACGGCCTGTCCGCACCCCACCCCAGCACCCCGACCAGCAGCGGCAGCGGAAGCGGCAGTGGCGAGGGCCCCGGCGCCGGCTCCGATTCGGGCAGCGAGACCAGCTCTGCTACAGCTACTTCCACCGACGCAGCCGATGCCGATGCCGAAGCCGATGCCGATGCCGATGCCGACGTCGAGTCCGACGGGGACAGTGCCGATGGTTCCGACGACGACCTGGACAGCGACAGCGACCTCGTCGATGGTTCCGACAACGCCAACGACAACGACGTCGACGTCGACGGTGCCCTCAGCGATGCGGACACCAGCACCGAAAACATCAGCACCGAGGACACCAGCACCGACGAGGATTCACTCGCCGAGGCTTCCGGGTCCAGCGACGCCCAAGGGAGCAACACCGCCACCGGCGGCGGCACCCATTGCGGGACGAGGGTGCGGGATCCGCGGTCCCCGGCGAACCGCCGCGCCCACGCCCTCATCGCTGCGCTCCGCGGGTTCCTGGACGCCGGGACCGGACCGACCCAAGGCGGTGAACGGCCGCACATCACCATGGTGATGCACTGGGACGTCATCAAAGGCGCCCTGACCTCCGCCGGGTATGACTCCGGCGGGGCGATCACCGCCGCTCAGGCCCGAAAATTCCTGTGCGACGCGCAAATCATCCCGGCCATCCTGGACAGCAACAGTGAAGTGCTGGACATCGGGCGGGAACGCCGAACCTTCCCGCTCGCCATTCGCCGCGCCATCACCCTGCGGGACGGCGGATGCATTTGGCCTGGATGTGATAGACCCCCCGGTTGGTGCGACTGTCACCATGTCGAATGGTGGCACCGAGACGGCGGCGACACCTGTTACAAGGGTGGTGTCCTTTTCTGTCCCTGCCACCACACCGAAATTCATAAAGGTGAGTGGGTGGTGCAGATGGGCGCAGATGGAATACCGGAGTTGATCCCGCCGAAATGGATCGACTCCGAGCAGAAACCCCTACGGAACAACATGCACCGACCCATGGGGCTTGAGCGATGATCTGTCTGTGTCGATGTGGCTTATCGGCAGCGCTGAACGGCCAACGCCTTCGCGGGTGCCCCTCGTCGCGGCTACCGCAGCGGGCGAGCATCCCCGAAGTCGGCCAACGCTCGCTGGTAGCGGCCGCCGGACTGGAGATGGGTAATGTCAGCCAACCTCCAGACCCGAGGGCGGGGCCTCCACTGCCCGTTCAACCCGATGTCCAGAAGGCGGACCTTCTTGCGACCCACCCGCACCACGTGACCGATGTAGATCTCGTCGGGAGCGATTCCTTCGCGATGGATCCCCACCATTGGGCTTGCGACGTGGACCGACTCGAGGATGGAGCGGATCGTGTTCAGTGCAAGACCTGCCAACGCCACGGCCGTGTCCGGCGGGATGGGCCACTGCCCCACTGCCTGCAACCCGCGCGACAGGTATCGGAGCGGGCCGGTCGAGACCTCCCTGACCTGGGTCACGTCGGACAATCGCACGATCTCGAAGCCGTCGAGATGGGGCCCGTCATCCAGGACGGCCGACAGCAGCCAGTCGTACGACATGCGAATAGGCAGACCATCCAAGAAGTCAGCCTTCTTCAGGGCGCGACGGCAAAGCTCGCCCGGCCGGGTCTTCAGCTTTGGAAGCGGTAACCCACACCAGGTTCGGTGATGAGGTAGCGGGGCTTGGAGGGGTCGGGCTCGAGCTTGCGGCGGAGCTGCGCCATGTAGACGCGGAGGTAGTGGGTCTCCGTCTCGTAGGCCGGTCCCCAGACCTCGACCAGCAACTGCTTGCCGGACACCAGCTTTCCGGAATGACGGACCAGGATCTCGAGCATGGACCACTCGGTCGGGGTCAGCCGCACCGGCTCCCCCGCACGCAGCACCCGGTGCGCATCGAGGTCGACGGTGAAGTCCGCCGTCACGACGGGTTCGGCGACCTCGCCGGTGCCGGGGGCGCCGCGACGGACCGCCGCGCGCACCCGGGCGAGGAGCTCGGCCATGCCGAACGGCTTGGTGACGTAGTCGTCGGCACCGGCGTCAAGGGCCTCGACCTTCTCTGCGGAGGTGGACCTGGCCGACAGCACGATCACCGGGATGGTCGACCAGCCGCGGATGCCGGCGAGCACCTCGACCCCGTCGATGTCCGGGAGCCCCAGGTCCAGGATGACCACGTTGGGATGCACGTGGGCGACGCGGTCGAGGGCAGCCTTGCCGTCGTGCACGACCGTCACCTCGTAGCCGTGGGCCCGGAGGTTGATGCCGAGCGCACGGGCCAGGGCGAGGTCGTCGTCAACCACGAGGACGCGACTCATGCGGCACCGCCGGCGGATCCGGCCACGCCTCGGCGCGCCGACCCGATCGCGGAATCGGTGGAGCCCGCCGCGGCACGGCCGGCGGATTCGGTCGAAGCCGGATTGGAGTCGGTCGCGGCGCGTTCGGCGATGGGCACGGTGATGATCATCGTCAGGCCTCCGCCGGGGGTGTCATCGACCTCGATCGACGCGTCGACAGCCTGTGCGAGGCCGCGGGCGACCGCCAGCCCGAGCCCGATGCCGGACCCGGCCGGGGCATCGCCGAGCCGCTGGAACGGCGCGAACATCGCCTCCCGATCCGACTCCGCGACACCGGGACCGTGGTCCACCACCCGGATCTGCATCAACCGGGACTTCGCGCCCGGCACCTGGCCGGCGAAGATCCGGACCGGGGGGCCGGGCGGCGTGTGGCCGATCGCGTTCGACACGATGTTGGCGACGACCCGCTCCAGCAGCCCCCGGTCGGTGTCGATCAACGGCAGGTCGTCGGGGATATCGATCTCCACGCGGTCCCGCGGCAACCCGATCAGGGCGCGGTACACCACCTCGTCGAGCGACACCGCGCGGCGAACCGGCACCAGCACACCGGTCTGCAGGCGGCTCAGGTCGAGAAGGTTCGCGAGCAACCCGTCGAGTTGGTCGGCAGCCTCGTCGGTGGCGGTGAGCAGTTCCGTCCGGTCCTGGTCCGACCACGTCACGGTTTCGTCCCGCAGGCTCGACATGGAGGCCTTGATGGTCGCGAGCGGCGTCCGCAGATCATGCGAGACCGCCGCCAGAATCGCGGTTCTCACGACGTCGGACTGCCGGAGTCGGTCCGCCTGTGCGGCCTCCACCTCCAGCTCGTTGCGTTCCAGGGCGAGCACGGCCTGCGCCGCCACCACCTCGACCAGTTGCTGGTCGGCGGCATCGAGCGGATGGCCGAAGAGGGTGAGCATCAGCTCGTCCTCGTCCCCGGCGGTCACCACGACGTCTGCGCCGGAGACCGGATCCACACCATCGGCCAGCGGATCACCCACCGCGGCGACCACGTGCCGGTCCTCCGGTCTCGCTCCGGTCGTGCTGCCGGTACTCCCCGCAGTGGTCCGGATCAGCACCGCACTGTTCATCCCGAACCCGATCCTGGCCTGCTCGAGCACCGCGTTGAGCGGATCACCGGGCTGGGCAAGGGTATTGGCGACCGCCGCCAGTAGTTGCGCCTCGGCCTGACCACGGGCGGCCTGCCCGGCTGCCGTCCGACTGCGATCGACGATGGAGGCGACCGTCACGCCGACGACGATGAAAACCAGGAGGGCGAAGGCGTTCTGGGGTTCGGCGATGGTCAGCGAGCCGTACGGCGGGGTGAACAGGAGGTTGGCGATCACACTGGCGATCACCGCCGTGACCGCCGCCGGTAGCACGCCGCCGATCAACGCGGTGGCCTGCACGCCGAGCAGGAAGATGAGCAGCACGGTCGGGAGGTTGAGCCCACCGCGGACCAGGAGCATCAGCCCGGCCAGCACGATCGGCACCCCGACGGCAGCCGCCCAGGCCCACCGGTTCAACGACCGGATCGCGCGACGGCCGGCGAGACGTCGTCGGGAGACCGGCTTGTGGGTGACCACGTGGACGTCGATGTCGCCGGAGTCGCGCACGATGCCCATGGAGGTGCTGGGCCGCACCAGCTGGGTGAAGCGACCGTGCCGGGAGACGCCGACGATGATCTGCGTTCCGTTGATCCCCCGAGCGAAATCCAGGACCGCAGCGGCGATGTCGTCCCCGACGATCAGCTGGAAGCTGCCGCCCATGCTCTCGACCAGCAGCCGCTGGCTCTCGATCTCCGCCGATGGCGCACCCATCGAGCCGTCCGACCGGACGATGTGCACGGCGACCAGGTCACGACCGCTGACCCGGCCGGCAATCCGGGCACCACGTCGCAGCAGCAACGGACCTTCGGGACCGCCGGTCAGGGCCACCACGATTCGCTCGCGGGCGGCCCAGGTCCCGGTGATGCCATGTTCACGCCGATAGCGCTCCAGACCTTCGTCGACCCGGTCGGCCACCCAGAGCAGGGCGAGTTCGCGTAGCGCGGTGAGGTTGCCCTCGCGGAAGTAGTTGCCGAGGGCGGTATCGATGGCACCCGCCGGGTAGATGTGGCCGTGGGCCATCCGGCGCCGCAGCGCCTGCGGGCTCATGTCGACGAGCTCGATCTGGTCGGCGGCCCGCACCACGTCGTCGGGGACGGTCTCGGCCTGCACGACCCCGGTGATACCGGCCACCACGTCGTTCAACGATTCCAGGTGCTGGATGTTGACCGTGGTGACCACGTTGATGCCGGCGTCGAGGAGGACCTGGACGTCCTGCCAGCGCTTGGCGTTCCGGGAACCCGGCGCGTTGGTGTGGGCGAGTTCGTCGACCAGCACCACCGCGGGCTTCCGCGCCAGGATCGCGTCGACGTCCATCTCGGACAGGGTGATGCCGCGGTGCTCGGAGGTTCGCCGCGGGATCACCGGCAGCCCCTCGACGCACTCCTTGGTGTGAGCGCGCCCGTGGTCCTCCACGACACCGATCACCACGTCGGTACCTCGCTCGGCACGACGTCGGGCCTCGCCGAGCATGGCGACCGTCTTGCCGACGCCGGGTGCGGCTCCGAGATAGACCCGGAGCCGCCCGGTGGCCGGCTTCTTGCCGACGCCGGAGGAGGACACCTTGGCGGTGCTGCTCACGTCCGTCATCGTCCAATCCTGCCCTCTGGCTCCCGAAACTTCCTCAACGTCCTGCACATCGATCGCTATAGCGATCGATGTGCAGGACGCTGTCGGCAGTGCCCCCGACGTCACTGCAAATTCTGCACCGCGATGTTCAACTGCAGGACGTTGACCATCCGGTTCCCGATGAAACCGAGCGCCGGCTTCGATACGAACGATTCCACCAGATCGTGGACCTTCGTGGCATCAAGGCCACGCGCCTTGGCGACCCGATCGACCTGGATGAGCGCGTAGGCCTCACTGATGTTGGGGTCCAGCCCCGAGCCAGAGGCGGTCACCGCGTCCGGCGGGACCGCAGACTCGGGCACACCGTCGGCCTTGGCGATCGCGGCCTTCCGCTCGTTGACCGCCTTCAGCAGGACCTCGCTGTCGGCGGACAGGTTGGTTCCACCCGAGGAGGTCGGGTCGTAGCCGTCCGTGCCGGCGGCCGATGGGCGGCCCTGGAACCACTTGTCGCCGTCGAAGTTCTGACCGATCAGGCTGGAGCCCACCACCTTTCCGTCGACCGAGACCAGCGATCCATTTGCGTTCGACGGAGCGATCACCTTGCCGAGGCCCAGGACCAGCAGCGGATAGGCGATGCCGAGGATCACCGTCATGGCGATCAGGAACCGCAGGGCGACCCACAGCTGACGGCCGACGATCGACAGTACGGCGCCAGCCGACGGCGGCTGGAGATTGGCGGCCGAGGCAGCGGTGTCAGGTGAAGTTGTCGTATCAGTGGTCATGATCAGCCGATTCCGGGGATGAGCGAGATGAGGAGATCGATCAGTTTGATGCCGAGGAACGGGACGATCAGCCCGCCGAGGCCGTAGATCCAGAGGTTGCGGGACAACAGCTTCGCTGCCGATGACGGGGTGTACCGGACGCCGCGCATGGCCAGCGGGATCAATGCCACGATGATCAGGGCGTTGAAGATGACCGCGGACAGCACGGCCGACGACGGCGTCGCGAGCTTCATGATGTTGAGCGCGCTCAGGCCGGGGAATACCCCGACGAACATGGCCGGGAGGATGGCGAAGTACTTCGCCACGTCGTTGGCCAGCGAGAAC
Source organism: Nakamurella sp. UYEF19 (assembly GCF_040546275.1). Lineage (NCBI taxonomy): Bacteria > Bacillati > Actinomycetota > Actinomycetes > Nakamurellales > Nakamurellaceae > Nakamurella > Nakamurella sp. UYEF19. Next base: position 239,753 of record NZ_JBEPNO010000004.1, on the reverse strand, counting down.
GTGGTCAGCGCGCCGCGGGTGATCAGCAACTGCTTGCCGATCTCGACGATGTCGATCAGCTTGGTGGGGCTGGAGTCCAGGTCCACCATGTTGCCAGCCTCCTTGGCCGCGGTGGTGCCCGAGTTCATCGCCACACCGACGTCGGCCTGGGCCAGCGCCGGAGCGTCGTTGGTGCCGTCACCGGTCATCGCGACGATCCGGCCGCCGGTCTGCTCCTGGCGGATGTAGGCCAGCTTGTCCTCGGGGGTGGCCTCGGCGAGGTAGTCGTCGACGCCGGCCTCGGCCGCGATGGACTTGGCGGTGAGCTCGCTGTCGCCGGTGATCATCACCGTGCGGATGCCCATCTTGCGCAGCTCGGAGAAGCGTTCGGCGATACCGGGTTTGACGACGTCCTTGAGGTGGACGACACCCAATACCCGGGCTGCCGCAGCGGTTCTGCCCGAGGTCGACTCGAACACCTCGGCCACCAGCAGCGGAGTGCCGCCGGAGGAGGAGATCTCGCCGACCGCGGCGTTCACCTCGCCGCTGACCTGACCTCCGCGCTCGACGACCCAGGCGGACACGGCGCTGGCCGCACCCTTGCGGATCCGCTGGATCCCGGTGGGCATCGTCAGGTCGACGCCGCTCATCCTGGTTCGCGCGGAGAACTCGATGAACTCGGCCCGCGCATCGGCCGGAGCCTTTGCGCCGTAACGCTCCTCGCACAACTCGACGAGCGAGCGCCCTTCCGGGGTCTCGTCGGCCATGGAGGACCGCAGCGCGGCGGACGCCAGGTCGTCGATGTCGACGCCGGGGGCGGTGACCAGTGCCGAGGCCTGCCGGTTGCCGAAGGTGATCGTCCCGGTCTTGTCCAGCAGCAGGGTGGAGACATCGCCGGCCGCCTCGACGGCGCGGCCGCTCATGGCCAACACGTTGCGCTGCACCAGCCGGTCCATACCGGCCACGCCGATCGCCGAGACGAGCGCGCCGATGGTGGTCGGGATCAGGCAGACCAGCAGCGAGACGAGCACGACGATCGACTGGGTGGAACCGGAGAAGGTCGCCATCGGCTGCAGCACCATGATCACCAGCAGGAAGACGATGGTGAGGCTGGCCAGCAGGATGTTGAGTGCGATCTCGTTCGGCGTCTTGGACCGGACACTGCCCTCGACGAGGGCGATCATCCTGTCCACGAAAGACTTCCCGGGATCAGCGGTGATCTTGATGACGATCCGGTCCGACAGGACGCGGGTACCGCCGGTCACCGACGACCGGTCGCCGCCCGACTCGCGCACCACCGGAGCGGACTCGCCGGTGATGGCGGCCTCGTCGACACTTGCGACGCCCTCGACGATCTCGCCGTCACCCGGAATGGTATCGCCGGCCTCGCAGACGACGAGGTCGCCCTTGCGGAGCTCGGCGGCCGGGACCATGGTCTCCACGCCGGCGGGAGTGACCTTGCGGGCCACCGCGGTGTCGCGGCCGGCCCGCAGCGAGGCGGCCTGGGCCTTTCCGCGGCCCTCGGCGACCGAGTCGGCGAGGTTCGCGAAGATCACCGTCAGCCAGAGCCAAACCGCGATCAGCAGGCTGAAGAAGCTGTAGTCGGTGAAGACGAGAACGGTGGTCAGCAGGGCGCCGACCTCGACGACGAACATCACCGGGTTATGCCACATCACCCGCGGGTCAAGGGCTTTCAGGGCGTTCGGTAGTGCCGCGACCAGACTGGCCGGACGGAAGACGCCGGCACCGATGCGGTGCGGCTCCCCCGACTCGACCATCCCGGGCTTGTTCAGGGTTGGGGTGGTCATGACAATCCCTCAGCAATCGGACCCAGCGCGAGCGCCGGAAGGTAGGTCAGGGCGGCGACCAGCACGACGACCCCGAGCAGGATCGTGACGAACTGGGCCTTGTGGGTGGGCAGCGTTCCGGAGTCGTCGGGTCGGAAGCCCTGTCTCCCCAGCGATCCGGCCAGGGCCAGCACCAGGGCGATGGGAACGAACCTGCCCAGGAACATGACCACGCCGAGCGCGATGTTGTAGAAGTTGTTGTTGGCGCCCAGACCCGCGAAGGCGGACCCGTTGTTGTTGCCCGCCGAGGCGAAGGCGTAGGTGATCTCGGTGAGTGAATGGGGTCCGCTGTTGAGCACGGCGGCCTTGGCCGACGGCACCAGCAGCGCGACCCCGGTCCCGATCAGCACCAGTGCAGGTGTGGCCAGGATGTAGGCGGCCACGAACTTCATCTGCTCACCGCCGATTCGCTTGCCCAGGTAGGTCGGGGTGCGTCCGACCATCAGGCCGGCGATGAACACCGCGACCATGGCAAGGATCAACATGCCGTAGAGGCCCGAACCTGTTCCACCGGGGGCGATTTCGCCGAGCAAGATGTTGAGGAGCAGTGTTCCGCCACCGATTCCGGTGAACGAGGAGTGCGTCGAGTCGACGGCACCGGTGGACGTCAGCGTCGTGGAGATCTCGAACAGTGACGACATCGGTATGCCGAACCGGACCTCCTTGCCCTCCATTGCGGCGCCCGCGGCCTGCAGAGCCGCACCAGGGTGGGCGTTCTCGAAGCCGAGCGCGGTGGCCAGCGAGCCGGCCCACAGGATCACCATGGTGATCAGGATCGCGACGCCCTGCTTCAGGCTGCCGACCATCCGGCCGAACGTGCGCGGCAGGGAGAACGGGATGGCCAGCATGAGGACGATGGCCAGCATGTTGGTGGCCATCGTCGGGTTCTCGAACGGGTGCCCGGAGTTGGCGTTGAAGTAGCCACCGCCGTTGGTGCCCAGCTGCTTGATGACCTCCTGCGAGGCGACGAGACCACCGGGGAGGGTCTGCGACCCACCGGCCAGGGTGGTGACGTCGAGCGGGGCGTTCAGGTTCTGGATGACGCCGGCCGCGACCATCACCAGTGCGATGACGATGGAGATCGGCAGCATCAGCCGGATGGTGGTCCTCGTCAGGTCGACCCAGAAGTTGCCCAGCCGGTCGGTGTGACGGCGGACGAGACCACGGATCAGGGCGGCCACGACCACCATGCCCACAGCGCCGGACAGGAAGTTCTGAACGGTGAGCCCAACGGCCTGCACGGTGTAACCGAGCGCGGTCTCACCGGAGTAGGACTGCCAGTTCGTGTTGGTGACGAAGCTGACCGCGGTGTTGAAGCTCTGCGCCTTGGGCATGCCGGGCCGACCGAAATCGAAGGGCAGGTGCGCCTGGGCGGCGAGCAGACCCCAGAGCAGCGCGATGGAGATGACGCTGAACGTCATCACCGAGATCAGGTAGGTGTACCAGCGCTGGTCGGCCTTGGCGTCGATGCGAAGGACACGGTAGAAACCCTTCTCGAGCTTCCAATCCTTCTGGGAGGTGTAGATCTTGGCGATGTAATCGCCAAGGGGTACGTGGATCGCGGCCAGGACGGCGATCACCAGGGCGATCTCGAGGGCGGCGATGATGGCCGGGCTCATCAGAACTTCTCCGGTTTCACCACGGCCACGACCAGGTAGCCGAGCAGGAGCACCGCCAGGATGGCGGCGACGATGGTCACCACTGCTCCGCAGGGGCAATGGGAATCAACATGAACAAGCACCTGTCCTTCACAACTGCAGGCCCGATCTGGGTCCACCAGGACGAAATCTAGGTTTGCCGAAAGACGTTCGGTGCTTTCCTGACGCGGCGTTGACCACGACGGACGGATCTTGACGAAACCTTGATGCCCGGTGTTGTGCGCGGCACATCGGCGGCCATCTGCGAAGACGACACCACGGCCGGCCTCGCCGCCGGCACCGACCTCTCGGCCCCGCCACGCCATGACGAACTGCGGCGTGACGGCCGGGCTGGGACACTGACCGGGTGAGCATTCCGTCGGGCGGTCCGCAGCGGCGTGGGCCGCTGCCCGGAGCCGACGACGAGAGCACCCAGCGGGTGCTGGGCGGCCGTTACCGCCTGCAACGGGTCGTCGGCAAGGGGGCGATGGGCCGGGTCTGGGCCGCGCACGACGAGGTCCTCAACCGCCCGGTCGCGATCAAGGAGGTCGACTTCCCCCGCGGGATGCCGGCGTCGGAGGTCGACCAGATCGCCCAGCGGACGATGCGCGAGGCCAGAGCCGTCGCCTCGGTGTCGGACCCGCATGTGGTGACCATCTTCGACATGCTCAGCCTCCCGAACGGGCCGGCCATCGTGATGGAACTGCTCTCGGCGAGATCGCTCGCCGAGATCATCAACGCCGGTGGCCCCATGGACGACGCTCGCACGGCCGCGATCGGCCTCTCCGTCGCGTCCGGATTGCTGGCCGCCCACTCGGCCGGCATCACCCATCGCGACGTCAAACCCGGGAACGTGTTGATCTGCGACGACGGCCGCATCAAGCTGACCGACTTCGGCATCGCCCGCAGCGCCGGCGAGCAGACCATCACGGCGACCGGTCTGCTGCTCGGGTCACCCGCCTACATCTCGCCGGAGGTGGCTTCCGGACGGCCGGCGAACGCCCAGTCCGACGCCTGGGGCCTTGGCGCCATGCTGTTCGCGTGCGTCCAGGGTGTTCCGCCGTACGACCGGGGAACGCCGTTGGCAACCCTGACGGCGGTGGTGCAGGATCCGGTCCCGCCCCACCCGGATTCGGGACGGCTGGGCGGCGTCATCCGAGGACTGCTCGTGAAGGACCCCGCCACCCGGATGTCGGTGGGGACGGCCCACCAGGCGATGCTGCGGATCGCCACCGATTCCGGCCATCTCGTCACCCACGCCTGGCGGCCGCCGCCGTCCCAACACGCGCAGCCGCAGCACGCGCCGTACCAGCCCGCGCCGTCCCAGCAGTCGCCGTCCCAACAGTCGCCGCACCAGCAGTCGCCGCACCATGCGCCGCCGGGTGTGCAGCACATGGTCCCCACCGGGAAGCAGTCCGGGCCGCAGGGGATCTCGCCGACCGGCGCGCAGCTCGGGGGGCCGACGAGCGGGCCGTACCGGTCAGCCGCGGCGTCTCGGCCGGCTGCTCCGCCCTGGACCGGTCCGGCCGCGAATCTCCCACCGCCACCGTGGGCGCAGACCAGCGCAGCCTCGCTGCGCGCCCTACCGGTGATCGCGCCGGTTCGCAGCACCCGGAGTCGCGCCGCAGTCGCCGTCCTGACGCTGTTCGTGGCGCTGGCCGCGGCGGCTGCCGGGTACCTCGGGGTCCGGGCCATCGCCCACCTGGAGAACGGCACGCCGATCCTCAGCAGTGCAGCGAGCGCTGCCGGGCAGTCCGTTGATGACGGATCGACCGGCAGCAACGAAGGACAGAGCGGCCTGCAAGGGCAACGCCTATCGCTCTAGCTCATCCCAGACCTGTTGCGGCACAGTGGCATTGATGCGCTCGGCGGTCGAACGGACCTGTGCGGCGGTACGCATCCCGGTGACGACGCTCGTGGTGGCCGGGTGCTGCAGTGGAAACTGCATGGCCAGAGCCGGCAGTGTCCATCCGAGGGCCTGCGCCGTCCGGGCCAGATCCCTTGCCCGGCCGAGGATCTCCGGCGAAGCCGGACCGTAGTCGAAGTAGGCCCCATCTTCGGGCCAGTCCTGGGCCAGCAGCCCGGAGTTGTACGGTGCGGCCGCCAGCACTCCGACCGTCCGGCGGACGCATTCGTCCATCAGCTGTGATGCGGTCCGGTCGACCAGCGTCCAGCGGCCGGCCGGCATCACCACGTCGAGGTCGCTCTCGCGAACGATTCGCAGCGGCGCCTGCCACTGGTTCATCCCGACACCGACCGCGCCGATGACGCCCTCCTCGCGCAACCGCACGAGTGCGGGAATCGTCTCGCCGACGACCAGATCGACGACGTCGTCCGGATCGTGCACCAGCGCGATGTCGATCCGGTCCAACCCCAGGCGCACCAGGCTCGCCTCGATGCTGCGCAGGACACCATCGCGCGTGTAGTCGCGCCGGCGGGTGAGCAGGTCCGGGACGTCGAACAGGTTTGTCTGGAGGTCGGAGCCGGTCGGGTGGGGGTTGTCCACCAGTAGGCGGCCGACCTTGGTGGACAGCACGTACTCCGATCTGGGCCGGGCGGCCAACGCCGCCCCGAGGCGCCGCTCCGACAGACCGAGGCCGTAGTGCGGCGCGGTGTCGAAATAGCGGATGCCGACATCCCACGCGGCATCCACTGCGGCAGCGGCGCTCTCGTCCGAGATCTCGCGATAGAGATTACCGATCGGTGCCGCACCGAAGCCCAGCTCGGACAACTGCAGTTTCGTCCGGCCGAGCGCACGCATCTTCAGCATGGACGTCGATCCCGCACCGTCGGTTTCACCACCCGATCCAACACCCCGGACCTTCAGGCGCGAGGACCGACCGCCTTTTCGGCGTGAACGAGCCCGATGGCCGGCCCGTCGGCCGCGAGCCATTTCGCCGATACTTCGCGGTGCTCGATCCGCACCTCCGATGAGAACACCCGTGGCGCCTCCCGCAGTGGGCCCAGACCCCGCAGGAAGCTCCGATAACGCTCTGCCCGAGGAGCTCTCGGCCGACGGCAGATCACCGCGCAGCTGGCCGCACCGGCGCCCGACGCCCCGCACAGCCGACGATCTGCGCCACCGATCTGCGATCCACGACCCCGACCGTCCCTGAAATCGGGGTGGCGCCGCGCCGTTACGCTGCTGGGCATGTCCACCGACGCCACGACCGACAACCGACCCTCGGCGCAGGAAGCGGCGGCCGCTCTCGCGGACGCCACCGGCATCGCGCACCACGACGTCGCCCTGGTGATGGGGTCGGGTTGGGCGCCGGCGGCCGACGCCCTCGGCGTCGCCACCGCAGAGGTCGCCATGGCCGAACTGCCCGGGTTCCGGCCACCGGTCGTCGAGGGGCACGGCGGCACGATCCGATCGATGCAGATCGGCGACAAGCGAGCGCTGGTCTTCCTCGGTCGCACCCACCTCTACGAAGGCAAAGGGGTGGCGGCGCTCGCGCACGGCGTGCGGACCGCCGTAGCGGCCGGGGCAAAGCTCATCGTCCTGACCAATGCGGCCGGCGGGTTGCGGCAGGGCATGTATCCCGGGCAGCCGGTGCTGATCTCCGACCACCTCAACCTGACGGCCACGTCCCCCATCTCCGGCGCAACGTTCGTCGATCTCACCGACCTCTACTCGCCGCGGCTGCGCGCCCTTGCCACCGAGATCGACCCGAGCCTGGAGGAAGGCGTCTACGCCCAACTGCCGGGACCACACTTCGAGACCCCCGCCGAGATCCGCATGCTGCGGACCATGGGCGCCGATCTGGTCGGCATGTCAACGGTTCTGGAGGCGATTGCCGCCCGCGAGGCCGGAGCCGAGGTCTTCGGGCTCTCCCTCGTCACCAATCTCGCCGCCGGGATGACCGGCGAGCCGCTCGACCACCTCGAGGTGCTGGCCGAGGGCCGCGCCGCCGCCGGACGGATGGGAGCCCTGCTCGCCGACGTCGTCGCGCGGGCATGACGACCCCCGGGGTGCCAGCCGGCGGCCGCCTGCCCCCCGCACTCCGCGATGCAGCTGCGAGATGGATCGCCGACGATCCTTCCCCTGCCGACCGGGCCGAACTGCAGCAGGTGCTGGCGGGCGCGATGGCCGGCGCGCCGACCGACATCGCCGACCTGACGGAGCGGATGAGCGCCCCCCTGACCTTCGGGACCGCCGGCCTCCGCGGACCGCTGCGCGCCGGACCGGCCGGCATGAATCTCGCCGTCGTCCGGCGGGCCGCAGCAGGCATCGCCGCGTACCTGGGCGAGCGCGTCAGCGGCGGGCGGGTGATCGTCGGCCACGATGCGCGGCACCGGTCGGCCGAGTTTGCCCGGGACGCAGCGAACGTCCTGGCCGCAGCGGGATTCGAAGTGCTGCTGGCGCCGGCCGCCCTGCCCACTCCGATCACCGCCTACGCCGTCCGCCGACTCGACGCGATCGCCGGACTGCAGGTGACCGCCTCGCACAATCCGCCCCGGGACAACGGTCTCAAGGTCTACCTGGCGGGCGGCAGCCAGCTGGTGGGACCGTCGGACGTCCAGATCGAGGCGGCCATCGCGGCCGTCCGGCCGGCGGTGTCCATCGACGCATCGGGACATCCGTTGCCGTGGCCCGACGATCTGGTACCGGACTACACGGCGGCCGCAGCGGCCGTCGCAACCGGTGCAGCCCATGCCATTCGGGTCGCAGCGACACCCCTGCACGGAGTCGGCGGCGAGACCCTTGTGAAAGCAATGCATCTCGCTGGATTCACGGACGTCCACGTGGTCAGCTCACAGGCGGCACCGGATCCCGACTTCCCGACGGTGTCCTTCCCCAACCCGGAGGAGCCGGGCGCCTGTGATGCGCTGCTCGCACTTGCGGCCGAGGTCGGGGCGGACCTTGCCATTGCCAACGACCCGGATGCCGATCGGTGCAGCATCGGCGTGCCTGGTCCGGACGGGACCTGGCGGATGCTCACCGGGGACGAAACCGGTGCCTTGCTCGGCGATGCCGTGCTGGCACGGCTCGACCGGACGCAGCATCCGGATCCGCTGGTGGCCACCACCATCGTCTCCTCGCAGCTGCTCGGCCGGATCGCGGCCGCCCGCGGGTCCCGGTACGACGAAACCCTCACCGGCTTCAAGTGGATCGTCCGGGCCGGGGACGGACTCGGCACGGGACTGGTCTTCGGCTACGAGGAAGCACTCGGTCTTGCCGTCGATCCCGACGTGGTCCGCGACAAGGACGGGATCTCCGCCGCGGTGCTCGCCTGCGACGTGGTCGCGGGACTGCTCGCCGCCGGGCGTACGGTCGGCGACGCGCTCGATGACCTGGCCAGAGCACACGGCCTGCACACCACGGGGGCGATTTCGCTACGGGTGCAGGATGTCTCGCAGATCGCCGACTGGATGTCCAAGCTGCGCGCCGACCTCCCGGATCAGCTACTCGGCGAAACCGTCACCAGTGCCACCGATCTGCTCCCCCTGACCGACGGAGTGCGGATCACCACCGACAGCACCCGGGTGGTGATCCGGCCGTCCGGCACCGAGCCCAAGCTCAAGTGCTACCTGGAGATCGTCACGCCCGTTCCCTCTGCTTCTGCCGTCGGCACCGACCTCGTCGACCTCCGCGCGAGAGCGGGCGAACGGATGGTCGCCCTGCGCGTCGAGGTGGCCCGTTTGATCCAGCAGGACACGCCCTCCTGACGACGGTCGGCGACGAGCGCACCGACCGAATGGGGGACCGGGCCTGTGACGGAGCGAACAGCCCCACCCGGCGGGCATACCATCCCTTTCATGAACATCGGCGAGAACTGGGACGGCCCGCGGCCGGCGTCGGGACGCGCGGCATCCTGCCGGCCACATCCGGAGCCTCCCCCGACGATCATCTGACCACCGAGACCGCCCGCGCTGAAGAGTTTGCCCGGAGGAACCATGACGCTCAACGATGTCGTCACGCCGATCGAGATCGTGACCTACAGCGCCGAAGAAGGCACGGTCAACGGCCACACCGTGACGAGGGGGGCCTATGCCACCATCCATGACGCGTGCATCGCGCTGACCGTCCCGTATGCGCAGCAGGTCGGCGGTCCGATCCTGACCCACGCGGTCGACACCATCGGCGCTCCGGCCGAGTACTGGCTGCACGTGCATCCTGACGGGCAGGCGACGCCGGTCCCGCGCCACATCGGACCCGCGTCGGCGCCGCTGCAGGCCGTCCCTTCGCAGGTGGGCGGGGATTGGTTGCCGCAGCCGACCGTCAGCGGGCACCACACCGGTGGCCATCGGCCAGCCGGTGGCGAGCAGGCCGCCCACGGCCATCGGCCACCTGGCGACGACCAGGCTGCCACTCCGACTCCTTCCCTACCGCGGTTGACCCTGCCGGAGTTCTCGGTACCCGCCTTCCACGCTCCCGAGTACCCGTCGTTCGACGAAGAAGACCGTGTCCGACCGGACCACGGCACGCCGGATCGACCGCAGCCGGCCGGCGCCGAGATCCTGAGTCCCGAGTCCGACACCACCCAGCAGGTCACCGTGGCCGACATCGCCGCACTCGATCCCCGGGGTGCCGGTCCGATCGCGGCGCCGGAAGCCCGCCCGGAACCGGACAGCGCCGGCGACGTCCAACCCGACGCAGCGCCGGTCGCGGGCGACGTCCAGCCCGACGCAGCGCCGGTCGCGGGCGACGTCCAACCCGAGGCAGCGCCGGTCGCCGGCGACGTCCAACCCGAGGCAGCGCCGGATGCGGTCGAGGCAGCGCTGGTCGAGGCGGCCGTCGCAGCGCCGGTCGAGGCGATCGTCGAGGCAGCCCCGGCACCCCTGGCCGAGATCGACGTGGAACCCGAGCCGACTGCCTCTGCCAATCTGCCCGGGGGGCCGGCAACGGCCGAACCGTTCCGCTCGGACCCGGCGCTGCTCGAGGAGGCGTGGCCCCTGGCCCCGGAACCGACGATCGCCCTCGCACCGGTGCCCTCCCCTCGACCGGACATCTTCCGCGCACCGCCGGCCGCACAGAACGGGGTCGGACCTGGCCCGTCCAGGTCGGCGCGCCGCCATGCGGCCGGCGAACCCGGTCCGGCTCATTCGACGGATACGGCGGATTCGGCGGATCTGACGGATCTGACGGATTCGGCGAGTACGGCGAATAGGGCGAATTCAGCCGATACGGCCAAAACGGCGCTCCCGCCGCTGCCGACGTTCGACCACCGGCCGATCGTGGTGCCGGCACCACGATTCAGCGATGCCCCACTGAGCACTGCCCCACCATTCAGCGTTCCCCCAGCCGCGCCGGCACCGCCCGTCAGATCAGCGCCTCCGTCGGCGCTGATCGTGCCGGAAACACCGATCGTCGTCCCGACCCTGGACGACCTGCTGGCCACCCGACCGCCATTGCCGACCGGTCCGGCGCAACTGGGCTGGCGGGCCACCGTCCGTCATCTGACCGGCGGCCTGATCGCACTTCGCCCCAACCAGGCCGAGATCGCCCAGCGTCAGGCCGTCGCAGCCGTCCAGCGCAGCCTGGCCGGCCCCAAGACGGTGGTGGTGATCAACCCGAAGGGTGGGGCCAACAAGACCACCGCGACGCTGTTGATCGCGGCCACCTTCGGCATCCACCGTGGCGGATACACGTTGGCGTGGGACAACAATGAAACCCGCGGCACGATGGGCTGGCGGGCCCGGCAGGGCCGTCACACCAACACGGCCGTCGACCTCCTCCGCGAGCTGGACCGTTTCGACGACGCCCGCTCGGCCCGGGTCGGCGACCTCGACAACTTCGTCCGCAGCCAGGGGAACGCCCAGTTCGACGTGCTGGCCAGCGACGAGGACGCAACCTCGGCCGCGTCGATCGACGCCGACGCGTTCAATGCGCTGCACCACAGCCTGAGCCGGTTCTACCGGATCATCGTCGTGGACACCGGGAACAACATGCGGGCCAGCAACTGGGACGCCGCGCTCTCTGCTGCCGACCAGATCGTCATCGTCTCGACGATCCGCGAGGACACCGCGCAGTCGGCCGCCTGGGTGGCCGATGCGCTCAACGAGAAGGGTTACCGCGACAAGGTTGCGAGCGCCGTCACCGTGCTCGCCTCACCAGGGGTGAAGCCTGATCCGGCCCTGACCTCACGGCTGCGCGACCACTTCGGGCGGCTGACCAGGGCAGTCGTCCAGGTGCCGTTCGACCCGGCCCTGGTGGCCGGCGGTCCGATCGACATCGAGGGGCTGTCCTCGGCGTCGCGGGATGCGTGGCTGCAGGCGACCGCGCACGTCGCCGACGGTCTGTAGATCGCTGGGGCGATCCCTGCGCCCCGCGCACGACCATGGACGGGTGTCCCGGCGGGAGACTTCACCACGACTGCCGCGGGGAAGCTCGACCGCGCCTACGATGGGTTGATCGTCGTCGATCGGAAGGACACGTCGTGGGTGATATCGGAGCAGACCCGAAGCGGGTGGAGATCCTGCCGTCCCGTCCGGTCCTACCGGCCACTCCCGCACCGGCCCAGCCGGAACGCGCCCCCCGAGAAGAACCCGCTCCCTCGCGGTGACCGACCTGCAGTTCGACGTCCACGGCCTCCGGACCTTCCGGGTCAGCGACGACGGGCACCTCCTCCCGGTGACGGCCGTCGACGACTCCTGGCGTGACGGCATCTGCATCGCACGCTGTCGGCATCGGGCCTCGCACCGCGCTCCGGTGGAGAACTGCCGTTGCGGCATCTACACCTTCCGCACCCTGTCCGTCCTGCGCTCCCAGTACGCCCAGGCAGATCTGATCGTCGCGGTGGTGGCCCTCGAGGGTCAGACGCTGGCCGGCGTCAGGGGTTGGCGTTCGCAGGCCGGCCGGGTGGTGGCGCTCTGGGTCGCCGAGGGCGCGCTGGCCGACGATCTGCTCCTGTCCCTGGCCGACCACCTGCCCGACGTGAAGATCTTCCAGGACGTCGACGAGATGCTGGCGCAGTACCCGGATCTGACGGGAAAAACCGACCCGGTACCGACGCCCATCCACCGGTCCCGGCGGGCAGCGCGACTCCCTCTGCGCCGCAACGCCGTCCGGATCGAACGTCTCCCGATCTACCTGGTACTGACCGGGTTTCTGGTGTGGGCGATCGCCGGCGCCGAACGACAACGGAACCCGGGTGGCCTGTCCATCCTGCTGGCCGATGTCGGCCGCTTCGCTGCCGCCCACAACCAGACGCTGGGGATCGCCGCGCTACTCCTCGGCCTCAGCATCTACGTCCGCGCGACGGGATCCCTGCTGGCCGGCTGGCTCTCGGGTGTGGTGCGCCTCGGGATCCCACTGATCACAGCCTCGGTAATCGCCGCCGTCATCACCGACAACTACGTCGAGACGACCCCGCTGATCCTGACGATCCTGCTACTGCTCTGGAGCCATTCGCGCGTCCTGCTGGCCGACGTCTGCCACACCGACGGTGCCGGCTCGGTGCTGGCCCGCAGGATCCTGCAGGCCAGATCGGTACGCAACCAGTCACTCTCGCCAGGGCGACGTGGGCCGGGCGTGGCCTACCCGGCACACCCTGATCATTCGCCCCGGACCTACCCGCTGATCCTGCCGGTGCACTTCGAGCCCAAGACCACTTGAGTCGGCCGTCGCGTCGTCGTCGGGGCGCGGCCGTTCCGTTGCCTCGTACGAAGACGAGCGTTCAGACGGCGCCGAGCGTTCAGACGGCGCCGAACTGGCGGTCGCCGGCGTCACCGAGACCCGGGACGATGTAACCGGAGTCGTTCAGCCGCTCATCGACCGACGCGGTGACGACGCGCACGCCGAGCCCGGACTCGGCCAGCATCAGCAGGCCCTCGGGCGCAGCCAGCGCGCAGATGGCGGTGACGTCGGTTGCGCCCCTGGCCTTGAGCAGTTGGATGGTGTGGACCATCGAACCGCCAGTGGCCAGCATCGGGTCGAGGACGTAGACCGGGCGTCCGGCGAGCGACTCCGGGAGGGACTCCATGTAAGGCGTCGGCAGCAGCGTCTTCTCGTCGCGGGCCAACCCGACGAATCCCATCTGCGACTCGGGGATCAACGCGTGCGCCTGGTCGGCCATGCCGAGTCCGGCGCGGAGCACCGGTACCAGGAGGGGCGGATTCGCCAGCCGGACGGCGGAGGTGCGCGCCACCGGGGTGTGGATCGGCACCCGCTCGGTGGCCAGCGTGCGACTGGCCTCGTAGATCAGCATCAACGTCAGCTCCCGAAGGGCCGCCCGGAACGTCGCGTTGTCGGTGCGTGCATCACGCATGGTCGACAGTCGGGCCGCGGCCAGCGGGTGGTCGACCACCGTCACGTCGAGGCCGGCCGGGATCTCGTGCGGAGCTGGCATCGTGGATCTCCTCTCGATTCGCGTGCGGTCGTCCGGCCGGGGCTGGGCGGACCCGCTCGGGCTCGGGCGGGACCCGCTCGGGCTCGGGCGGACCGTCAGGCTGGTCGCGACCGTCAGGCTGGACGCGGGCGGATCCTCCGGCCGGGGGCTCGGGCGGATCCGGTGCCCGAACCGTAGCCGGTCGACCGGGCGCGGCCATCGCCGACTGGGCCGGGCGCCCGGCCCGCGCATAGGATCCCTGCAATGAGCGTCTCCCCGACCCTGCCCGCGCACCTGCGGCCGGCACTACTGGCCGATGCGGCGGCGGACGAGTCCTCCCTGCGCCGCTTCCTGCAGGGACTGCCCGGTGTCGACCCGGTCGGAGTCGAATCCCGGGCCGCCGCCCTGGCCACCCGGTCGATCAAGTCGACCGCGAAGCTCCGGGCCATCGACCTGGCCATCTCGATGGTCGACCTGACGACGCTCGAGGGCTCTGACACTCCGGGCAAGGTGCGGACGCTGGCCGCCAAGGCCCGCCGGCCCGACCCCGGGTTCCCGGACACCCCGACCGTGGCCGCGGTCTGCGTCTACCCGGACATGGTGGCGGTGGCCGCCGCGGAACTGGCCGGCACGGGCGTCGGCATCGCCTCGGTCGCCACCGCTTTCCCCTCCGGCCGGTCCTCGCTGGAGGTCAAACTGGCCGACACCGCGCTGGCCATCGAGGCCGGGGCGACCGAGATCGACATGGTCATCGACCGTGGCGCGTTCCTCGCCGGCAACTACGGCAAGGTGTTCGACGAGATCAGGGCGATCAAGGCCGCTTGCGGCTCGACCCGGCTGAAGGTCATCCTGGAAACCGGCGAACTGGCCACCTACGACAACGTCCGGCGCGCTTCGTTTCTCGCCATGCTGGCCGGCGGCGACTTCATCAAGACCTCCACGGGCAAGATCGCGCCGGCCGCCACGCTGCCCGTCATCCACGTGATGCTGCAGGCGGTCCACGACTGGTACGCGCTGACCGGCGACCGGGTCGCGGTGAAACCGGCGGGCGGCATCCGCAACACCAAGGACGCGCTGCGATACCTGGTCGCCGTGCGGGAGGTGGCCGGACCGGAGTGGTTGGACCCCTTTCTCTTCCGCTTCGGCGCCTCGTCCCTGCTCAATGATCTGCTGATGCAACGGCGCACCCAGACCGACGGCCACTACTCCGGCCCCAATTACGTGACGGTGGACTAAGTGACCCTCGATCCGCACTCGCCCGGCGTCCGCGCCGCGACCGATTGGGACTACGCCCCGGCGCCGGAATCGGCTGCCATCGGCCGCGTCCGCGACCGGTACCAGATGTTCGTGGGCGGGTCCTTCGTCGACGGAGGCGGTGACGATCTGGAAACCCTGAACCCGGCCACCGCGCAGCCCCTCTCGACGGTCTCCACCGCCTCCGTCGCGGACGTCGACGTTGCGGTCGGTCATGCGCGAAAAGCGTTCGAGGGCAGCTGGTCCCGGCTGTCCGGCGCCGAGCGCGGCAAGTACCTGTTCCGGATCGCCCGCAGCATCGCCGAGCGGGCAAGAGAGCTGGCCGTGGTCGAGACGCTCGATAACGGCAAGCCCATCAAGGAATCCCGCGACGTCGACATCCCCACGGCTGCAGCGCATTTCTTCTACCACGCCGGCTGGGCCGACAAGCTGCAGCACGCCGGGTTCGGCCCGTCACCGCAGCCGCTCGGTGTGGTCGGGCAGGTGATCCCGTGGAACTTCCCGCTGTTGATGGCCGCCTGGAAGATCGCTCCGGCGCTGGCCGCCGGCAATACGGTGGTGATCAAACCCGCTGAGACCACACCACTCTCGATCCTGGTGCTGGCCGAGATCCTCGCCGACGCCGACCTCCCGCCCGGTGTGGTGAACATCCTGCCCGGGGCCGGCGACATCGGAAAGGCCCTCGTCCAACACCCCGGCATCGACAAGGTGGCCTTCACCGGATCCACCCAGGTCGGCAAGCAAATCCAGCGCGCACTGGCCGGCACCGGACGGAGGTTGACCCTCGAACTGGGCGGCAAGGCCGCGAACATCGTCTTCGACGACGCGCCGATCGACCAGGCGGTCGAGGGCATCGTCAACGGGATCTTCTTCAACCAGGGTCACGTCTGCTGCGCGGGATCCCGCCTGCTGGTGCAGGAGTCGGTGGCCGACGAGGTGGTCGCCAAGCTGCAGGAGCGGATCTCGACCCTGCGCCTGGGTGACCCGATGGACAAGAACACCGACATCGGCGCGATCAACTCGGCCGAGCAGCTGTCCAGGGTCACTGCGCTGGCGGCCACCGGGGAGGACGAGGGCGCGGTGCGCTGGACCTCCCCGTGTCCCGTGCCGGACCGCGGATTCTTCTTCCCGCCAACGGTGTTCACAAACGTCTCGCAGTCCATGCGGATCGCACGCGAGGAAATCTTCGGGCCGGTGCTGTCGGTCCTGACGTTCCGCACCCCGGACGAGGCGGTCGCGAAGGCGAACAACACGCCCTACGGGTTGTCGGCCGGCGTCTGGACCGAGAAGGGTTCCCGCATCCTGGGAGTGGCCTCGGCGCTCCGGGCCGGCGTGGTCTGGGCCAACACCTTCAACCGGTTCGACCCGACCGCAGCCTTCGGCGGCTACAAGGAATCCGGGTTCGGCCGCGAAGGTGGCCGCTCCGGTCTCGCCGCGTACCTCAACACCGACGACGAGGGGATCTGATGTCCGACGACTCCGAGTTCGCGGAATCCGGCGACCGGCTAGCGGTCGCCAAGACCTACAAGCTGTTCATCGGCGGGGCGTTCCCGCGGTCGGAGTCCGGCCGGACCTATCAGGTGACGGACGCGGACGGACACTTCCTGGCCAACGTCGCCCGTGGTTCCCGCAAGGACGGACGGGACGCGGTGTCGGCCGCCCGCAAGGCTTTCGGCGGATGGTCCGGCGCGACCGCCTACAACCGCGGTCAGGTGATCTACCGGATCGCGGAGATGCTGGAGGGACGCCGGGCCCAGTTCGTCGACCTGCTCCGCGACGGCGGCGAGGGCCAGCCCGGCCCCGTGGTGGACGCGGCGATCGACCGCATCGTCCACTATGCAGGCTGGACGGACAAGCTGGCGGCGGTGTTCGGCGGAGCCAACCCGGTGGCCGGCCCATTCTTCTCCTTCTCCGCCCCGGAGCCGACCGGCGTCGTGGTAGCCGTTGCCCCGCAACAGGATTCGCTGCTCGGCCTGGTCAGTGTGATCGCACCGATCATCACGTCGGGCAACACCGTCGTGGTGCTGGCCTCGCAGACCCGCCCGCTGGCGGCCGTCGCGCTGGCCGAAGTGCTGGCCACATCGGACCTCCCGGGCGGCGTCGTCAACATCCTCACCGGAGATCCGGCCGAGATCGCACCACATCTGGCGGCCCACGGCGACGTCGACGCCCTCGATCTGACCGGCGCCGAGGGTGATCTCCGCACGTCCCTCGAGCGGTCGGCCGCGGGGACCGTCAAACGGGTCTACGCCCCCCCGATCAGCGACTTCGGCCGGGTACCGGGGACCGTTCGCCTGCGGGCGTTCCTTGAGACCAAAACCGTGTGGCACCCGACCGGGGCACTCTCCCTCGGCGGGGGCGGCGGCTACTGACCACCCGGGCGGCCGACCTGCGAGATTCCTCACCTTGGAGATCAGGGCACGGGAAGGGAGCCGTAACCTGGAGGGGTTGCCCGTCCTGAGGAGAACTGCTGTGAGCCTGCCCGTGTCGTTGCCGTTGCGTGTCGCCGTCGTCGGCGCCGGCCCTGCCGGAATCTACGCTGCCGACATCCTGACGAAGCAGGACCCGGACGTCACGGTGGACATCTTCGACCGCCTGCCGACACCGTACGGCCTCATCCGCTACGGCGTCGCACCGGACCACCCGCGCATCAAGCAGATCATCGTCGCGCTGCACCGGGTGATGGAGTCGGACCGCATCTCGTTCATCGGCAACGTGCACGTGGGCGTCGATCTGAAGGTAGACGAGCTGCGTGAGTTCTACGACGCGATCATCTTCGCCACCGGCGCCGAGCGCGACCGCCCGATGGCCCTGCCCGGCATCGACCTCGACCGCTCCTACGGCGCCGCCGACTTCGTCGCCTTCTACGACTCCCACCCGGACCGCGAGAAGACCTGGAACCTGACGGGTGCGCACTCGGTCGCCGTGCTCGGCGTCGGCAACGTCGGGCTGGACGTGGCCCGCATCCTCGCCCGTACCGGCGACGAACTGCTCTTCACCGACATCCCGGAGCACGTGCACGCGGCGTTGCGGAACTCGGCCGTCACCGATGTTCACATGTTCGCCCGCCGCGGGCCGGCGCAGGCCAAGTTCACTCCCGTGGAGTTGCGCGAGCTGGACCACTCCCCCAACCTTCAGGTGCTCGTCCAGCCCGAGGGCATGGAGTTCGACGCCGGCTCGCAGGAGGCGCTGAGCAAGTCCAAGTCGCTCCGCATGGTGGTCGACGTGTTGTCGGAGTGGGCCATTCGAGATGCCGATCCGAACTTCAACCGCCGCATCCACATCCACTTCCTGGAGAACCCGCTCGAGATCATCGGCGAGGACGGCAAGGTGGTCGGCCTGCGGACCGAGCACCAGGAGCTGACCGGCGACGGCAACGTACGCGGGACCGGTGAATTCACCACCTGGAACGTGCAGGCGGTCTACCGTGCCGTCGGCTACCGGTCGGAGGCCATCGAGGACCTGCCGTTCGACACCAACAACTTCGTCCTGCCGAACAAGGGCGGTCGGGTGCTCGATCTGGACGGCGGCCAGCTCCCTGGGATCTACGCGACCGGGTGGGTCAAGCGTGGCCCGGTCGGCCTGATCGGCCACACCAAGTCCGATGCGGCCGAGACCGTCGCCAACCTCCTGGCCGACCGTGAGGCCCTCACTCCTGCTCCGGTTCGCGATCGGCGGGCCGTTCACACCTTGCTCGCCTCGAAGTCCATCCCGGTCACCGATTTCGAGGGCTGGGACCGCCTGGACGCCCACGAGCGTTCGCTCGGCGAGCCGGTCGAGCGCGAGCGGATCAAGTTGCACGCCCGTGACGAGATGACGCGGGTCGCCGGAACCCGCTGATCGACCGCGCCCCCTCCTGCGCATACAGGAGTGTCCGGCGCATACGGAACGGCCTGTTTCGGGCTCGAAATGCCCGCATTCGGGCATTCCTGAATGCGCCGCGGCTGGTGCGCCGCAGCCCGTGCGCGCCGCAGCCCGTGCGCGCCGCAGCCGGCGTGCGCCGAAGCGGCTCGGCTTGGATACCCTGCCAACAGGCACCCCACGCACCAGCGGAGGCGGGCCGAACGCCACCGGCGCGCGCTCGACGCGGGCCCGAATCAGCAGGAGGAACTGGCAATGGTGCAGAAGGTCCAGGGCGTCATTTCGCGGGCGAAGGACGCTCCGGTCGAGTTGGTCACCGTTCTGGTACCCGACCCAGGACCCGGCGAGGCGATCGTCAAGATCCAGGCCTGCGGCGTGTGCCACACCGACCTGCACTACAAGAGCGGCGGCATCGGCGACGAGTACCCCTACCTGCTCGGACACGAGGCCGCCGGCATCGTCGAGGCCATCGGCGAGGGCGTGACCGAGGTCGTCCCCGGTGACTTCGTCATCCTCAATTGGCGTGCGGTCTGCGGCCAGTGCCGGGCCTGTCTGCGCGGCCGGCCCTGGTACTGCTTCAACACCCACAACGCCAAGCAGAAGATGACCCTCGAGGACGGAACAGAGCTGTCGCCGGCCCTGGGCATCGGTGCCTTCATCGAGAAGACGCTGGTCGCCGCCGGGCAGTGCACCAAGGTCGACCCGGCTGCGCCGGCCACCGTCGCCGGGCTGCTGGGCTGCGGCGTGATGGCCGGACTGGGTGCCGCCATCAACACCGGCGCCGTCACGCGCGGCGACAGCGTCGCGGTCATCGGGTGCGGCGGAGTCGGAGACGCGGCCATTGCGGGTGCACGGCTGGCGGGGGCGCGAAAGATCATCGCCATCGACATGGATCAGCGGAAGCTGGACTGGGCCAAGGAGTTCGGCGCCACCGACACCATTCTCGCCTCGGACGGCGACGTCGTAGAAGCGATCCAGGCCCTGACCGACGGCTTCGGCGCAGACGTCGTCATCGACGCGGTAGGACGTCCGGAAACCTGGAAGCAGGCGTTCTACGGACGCGATCTGGCGGGCACCGTCGTGTTGGTCGGTGTCCCGAACCCGACCTTGCAGCTGGAGATCCCGCTCATCGACATCTTTGGCCGGGGCGGGTCGCTCAAGTCGTCCTGGTACGGCGACTGCCTGCCGTCCCGCGACTTCCCGATGCTGACCGACCTGTACCTCCAGGGTCGCCTGCCGCTGGAGAAGTTCGTCTCCGAGGAGATCGCCCTGACCGACATCGAGTCGGCCTTCGAGAAGATGCACCACGGCGACGTGCTCCGCAGTGTGGTCGTGCTCTGAATCCCGTACTCAGGTGCTTGCGCTCACGATCGTGCCGCTTTTGGGACCGGTGGGACAGAAATCGACCCGATCATGAGCGCCGTCGAAGTTGATAAGCGCGGCGGCGGGGCGCGGCGGGGCGCGGCGCGGAGCGTGAACACGGCGGGGTCGGCGGCCGTAGACACTCGGTGATGAGCGAACTGGGAGGGTTGATGCGCCGACGCGGTACGCTGCGCCGCGCGGACGAGCGCCCGCGGTTGACGGAGGAATCCGACCTCCGCGCGGCCTACGACGCCCACGGCAGCGAGCTCTACCGGTTCGCACTCCGCCAGCTCGGGGACGAGGGCACCGCCCAGGACGTGGTCCAGGACGTGTTCCTGCGGGCCTGGCGATCCTCCGCCTCCTTCGATCCGGAGGTGGCCAGCCTGCGCGTGTGGCTGTTCGCGATCGCCCGCAACGTGGTGATCGACGAGGCCCGACGACGCAAGGTGCGGCCGTGGCAGGCCACATCGGCCGGCGACCCGGACCCGGACCTCGACCGGGCCTCCACCCTGCGGATCGACGACCAGGTACTCGACCGGTGGATCGTCGAGGAAGCCCTCCGGCGGATCAGCGTCGAGCACCGGATCGCGATCGTGGAGATCCACCTGCGAGGCCGGCCACCGGCCGAGGTGGCCGCCGAGCAGGGTGTGGCTCCGGGGACGATCCGGAGCCGGGTGTTCTACGGCCTCAAGGCCTTGAGACTGACGATGGAAGAGATGGGGGTCGAGCCGTGAACGATCTCTCGCACCGTGAACTACGCGAAATGCTCGGCTACTACGTGACCGGCAAACTGGACGAGCCGGAACGTCTGAGCCTGCAGGCCCACCTGGACGGTTGCGCCGCCTGCCGCGCCGAGGTGGCCGAGTTGCGCGGCACTGTCCGCAAACTCGACCTCGTCGACGTCGCCCGGATCGACTCCGAACCTTCCCCCCCGCCGGGACTCGGCGAGGATGTCATCCGCCATGTGCGTGCTGCCCAGTCGGTCCGTCGCCCCCGGCGCAGCACGCCGCTGTTGATCGCCGCGGCGATCGCAGCGTTGGCAATTGGGTTGGGTGCGGGCTGGTGGCTCAAGCCGACGCCCGCCACGGTAGCGCTCCCGCCCACCGAAACCGTTGCGGTCCAGGTGGACCGGGCTCCTGTTGACGCCAGCGCGAAGCTGATCAACCACACCTGGGGGGTGGAGATCCAGCTGACCGCAAGCGGTTTCGAGACCGGGCATGCGTATCAGGTGGAGATGATCAACACCAGGGGTGAGCGGTCGAGCGCCGGTGAGTTCGTCGGGACCGGCACCAGGCAGATGAGGTGCAACCTGAACTCCGCCGTCCTCAGAGCCGACGCGGCCGGCTTCGAGGTACTGGATCACGGTGCCGTGCTGGTCAGTTCCACCTTCTGACCGAAAAAGTCAACGAAACTTGCTCCTGCACTGAACATCCGCCGGGTGGCGCGCGTAGACACCTACGACAACCGTTGCTCACCAGGAGGATTCACATGCAGCTCAAGCGAACTTCGGCGACACTGGCCTCGGCCGCCATGCTGGCCATCGGAGCGATGATGTTCGGCCCGGCCGGCAGCGCGTCGGCCGAGAGCCAGATGGGCGAGCCGGCCTCGTTCACGTCGGCCTTCACCGCCATGGCCACACCGGACATGGTCGTCAACGCCCAGAACGTCCTGACGCCGGGCACCGCCGGCGCATCGGGCACGTTCAACTACCGGATCAACAGCGACCTCGAGGTCATCTGCTACGACATCAGCGTCACGGGCATCACTGCCCCGTTCATGAGCCCGGCCAAGACCGCCACCCACATCCACCAGGGCGCCCCGGCGAAGGCCGGTCCGCCGCGCATCGCGTTCCCGAACCCGGTGCAGCAGGCGGACGGCGTGTTCGTCAGCTCCGGCTGCCTCCAGGGGCCGTTCACCACCGGCATCAAGAACGCCGACACCGGGGTCGATACCGGCGAGGGTTTCACCCTCGACCAGATCGAGGCCGACCCGGCGGCGTTCTTCACCGACACCCACACCAAGGCCAACCCGGCCGGTGCGGTGCGCGGTCAGCTCACGGCCGTCCCGGTCGGCGGCATCAAGACCGGTGGCGGCGCAATGGCGGCTTCGCTGTCCGGCACCGGGAGCGACGACGGCCTGAACGTGCTGCCGTTCGCGGCCGCCGGCGTCGTGCTGCTGGCCGGCGCGGGCGTCGTCCTCCGTCGACGAGCCACGAACTGATCGTGTCCCTGATCCGCATCGGGCGGCGCGTCGGCTCCGGCCGGCGCGCCGCTGCGCCGATCGCCGTGTTGACGGTCGCGATGTTCGTCGCGACCGCATGCGGGGCGCGCTCCGGCCCGGTCGACGCCGCCGCCGTTCCCAGTGCCACCGTTCCCAGTGCCGCCGTTGCAAGTGCCACGTTGTCGTCCGACGACCGGACGACCGGCGTCCTGACGACGACGGCGCCCATCAGCACCCGCCCGACGAGTAGCCAAGGGCCGGCGCCCACCTCGCCGATCACAGCCCGGGCAAGCCCCACACCGACGACGACCAGCCCGCAGCCCACCATCCCGGCACCGACGGCATCGTCGACGACCGACCGGTCGGCCCCGGCCACACCACCACGAACCGGGCCGGCACCGGTCTCCATCAGGCTCCCGTCCATCGGCATCGACGAGCAGCTGATCGATCTCGGGATCGCGGCGGACGGGTCGGCAGAGGTGCCGCAGGACTACGACCGCGCGGGCTGGTTCTCCGCGGGCGGCCGCCCGGGAGCCGTCGGACCCACCGTGATCCTCGGGCACGTCGATTCGCTGGACGGACCGGCGGTGTTCTACCGCCTTCGCGATCTTGCGGTCGGCGATACCGCCGACATCGGGCTGGCCGACGGCACCGTCGCCACCTATCGCGTGACGAAGATCGACCAGTACGGAAAGAATGACTTCCCGACCTTCGCCGTCTACGGCGCGACCCTCCACGACGTGGTCCGGTTCGTCACCTGCGGCGGGCCGTTCGACCGGGAGGCGCTCAGCTACACGGAGAACGTCGTCGTCACCGCCCAGCGCACCTGACAGCTGGACGGTCGGCTCTCAGGCGATCGCGCTCATGATCGTGCCGCTTTGGGGACCGGTGGGACAGAAATCGACCCGATCATGAGCGCCGTCGAAGTTGATAAGCGCGGACGATCGGCTGCGATGCATACCCGGCGATGGCCCTACCCCTCGTCGGCGGTCGTGTTCGGACCCTGCCGGCAGCGTCATCACCGGTGTTCACACCCGGTCGCCACCCGCGTGCCGTTGCTGGTCCAGGCGCTGCAGCGGCACCAGATCGCGGCCAACTTCAGCCCGGACAGCACGCGGATCGCCGGCGCCAGCATCAACAACCGGGTCTCGCTCTGGGCTTCCACGACGGACAGTGCGACGCAGCAGATCTGCGGCGAGGTGGGTACACCGATCACGCCAGTCCAGTGGAAGATCTACCTGCCCGACCAGGCCTACGCGCCGCCCTGCGCGGCCGGTCCCTGACCCGCCAGGCCCACCCCGTGACCGGCATCATGCGCATTGGATCAGGGGCGTTAGATCAGGCACTGCCCGACTTGCGCCGGAACGTCCTGGTCGCCTTGTGACTGGAGGTGGCGCCACCCACGCCGCTGTGACCATCGAGGTGCGCACTGCGTGCCTGACCGGCCTGCTTCTTGCGTTCGAGGGCAGCCTGGAACGCGGACTTGATGTCGGCCGTGACCGGGACGTGCTCCTCGGCGGGCACCGCGGTCTCAGGGGTCCCAGTGGCCGATGCCACCTCGTCCGTGACCTCGACCTCGTCCGTGACCTCGACCTCCGGCTTGGCTGACGTCTTCCTGTCTTTCGCTGCCTCTGCCATGGCTGGCTCCTTGTCTGTCATACCCGGGGTCTGTCATACCCGGGCTGGTGATGTCCGGCGTCGATCACGCGGGTACTCACATCCTGACCCACATCATGACGGTATCGGCCGGTGGGCGGAAATCCCTTTTCCGGCGACCTCCCGCCGGCCCGTTCCCCCGCCCCCACTGGCACGCGGGTGGCCCGACAGGGAATGCTGGAGTGGTCATCGCCGCGCGGTCGTCCCGAACACCCCTCGCGTGGCCCGAGAGAGGGAGATCATGAGCTCTGACCTGCGCGTGCTGCGCAACTTCATCAACGGCGAGTTCACCGACGCCGCGGACGGCGCCACCAGCGACGTGATCAACCCGTCGACCGGTCAGGCCTACGCCACCGCGCCGGTGTCCGGCGACGCAGATCTGGACAAGGCGTACTCGGCGGCCTCGACGGCGTTCGAGACCTGGGGCCGCAGCACCCCGTCGGAGCGGCAGCTCGCACTGCTCAAGATCGCCGATGCGCTGGAAGCCCGCGCCGACGAGTTCGTCGGGGTGGAGAGCGAGAACACCGGAAAGCCGTTGAGCCTCACCGCTTCCGAGGAGCTTCCGCCGGCGGTCGACCAGCTCCGCTTCTTCGCCGGCGCCGCCCGGATCCTCGAAGGCCGCTCGGCCGGCGAGTACCTGGCCGGCCACACCTCGTTCATCCGGCGCGAGCCGATCGGCGTCGTCGGCCAGGTCACCCCGTGGAACTACCCGCTGATGATGGCCATCTGGAAGATCGGCCCAGCGCTGGCCGCCGGCAACACCATCGTCCTGAAACCGTCTGACACCACACCGGTCTCGACGCTGCTGCTCGCCGAGCTGGCCGCCGAGTTCCTGCCGCCCGGCGTGCTGAACGTAGTCACCGGCGACCGCAACACGGGGTCGGCTCTGGTCTCCCACCCGACCCCGGCAATGGTGGCCATCACCGGCAGCATCCGCGCCGGCATCCAGGTCGCCACCTCCGCGGCCGCCGACGTGAAGCGGGTCCACCTCGAACTCGGCGGCAAGGCCCCCGTCATCGTGTTCGACGACGCCGACATCTCGGCTGCCGCCGAGGCGATCGCGGTGGCCGGGTACTTCAACGGCGGTCAGGACTGCACTGCGGCCACCAGGGTGATGGTCGCTCCCGGCGCCTACGACGATTTCGTCGCGGCATTGGCCGAGCAGGCCCGCGGCACCGTCACCGGACCACCGTCGGACACCGACGCACTGTTCGGGCCGGTCAACAACGCCAACCAGCTGGCCCACGTGGGCGGTTTCATCGACCGACTGCCCGACCACGCCTCGCTGGACGTCGGCGGCGCGAAGCTGACCGGGGGCCAGTACGGCGAGGGCTTCTTCTACCAGCCGACCGTCGTCTCCGGACTGCAGCAGCAGGACGAGGCCGTCCAGAACGAGATCTTCGGACCCGTCATCACCGTGCAGAAGTTCACCGACGAACGGGAAGCCCTTGCCTACGCCAACGGCACGAAATATGGTCTGGCGTCATCGGTCTGGACGGCCGACCACGGCCGGGCGATGCGGATGTCGGCCGCCCTCAACTTCGGCTGCGTCTGGATCAACACCCACATCCCGCTGGTCGCCGAGATGCCGCACGGTGGTTTCGGCCACTCCGGATACGGCAAAGATCTCTCGATGTACGGGCTCGAGGACTACACCCGCATCAAGCACGTCATGTCCGCCATCGGTTCGGCAGAGTAGAAGGTTCCGCAGATGACCACAGTGAGCGCAGTACCAGGAGAAATGACTGCCTCGGCGTTCCGCACCGACATCGTCCAGGAACGCCGACTCCGAACGGCCATTCCCGGCCCGAAATCCGTTGCGATGCATCAGCGTCGGCAGGTGGCGGTGGCCGCGGGGGTCGCCTCGACGCTGCCGGTCTACACCGCCGATGCCGGCGGCGGGGTGATCGTCGACATCGACGGCAACTCGCTCATCGACCTGGGCTCCGGGATCGCCGTCACCACGGTCGGCAACGCCGCCCCCCGGGTGGTCGAGGCGGTCCGCAACGCCGTCGAACACTTCACCCACACCTGCTTCATGGTGACGCCCTACGAGGACTACGTCGCGGTGGCCGAGAAGCTCAACCAGCTGACGCCCGGTCGTCACGCGAAGCGCACCGCCTTGTTCAACTCCGGTTCCGAGGCGGTGGAGAACGCCGTCAAGATCGCCAGGGTGGCCACCAAGCGAACGGCCGTGGTGGCGTTCGACCACGCCTACCACGGCCGGACCAACCTGACCATGGCCCTGACCGCGAAGGCGATGCCCTACAAGAAGGGCTTCGGCCCCTTCGCCGGTGAGGTCTACCGGATGCCGATGTCCTACCCCTTCCGGGATGTCGAGGGTATGACCGGCAAAGATGCTGCAGCCCGCGCGATCTCGATGATCGAGAAGCAGATCGGCGCCGACGACGTGGCCGCCGTGCTGATTGAACCGGTGCAGGGCGAAGGCGGCTTCATCGTCCCGGCCGACGGGTTCCTGCCCGCCCTGTCGGAATGGTGCACGGCCAACGGCGTGGTGTTCATCGCCGACGAGATCCAGTCCGGGTTCTGCCGCACCGGATCCTGGTTCGCCTGCGACCACGAGGGTGTGGTGCCGGACCTGGTCACCACCGCCAAGGGCATCGCCGGCGGGCTGCCGCTGGCCGCCGTGACCGGCCGCGCCGAGATCATGGACGCCGTGCACCCCGGCGGCCTCGGCGGGACCTACGGCGGCAACCCGATCGCCTGCGCTGCCGCACTGGCGTCGATCGAGACGATGGAGGAGCTGGATCTCAACGCCGCCGCCCGCCGGATCGAGGCCCAGATCATGCCGCGGATGAAGGCACTGGCCGCCGCGACCGGCCGGATCGGCGAGGTGCGGGGACGCGGCGGGATGATCGCACTGGAGTTCACCGTGGCCGGCTCGCTGGAGCCGGACGCGGCCGCCGCCTCGGCCGTCGCCAAGGCCTGCCATGCACAGGGTGTCGTCATCCTGACCTGTGGCACCTACGGCAACGTCATCCGGCTGCTCCCGCCCCTGGTGATCGGGGAAGACCTGCTCTCCGAAGGCCTCGACGTCCTGGAAGCCGCCGTCCGCGCACTCTGAACGGCCGTCGTTGCGGACCGGGGGCCGACACCGCGGCACCGTGCCGACATTCGATCCACACCGGGGACGGATAGTCTCCTCCCGGCGGTTCGTCCCAGGTTCCGCGGCTCACCCCGTTTTGAGAGGACTTCACAGTGGCAGCGGAAATCATCCCCATCCAGCTCGGTCTGACGGCCGGCAACGGACTGACGCTGTGGGCTCCCCGCTGGCGCGAGGAGGGCGAGGAATGGGAGGCCTTCCTCGGCCACGGTGATGACCTCTACGTCTTCCCGACGCCCGCTCACCTGGCCGCATTCATCCGCAGCAGCGACGAGCACGACCTGATCGACCACCCGGAGTGGGAGGCCGCCTCCGAGGCGATGACCGACGAACTGATGCCCGACGACGATCACCGCTTCGACATCATCGGCGTCCCCGAGCTGGTCGCCGAGACGCCGGACATCTGGACGCTGGCCGAGCTGTCAGACACCGTCGCGATCCTCCACTCGCTCGCCGAGGTGTGCGACCTGCCGGCCATCGAAGAGGTGCTCGGAGCGGCCGACGGCTTCAGCCTGCTGTCCGCCGGCGAGCAGGCCTTCACCGGCCGTCAGGGCGAGAAGCTCTGGAACGGCATCGGAGCCGTGGTGTCCGAGCGCTGGGACGAGGTGATCGAAGCCCTCGACAAGTTGGTGAAGACCCCTGAGGTCGACGCCACCGTCCTGGAAGCGGCCGAGGCCGAGGCGATCGCCGTCAACGCGGTGGTCGTGGAGGACGAGGAGGAAGAGGTCGCCGTCGCCGAACTCGAGGAGGGCGAGCGCGACCCGGAACTGGAGTTCTGGGACGAGATCGGCATCGACTGCATCGAGATCACCGTCGGTGGACAGTCAGGCTGGACGCTGCGCTGCTACCTGGAGGACGAGCCGGTCTTCCTGTCCAAGGCCAACCGGATCCAGATCTTCTCCTCCGACGAGAAGCTCGAGAACTACCTCACCGACGCCGGCGCCGACCACAAGCTCGCGGCTCTCGCAGTCTGGCCGGAGGTGCGCGAGGCCATCGACGGCGGAGACGCAGTGGTCGTTGCCGGCCCCGAGAACACCTACGTGCTCGACGGTCTCGGCGACGATCTGCTGGCCGGACCGAAAGAGGTCGACCGCAGGCAGCTCGAGCTGGCGGTCGAGCTGCTCACCGACGCGGCGGCGGCCCGCAAGGACGACGAAGCGGCCGACGCCTTGTCCAGCGCCACCCCGCTGTCCAGCCTGATCAGCTCCATCACCAAGCCCGACGCCGAGCGCATGGCCCCCGCGCCGCCGTTCGACGACGAGGTCGCCGCCTGGTCGATCCTCGTCGACACCTTCGCCTCGACCCTCGAGTGGGACCCGAAGGCCGACTGACCAGGGGATCAGGTTTTCAGCTGGGCGATGGCCAGCTCCCAGGCCGGGTCCAGGAAGTAGCCGCTGTGCGCGAGAATCGGCTTGCGCACTTCGTTCTCGCCGTCGCTCGGGGCCGGATCGAGCAGTCGCCACTCGTTTCCGCACTTGCGCACACCGCTCGCGGTCACGACATCGGGGACCGCCTTGGTCATGATCGGGATCTTGCCGGTTGCAGTGAATCTCGACGATGTCGGGACCTCGCAGTCCCAGGTGCGGTGGGTGGTGAAGACCTGGCCGCCGATCGGGTCCGTCTCGCGGAGCAGGCTGATCCACCGTGACCGATCGGGATCTGCGATGTCGAAGATCCGGCCCAGGCTGCCGAGGAGATCCACGTTCACGTATCGCGGGAAGGCCCGGGCGTAGGCGAACTGCAACTGCGAACCGAAGGTGAGCACAGCGATCTCGTCCGGCCGGATGGCGCGGCGTCTGTCGTCCGACGGCACCGCGGGCGGAGTCGCATCGGGATCGAGACGCAGGCCGGCCAGGGCCGCGACGACCAGCAGACTGCCCTGGCTGTGCGCGGCCAGCACCACGCGGCGGATCGGCTCGGGCGCGACGGCGCAGGTGCAGGTGGCACTGGTGATGTGCAGATCCGGTGCTGCACACAGGCCGAGGAAGTAGTAGATGCGACGGCGAAGTTGGTCGACGGCCTTCGCCGTGTAGGGCGGCGGGACCAGCGGATGGGCCGCCCGCGGCCAGAAGGCGATGACGTCCCAGACCACGTTCACACTCCGCCGAAGGCTGCTGTCGGCCAGGGAGCGGCGGCCCAGATAGACCAACCCGGCGCCGAGACCCAGTAGCAGCAGCGACCCGGCGGCCACGAAAACCGGCCCGGCGTAGGAATTGCAGCTGACCAGCGCGCCGACGATCCGCCAGTGGTCCGGTCCGCGCGAACCCTCGCAGCGGTAGCCCTGCTGATCGATCTGATCGATCCACAGTGCGGCGACGGTGAACCCGGTGAGCACCGTTCCGAGCGCCGCGAAACCCAGGAAGATCCACTGGATGTGGAACTTGACCCTGGCCGTGAACCAGGCGTCCGCCACCCTTCCGATCATGCTCTCGGTGAGGTCGCGCCGACGCCGCAGGCCCTTGCTGGTCGGGGTGGAGGCGGAGGGGTTGGCCGGCGCCGGTTGGACGTTGTGCGCGATCCGGACCGCATCGACCAGGGTGGGCCTCCTGGCCATCCGCCAGACGGCCAGGACCGCCGCCACGATCAGCAGCCCCACCAGCGTGATCCCCCAGGCGTGGGCGATCCGGGTGTAGACGGACGGAAGATCGAGGTGGTGGCCGATCGCCACCTTGGCCGACACCAGTTGCCTTCCGCCGTAGGCAGCGGCCGCGCCGAACCCGACTCCGAGAAAGCCACCGATCGAGGCCAGGACCGGCCCGGTCAGGCCGGCCAGATACCGGCGGAACGGGTCGAACGTGTAGACGTCCCGGGTGACGAAGGCCAGGATCGCCGCCGCCGCGCTGATCAGCACCAGGACGATCGCCGCGGTCACCATCAACCAGACCGACACCCCGGCCGTCCCCGGTAGGAATCCCCGACCCACCGAACCTGCCGGCGTGGTGGGCGACGTCGCGTGAGCTCCCGGGTCCAGGTGCTCGGTGAGGGCCACCGCCACGGCGCCGCAGACCAGCAGGCCGAGTGAGATGCACAGCACCACCACCCCGATCACCCGGATGGTCTTCCGCCGGGTCACGCCGTCCTGCCGGTGCGGGTCACCGATGAAGGTCGTCAGCAGGAGGGCGGCGAAGCCGGCGGCCGCGCAGCAGACGATCCCGGCGCGGGACCAGCCGTGTGCTGTGCCCGTCGGGCCCGGGGTACTGCCGAGGACGGAGAATCCCAGCACCCCCAGCACGGCCCAACAGCCGGCCAGATGCAGGTTGCGAAGGGTCGGGATATCGGGATCGCCGACATCGAAAGCCCTGTCCGTCAGGTGCGTGTGCTCGCTGAAGTAGCTGCCGGGCAGGCCTTTCGACGGGTGGGCGGCGACCGGGGCCACGGGTTCACCGGCGGCCGGCGCGCGCCGCCCGGCGAACATCAGGATCGCCACCGGGATCAACGCCGTCACCGCCAGGCCGCCGATGAGCCATCCCCTCGGATCGGGAAAGCGTGCCTCGGTCCCCGAACCCGGCAGCCCGGTCCACTGCCAGGCCACCAGATCGATCAGCGCCTCCCCTGCCGTGACCGTCAAGGTGACCGTCATGATCAGCCCGAAACCGCGGAGCGCACCCTCCGCCACCGCGCGCCAGGCCGTCTCGGACCTGGTCGACTTGGGCCCGGGTGAGCCGGGGAGCATGAAGTGGGCGGCGTTGACCATCCCGAACGGCACCAGCAGCAGCCAGAGCGACTTGATCCAGGTTCCCGACGTCAGCTGGCCCCAGTTGTAGGCCTCCAGCACATCTCCGGGCTCGACGGTGGAAGCCGGCTCGGTCCGGCGGAAGAAGCCGGTCTGGCCGTCCCCTGCGACCTGGACGATGTCGGCGTCGGTGAGTGGTTCATCCAGCTCGGTCTGCAACATCTCCTTGGCCGGCGTCCCACTCACACCGTGGATTCTCAGCTCGACGATGCGCACTTCGTTGCCTCCCGGGTTCTCACCAGAACAGACGCAGTGTGCAGGGCTCCTGATACATGCGCGAGCGCCATTCGGTGCAGCAAACGGGCGGTTGCCCAGGAGGCAGGTCCTGGGGTCCTACCTCATGCTGTCAGCAGTGCGGCATAGCCGGGCTTGATGACGTTCTCGATGACCGCGAGGCGTTCGTCGAACGGCAGGAAGGCTGACTTCATGGCGTTGATGGTGAACCACCGCAGATCCGCCCAGTCGTAGCCGAAGGCCTCGACCAGGCCTGCCATCTCGCTGGTCATCGTGCAGCCGCTCATCAGCCGGTTGTCGGTGTTGACCGTCACCCGGAACCCGAGATCCTTGAGCAGACCAATCGGATGCTTGGCGATGGATTCGGCCGCCCCGGTCTGGACATTCGACGTCGGCGCCATTTCCAGCGGAATTCGCTTGTCACGCACGTACGCCGCCAGCAGACCTAATTCTGCGGTGCCGTCGAAAGCGAGCGAGATGTCGTCGATGATGCGTACTCCGTGCCCGAGACGGTCTGCGCCGCACCACTGCAGCGCCTCCCAGATGGAGGGCAGCCCGAATGCCTCGCCGGCGTGAATGGTGAAATGCGCATTCTCCCGACGCAGGTATTCGAAGGCGTCCAGATGACGGGTGGGCGGGAATCCGGCCTCGGCGCCGGCGATGTCGAATCCGGCCACCTCCTGATCCCGGTACTTGACCGCCAGATCCGCGATCTCACGGGACCGGGCGGCATGCCGCATCGCGGTCAGCAGGGCTCGGACGCGGATCCCGTGGCCGCCCTCCTTAGCCGCGACCATCCCGGCGGCGAACCCGTCGAGCACCGACTGCACGACCTCGTCCAGGTCCAGCCCCTTCTCGGTGTGCAACTCCGGCGCGAACCGGACTTCTGCGTACACGACGCCGTCCGCGGCCAGATCCTGCACGCACTCGGAGGCGACCCGGATCAGCGCCTCCCGCGTCTGCATCACGCCCACGGTGTGCGAAAAAGTCTCCAGGTAGCGCTCGAGCGAACCGGAGTAGGCGGACTCGGAGAACCAGCGGGCCAGATCGGCCGGATCGGTGCTGGGCAGGTCCTGGTAGCCGGTCTGCTCGGCCAGTTCGATCAGCGTGATCGGCCGGACACCGCCGTCCAGGTGGTCGTGCAGGAGGACCTTGGGTGCGGTGCGGATCGTCTCGACGTCGAGTGGTGCGGTTGTCTCGTTGGGCATCCGCAGACGTTACCCGGGCGCCAGGTCGTGGTGGCAAACGTCGGGCGAACGCTGCCCGCCCGGACCCGGAACACACACTCGCGGGGTCACTGTCGGTCTCTCCGTGCAGCCGCCGTCGTGCTTCGATTCGGAGCCACCCTCACCCAGCAACGCCCCCATCGACAGATCCAGCGAGCCTCCGGCCCGCATCACTGTCGGTCTCTCCGTGCAGCCGCCGTCGTGCTTCGATTCGCAGCCACCCTCACCCAGCACTGTCGGTGCTGTCCTTTAAGGTCCCTTGATATGGCGGATCTCATCGTTGTCGAAGGTTTGATCAAGCAGTTCGGCGAGACCACGGCTCTGGCCGGGGTCGACCTGACGGTGCCGGAAGGCACGGTCCTGGGGCTGCTGGGCCCCAACGGAGCGGGCAAGACGACGGTGGTGCGAATCCTCGCCACGCTGCTGCACCGGGACGCCGGCCGCGCAGAGGTGGCCGGTCTCGACGTCGAGAGACAGGCGGACGAGGTGCGGGCCATCATCGGCCTGACGGGCCAGTACGCCGCAGTCGACGAGTACCTCACCGGGCTCGAGAACCTGGAGATGGTGGGTCGGCTCTACCATCTCGGCAAGAAGGAATCCCGGATCAGGGCAGCGGATCTGCTCGAACGCTTCGACCTGACGGATGCCGCCAAGCGGCCCGCGAAGACCTATTCCGGCGGTATGAGGCGCAGGCTGGACATCGCGGCGTCCCTGATCGCCCGGCCGCGGGTGCTCTTCCTGGACGAGCCGACCACCGGTCTCGATCCACGCAGCCGCCAGGGCATGTGGGAGTTCATCGCGAACCTGGTGAGCGATGGCACCACCATCCTGCTGACCACCCAGTACCTGGAGGAGGCCGACCGTCTCGCCGATCAGCTGGTGGTGATCGATCACGGCCAGGTCATCGCCCGCGGCACCGGCGACGAACTGAAGGCCCAGGTCGGCGGGCAGCGGCTGGAGTTCACCGCGGCGAACTCCGCCGACCTGCCCGCTCTCGCCCGGTTGCTGACGCCGCTGGGGACCGACACCCCGCAGGTCGACGAACAGTCCCGCACGGTGAGCCTGCCGGTCGCGCGCGGCGCCGACGATCTGGCTGCCGCCCTCGAATCCTGGCGGGGCACCGGCATCGAACTGATGGACGTCGGCCTCCGGCGCCCCGATCTGGACGATGTCTTCCTGACCCTGACCGGACACAGTTCCGCACAGGACGACAGGCCGCAGGACGGTTCCGACAAGAGCAATTCCGGAAAGGGCAGTTCTGAACCGGCCGGCGCAGCGTCGGCCGACCTGCAGAAGGAGAAGACCAGATGACGACTCTCGCCCACGGTGTCTCGGATGCCGTCACCATCACCAAACGAAATCTGATCCGGCTCAAACGCGTGCCCGATCTCATCGTGTTCGCGACGCTGTCGCCGATCATGTTCGTGCTGCTCTTCCGCTACGTCTTCGGCAGCGCCATCTCCACCGGCGGAATCAGCTATGCCGAGTTCCTCCTACCGGGCATCTTCGCGCAGACGGTCTTCTTCGGCAGTACCACTACCGGATCCTCGCTGGCCGAGGATCTGAAGAAGGGGCTGATCGACCGCTTCCGGTCACTACCGATGGCCCGGTCCGCGGTGCTCGTCGGCCGCACGGTGGCCGACATCGGGTTGAACCTGGTGTCCGTCTTCGTCATGGCCGTCACGGGTCTGATCGTCGGCTGGCGGATCCACACCTCGTTCTTCCATGCGCTCGGGGCGTTCCTCCTGCTGCTGGTCTTCGCCTTCTCGATCTCGTGGTTGATGGCTTTGCTCGGCTTGCTCGTCCGTACCCCCGAGGTGTTCAACAACGCCAGCTTCATCGTCATCTTCCCGCTGACCTTCATCGCGAACACCTTTGTGCCGACCAACGGTTTTCCGGCCGTTCTGCGGGTGTTCGCCGAGTGGAACCCGGTATCGACCATCACCCAGGCCATCCGCAATCTGTTC
Source organism: Nakamurella sp. UYEF19 (assembly GCF_040546275.1). NCBI lineage: Bacteria > Bacillati > Actinomycetota > Actinomycetes > Nakamurellales > Nakamurellaceae > Nakamurella > Nakamurella sp. UYEF19. The sequence goes on along the minus strand of NZ_JBEPNO010000004.1, from coordinate 205,382 downwards.
GGCAATACGTCGCCGACGTTGAAGATATCCGACGCCTGGCCGATCCAGCACCCGATCACCTACACGTTGATCTGGATCGTCATCCTGCTGGGCACCTTCATCCCGCTCGCCGTGCGTCAGTACGGGCGCAGCGCTCTTCGGTAGGGCTGTCCGGTTGCACCTGGTGGGGCGCTCAGCGACGGATGACGTCGATGACGAGATCGCGCTGGGCGAATGCTGTTCCGGGTGGAGCAAGTTCCAGCGCGCCCGACAGGTCTTCCAGAGCGGGTGCGAAACGGTCCGGAGTGTCGGTGTGCAGTTCGAACAACGGTTGCCCGAAGACGACACTGTCACCGGGCTTGGCCAGGCAGAGGATGCCGGCCGCCGCCTGCACCGGATCCTCCTTGCGAGCCCGGCCGGCGCCGAGCCGCCAGGACGCCACGCCCACCGCAAAAGCGTCCAGATGAGTGACCACACCGGTGGTCTCGGCGGTGACGACGTGCCTCTCCTTCGGCTCCGGCAGGACGAAGTCGGGGTCACCACCCTGGATTGCCACCATCGCGCGCCAGGAGTCCATCGCGGCACCGGAGGCCAGGACGTCGGCCGGGTCGACGTCAAGACCAGCGAGGTCGACCATCTCCCGGGCCAGGGCGAGCGTCAGCCCGACGACATCGGCCGGGCCGCCACCGGCCAGCACCTCCACCGCCTCGGCCACCTCCATCGCATTGCCGACCGCAGTACCGAGCGGGACCGACATGTCGGTGAGCATCGCGGTGGTCCGGACACCATGCGCTGCACCAAGTTCGACCATCGCCCGGGCGAGTTCGGCAGCCCGGTCGGTGGATTTCATGAAGGCGCCGGATCCCACCTTGACGTCGAGCACCAGTGCATCGGTGCCCTCCGCAATCTTCTTGCTCATGATCGAGGCAGCGATCATCGGGATCGACTCGACCGTCGCGGTGACGTCCCGCAGTGCGTACAGCTTGCGGTCGGCCGGCGCCAGATCGTCCGACGCAGCGCAGATGACGGCGCCGACCTGCGACAGCGCGGTAATCATCCGGGCCGGCGACAACATCGCATTCCAGCCGGAAATCGACTCCATCTTGTCCAACGTGCCGCCGGTGTGCCCGAGGCCCCGTCCGGACAACTGCGGAACGGCAGCGCCGCAGGCCGCCACCAACGGCGCCAGCGGCAACGAGATCTTGTCCCCCACACCACCTGTCGAATGCTTGTCGACCGTCGGTCGACCGACACCGGACAGGTCGAGCCGGATGCCGGTGCCAATCATCGCCGCGGTCCACCGGGCGATCTCCGCCGAGGTCATCCCGTTGAGCAGAATGGCCATGAGCAGCGCCGACATCTGCTCCTCCGCGAGCTCGCCGGCGGTGTAGGCACCGATCGTCCAATCGATCTGGTCGTCGGTGAGCACGTGCCGATCCCTCTTGGCGGCGATCACATCGACAGCGGCAAACGTGGACATGCAGAGCTCCTCGGTCGTCGGCCCGACCGCGCGATCCGGATCGGGCTTCCAGTATCGGGCCGGCGGCTCAGCCGGGACCGGTCCGGGTGAAACCGAGGCTGCGGAGGAGCCGTTCGGACGGCTCGTTGCCGTCGGTGACCTCGGCCTGCACCTCCGTCGCACCGGCCGCGCGCACCAGGGCCAGTGCCTGCGCTGCCGCCGCCCTGCCGATTCCGCGCCCTTTCGCCACCGGGTCGGTGTAGACGTAGCCGACCCACCAGTTGCCACTCGGCGCACGCGCGATCAGGCAGGCGGACACGTAGCCACCGTCCTGCAGGGCCACGATGCTGCATTCCGGGACCGCGCCGCTCGAGCGCCAATCTTCGATCTCGACGAGGCCATCGTTGTTGTCGCCGAGATCCTCGTCGACCGTTCCGGCGTAGGCGCGCTCCATCAGGCCGCCGAGTTCGGCATCGTCGTCGTCCTCCACCGTCCGGAAGGCGACGCCGCCCGGACCTGGACGGAGTTCGGGCAGGTCGGCGACCACCAGCCGAAAGTTGCTGCGCGCCGGGTCGTCCATCTCGGTCCTTCCACGGTGCGGTGATCGATGCGGATCCTCAGACCTCGACGGCGTCGATGCCGCTCGGCATGATCCTCCCGCGCCCGGGCCCGACCCGCGAGCGATAGGAATCCACCGACGAGCCGCTGACCACAGCCGCACCCGCGCCGCATAGCCTGTCACCATGGCCACGCCGCACATCGACGCCGAACCGGGCGATTTTGCACCGGCTGTTCTGATGCCTGGAGATCCGCGCCGCGCGAAGTTGATCGCCGAGAAACTCTTCGACTCACCGAAACTGGTGAACGAGGTGCGCGGCATCCTGGGCTATACCGGAACGGTTGATGGACAACCGATCTCGGTGATGGCGTCAGGCATGGGATGCCCGTCCATCACCATCTACGCGACCGAGCTGTACCGGTTCTTCGGGGTACGCAGGATCATCCGGGTCGGCACTGCCGGCGGCATGCAGGAGTTTCTGCAGCTCGGTGATGTGGTCGCAGCGTCGGCGGCGCACACCGACTCGGCGATGGCGTCCGCGCGGATCCCCGGAGTCTCGATGAGCCACGCGCCGTCGTTCGATCTCCTGACGGCCGCCGTCGGTGCCGCCCGGGCGGTAGATCTCCCGATGCGGGTCGGGCCGATCTTCTCCTCCGACCATTTCTACGTCACCCGCGACGAGACGATGGCCGCGCTGGTCGCGCACGGGACATTGGCCGTGGAGATGGAGTCCGCCGCCCTCTACGCGGCGGCGGCCGCCGAACACACGGAGGCGCTGACCCTCTTGACCGTCACCGACCACCTCGGGCGGCTCGAGCACATGAGCGCCCGCGAGCGCGAGGAGTGCTTCGAGAACATGTCGCGGGTCGCCATCGCCGCCGCTCTCAGCTGACCGCCTCGACGCCGCAGGCGAGCACCGGATGTTGACTTGGACCTTGGTCCAGGTGCGAAGGTCGTGGCATGGATCTGACAACAACCTCTTCAACGACGCATCACGTGGGCGCCCTTGCCGTGTCGGCCTTGGCGGTGGGCACCATGCATTTCGGGACGGCGGTCGACGCGCAGACCGCCATGTCGTGTCTGGACGTCGCCGCCGAAGTGGGCGCGACATTCTGGGACACGGCCAACAACTACGCGTTCTGGTCCGGAGTAGGCGACGAATCAGAGACCGTCATCGGCGATTGGTTCACCTCTCGCGGTCCGGCCGCCCGCGACCGGATCACGGTGGCGTCCAAGGTCGGCGCCCGACCTCGGCCCGGCCATTCCGACCTCGACCACGTCCAAGGGCTGTCGGCGCGCGCAGTACGCGATCAGGTCACCGGCAGCCTGCAGCGACTGCGCACCGATCACCTCGACGTGCTCTACGCCCACATCGACGACCCGACCGTGGCGCTGGCGGAGACCCTCGGTGTGTTCGGTGAGCTCGTCGAGGAAGGACTGGTGCGTGAAATCGGCGCCAGCAACCTGACCGCCGCCCGCCTGCAGGAAGCTCTCCGCGTGCCGACGAACCATCGGTACCGGGTCCTGCAACAACGGTTTTCCTATCTTCCGATCAAGCCCGGTGCAGACACCGCACCGCAAGTAGTGCTGGACCTCGAGACCGAGAGAATTGCCTCCTCCGCCGGGGTCACCCTGGTCGGATACTCACCCCTGCTATCGGGCGCCTACACCCGCACCGACCGCCCGGTGCCGGCCGACTACAGCACCCAGCACTGCGGCCAGCGGCTGGATGCACTGCGATCAGTTGCCGACGAGGTCGGCCTTGATGCCGGTCAAGTCGTGCTGGCCTGGATGAATCAGCGCCCGACGCCGGTGCTGCCCATCGTCGGGGTCTCCGGCCCCGACCAGGTCCGCTCGGCGTGGCACGCCGTCACGCAGGTCCTCCCGGACCACCTCATCGCCCGCCTCGACGCAGCGCGAGCATGACCAACGCCGACGAGCAGGACCAGGCGGCCGGTATCAGCGAGGTCGCAGAACGGGTCGGCCTCAACCCCGACACCATCCGGTACTACGAACGCCACGGCGTACTCCCACCACCGCACAGGGACGCCGGGGGGCGCCGAAGCTATGACTCCGGCGCGGTGCACCTCATCGAGGTGCTGCTTCATCTGCGTGATACCGGCATGCCGCTGGCCCGCATCACCGAATTCACCCACCTCGTCGCACGCGACCCAGCCGGGGTGGACGAACGACTCGCATTGCTGAAGGACCACCGGGCCGAGGTCGCCAAGCGCATCCGCACCTGGACGAAATCACTGCACGTCATCGACCAGAAGATCACCGACTACCAGGCCCGAGCTGACAACGACGAGTAAGAGCGGCAGCCCGATCAATTCTGCCGCGAAGGGCTACGCGGGCGGGTCCATCGCCGTGATGATCAACTCCGGCAGGACATAGCGGCCGGCACGCCGCCCATTCTCGTCCAGCGTCGCGCGGATGTGATGCAGGTGCGCGACGGTCAGCTCGAGCGGGTGCTCGTCAGGGTGGAAGCTGAAACCCATCGGATAGTCCTGGCCGGCAGACGTCGACATCTCGATGTGGCAACCGATGACGTGGCTGATCGGGCGCTCGGCGCAGAAATCGATCAACCGATCGATCGTCCGGTCGAAGGCGTCCCAGTCGAACACGTACAGCCGGCCGGGGTAGACGGTGTCGCCCGTGAACAGGATGCCGGTCGCCGTGTCGTAGAACGTGATCGCGGCCTTGTGGTGCCCAGGATTCGCCAGGGCCTCCAGCACGCGGCCGCCGAGATCCAGTGGGATCACCGCGTCGGGTGCCTCGTCGAAGCCGAAGTAGGGGAACGCGTTCTCGAGAAGCGCGTTCACCACCCTGGTGTCGGCCCGATCGGCGAACTGCGCGTCACCGGCGGTGTGATCGCCATGGGAGTGCGTGTGCAGTACCAGCAACGGATACCGCTCGACGGAGGGGTGCTCGGCCAGCCATTCGTCGACCAGTCCGTCCACGGTGCGGCGCAGCGGGAAGTACTGCGCCGATTCGGTGGCGCCGGTGTCGAGGAGGACGGCCCGAGACTCCCCGAAGAGCAGGAACATGAACGGCGCCTCGAAACTGACCGCGACGTTCTGCCGGAGGATGACGGTATTTTCGTCGAAGAGGTAGACCTGGATGTCAGGATCGTCGTTGTACTTGGGTTCCGGCGAGCCGTGGATCCAGTTGACGTCCAGTGGGCGCGCGGCCGGGGTCGAGCGGTATGGATCCGGGTCGGACGGTGCGTACATGACGGCTCCCGCGTGCGTCGTCTTGATCGGTCGGGTATAGCGCACATCTTGTCCGAGGCCGGCCAGGTTCGGCCGTCCACGCGAAATTATCATCCGCTCGGAGGTCCCCTCCCGACCTTGCCCCCCATGTGAGGGCCCAGATCGGAGGGTGGACGGGACCGCAGCTACCGTGTGCCAGGTGACGGAATTCGACTCGCTACGACAGACCCGACAGGACTACGACGATGTAGCGCAGGCCTACAACGACCTCGTCCGGCACGACGACAGCTCCACCCACACGTTGTCGACGGCAATGATCACTGCTTTTGCGAGCTTGGTCCACGCCGGCGGATCTGGGTCGGAGGTCCTGGACGCGGGTTGTGGTCCCGGACAATGGACCGAACTGCTCGTCGAACTCGGGGTGCGCACCTATGGCATGGACCTCTCACCGGTGATGGTCACCATCGCGTCCAGCCACCGTCCGGACCTGCGGTACGAGGTCGGGTCGATGCTTGACCTGGACGTCCCGGACCAATCGATCGCTGGAATCCTCGCCCACTTCTCCCTCATCCACCTACCGCCGCATCTGTTGCCGACAGTCCTGGCCAAGTTCGCTCGGGCAGTGGAAATCAATGGCCCGCTGCTCATCGGCGTGCAGATCGCTGATGGCGCAGGCGATGAGGGGTGGGTGCGCTACGACCACAAGGCTTCACCGGCCTACCGCTGGACCCTCGATGCCTTCGCCGCACACCTTCGTGAGCACGGGTTCGCCGAACTTGCCCGCCTTCGTATCGAGCCACTTTCGCCGAGCAAGCCACCCGCGGGGTACCTACTGGCACGACGCACATCAGGTGGGCCGTGAGCGGATCCCGCTACGGCGAGTGCAGGCCATGCGCGATCGTCTCGCCGACCTCACGCGAACAGGGCTTGCCGTCATCCACGACTGACCCAGCGCCTCAACAGCAACCGGGACGCCAGTGGGCCGACTCGCTGGATTCCGTGCCCCATGGCGACGCGACAGCAGATATGTCGTCAACCAACCATTGGAGGATGGCCCCATGGCTCACGTACGACGTTTCGACCACATTGGCATCACCGTCGCAGATCTCGACTCGGTGACGGCGTTCTTCGTCGGACTGGGACTCGAGGTCGAGGGTACCGGATCGGTCGAGGGCGAGTTCGTGGAGACCGTCTGCGGCATTCCGGACGCACACTGCCGGATTGTGATGCTGAGGCCGCCGGACGGAGGGTCCCGGCTGGAGCTTTCGAGCTTCGTGGCTCCCGCCCACGTGCCCGGGTCACCCGGAGCGATGGCCAACGAGCTCGGCCTGCGTAACGTGTCCTTCGAAGTCGGCAACCTCGATGCGGCCCTCGACGCGGTGGCTGCCGACGGATACGGGCTCGTCGGAGGCATCGGTGAGTACGAGAACAGCGTGCGGATGGCCTACGTGCGTGGGCCCGAAGGGATCATCGTGTCCCTCTTCGAGCAGATCCGCTGATGCGACGACACACACGGTGCCGATCCACTGCCCGGTCGAACCCGACTCAAGAGGCCAGGCTGACGACAAGGTATCGGTCGTCGGTGATCGCCCGGCCCCAATAGATCGGGTCCGTCAGCCGGGTCAGCTCCGCCGCTCGCGATGTCGCCTGGATGAAGGCGACAACTTGTTCGGCAGACAGCCCAACGTCGTTGCTCCATCGCCCCTCCACCAGGAGAAGGACGCCGTCTGCAGTGAGGAGTTGCGTCCAGTTCCTGAGCGCGGTTCCGGGATCGGGCATGGCCCAGAGCAGGTGGCGGCAAAGTACGACGTCGTAGGCATCGTGTTCGACCGGCGGGTCAAAGGCATCGGCGACCAGCAGAGTGACCCCGACAAGGCCGGCCGTTTTGGTCTCGGCCAGCCGGATCATCTCGGGAGAGCAATCGACCCCGTCGACGCGGTATCCCTCATCGGCAAGAAGGGCGGTGAGTGTTCCGGTACCGCAGCCGAGGTCCAGGATCCGCCCGGGCGGAGCCGGTAGGTGATGCAGAAGAAGCGCACGCCAGGCGGCCCGTACCTCGGGGTCCAAGAGCCCGTGGTCTGCCGCTTCGTCGAAAGTTTCGGCCTCCGCATCCCAACGTGTGGCCGCTGACTCCGCGCTCATGAAGTCGTCGATTTCTGTCCCACCTGTCACATTTGTGCCACGTTCATGAGCGCGGGCGAAGTTGATAAGCGCGGGGTCAGAAGCCGTAGTCCTGGATGGACTTCCCGTGGCTGATGTCGGTGAGCTGGGCCAGGCGGGGCGCGAGCGCGGACATCGTCGACGGCAGGTCGACCGTCAGCAGCCGGCGGTCCTGCATCAGCACCCGGCCGGCGACGATGGTGGTCGAGATGTCCGCCGAGCGTGCGCTGTAGACGAGGGTGGCCGCGAGGTCGTGGATCGGCTGGGTGTGCGGACCGGAGAGATCCACCAGGATGATGTCCGCCTGGTGGCCGGGAGCAAGCGAGCCGACCACCCCGGCCAGCCCGACGGCCGCCGCACTGCCGGTGGTGGCAATGCCCAGCACCTGCCGGGCCGTCATCCACAGCTCGTCCTGCTCGACGAATTTCTGCACCAGCGACGTCATCGTCATGCTCTCCCAGACGTCCAGCGTGTTGTTGGACGCGGCACCGTCGGTGGCGAGCCCGACGGCCACTCCGGCCGACAGCAGCGCGCGGATCGGGGTCGTCTCCTCCCCCACCTTCAGGTAACCCTTCGGCGCGCTCCCGACGCCCACCCGGCCCTTGGCCGCCGCCAGCAGCGGGAGATCCTCTGGCACCACACCCTTGCCGTGCGCGATCAGCGTCCGGCCGGCCAGGATCCCGGTCGAGTCGAGCACCTGGATCGGGCTGATCCCCCGCAGTGCCCTCGTCTGCCGGGTCTGGATCCGACTTTCCGCCGCATGGATGTGAACCAGCAGGTCGTGCTCCAGTCCGGCGGCTGCGGTGCGCCGCAGGTCGTCGTCGTTGACGGTGTAGTCGCCGTGGGGCGCAAGCGAGGTGGTGATCCGACCAGAGGCAGAAGCATTGCGCTCCAATGCGAAGGACAACCCGCGATCGAACCCGGCGGCACCCTCCGACGAGAAGTAGGTCCACCCGAGGTTCGCGCGCATCCCTGTCTCGTCGACCACATCGGCGATGCGATCCATCATGAAATAGTGGTCGGCGAAGGTCGTGGTGCCGCCGGCGATCATCTCGGCGCAGGCGAGCCGGGTCGCCAGGGTGACATCGGATTCGGTGAGATTGACCTCCATCGGCCAGATCTTCTTGTTGAACCAGTCCGACGAACTGACGTTTTCGGCCGCGCCGCGGAACATCACCATCGGCGAGTGCGTGTGGCAGTTGATCAGGCCGGGCATCGCCACCTGGCCGCGGCCGTCGATGGTCACGGTCGCCAGCGCAACATCACGAGCGACATCACGGGCGGCAACACCATCGGACGGAGCAACATCAGGCCCGGCAGTGACGGAGAGGATCTTGCCGTCCTTGACGAGAATGGTGGCATCGTCGAGGAACTCGATCGATCCGCCGTCCCCGTGCACCAGCGCGGTCACGTTGGTGATGGCCAGATCCGCCGTCGGATCCAGATTCGGAGTCGGACAAGGTGGGGTGTCGGGCATCTGGCATCCTCGAGTTCGGGTCGCGACGTGGCTCGTCCGGCAGCAGCTGCTGCCGGTACCAGTTTCGCAGTCGGCCCGGCGCCCCCGGCACGACCCACGCCCGACACCCGACACCCGACACCCGACACCCGACACCCGACACCCGACCAGAGGATCTACATGGTGGTGCAGGACATTCCCGACCCGGACGCTCTCGACTGGGCCGAGAAGAGTCTGGTGGCTGCCTCGAAGGGCGATCATGATGAGGCGGGCGAGCTGGCCGACCGTGCCTCGGATGCGGGATCGCTGCTGGGCATTGCCTTGTCGACCTACCTGCGCACCTCCCACCACCAGGACGTCTACGACCAGCCCACCGCCTTCGAGGCGTTCATCGCCGGGGGCGGAAACGTCGATCTCTACCAGCGGACCAGCGCCACCCTGGCCACCGGTTACCCGGGAATCGGGTCGCTGCTCGACATCGGTTGCGGCAACGGACTTGCGCTCGTGCCTGCCCTGCAGCAGTCGGTGGCCGCACCGGGCGGCACCGCACCGAGCATGATCGATCTGGTCGAGCCCGGCGCCGACCTGCTGCAGCACGCGCTCGCCGCGATCGCCGGCACCGGATTGCCCGTCACGACCACCGCCTGGCAGGTCGGGCTCACCGATTTCCTGCGTTCGGCGCCGCCCGGTCAGCGGTGGCAGCTGGCCCAGTCGACCTTTGCACTGCAGTCCATCGAGCCGCAGGAGCGGCTGGCAGCGCTCACGGTGTTGAGCACGAGAGTGGACCGACTGCTCATCGTCGACTTCGACGTGGCCGACGAGAAGCCCAGGAGCCGCGCGCACATCAGCGGGCTCGCCACCCGCTACGAACGCGGGCTCGCCGAATACGACGACGACGTCCGGGTGCTGGTGGCCCAGGGCTTCCTGATGCCGGTGCTGCTGGGCCAACTGGACCCGGACGGGGTGCGCACCAATTGGGAGCACACCGCCGACCAGTGGCGGGAGCAGGCGCAGGAGGCCGGGTTCCGCGACGTCCAGGTGCTGCCGCTGGCCGACTACTGGTCGGCCCCGGCGTTCGTGCTCGGCGCCTCAGGCCGGTAGCGCTCCGGAGACCACCCGCCCGCGGCAGACAACCGCGACGATGTTGTCGGCGGACAGGAGCGAGACGTCCTCCCAGGGGCGGCCTTTCATGACGACGAAGTCAGCCCCGAACCCTTCCGCGATCCGACCGACCGACGAGCCGAGTCCGACTGCCGCGGCCGCGTCGGAGGTGGCCGCCTGCAAGGCCCGGCCGGGTGAGTAGCCGAGCACCTCGATCATCCGGCGCAGCTCCTGCCACTGGTCGCCGAACTCCAGGAAGTAGCCGTTGGCATCGGTCCCGAGCACGAACCGGACGCCGACGTCAGCCGCTGCCCGGAGCAACTCGTCGCGCGCCGAGACCAACTCTGCCGCAATGGATTGCGCCTCGGTACTGACCGGCACCTCGGCCCGTGCGATCATGTCGTTGATCAACAACGTCGGCGCCACCGTGATCCCGCGCTCGGCGATCACCACCGCCTGCTCCGGCGTCATGCCGGTGCCGTGCTCGATGGAATCCATACCCTCGTCCAGGGCGATCTGGATGCCCTCCGCGGAATGCGTGTGGCAGGACACCAACATGCCCAGTGCGTGCGCCTCGTCGACGGTCGCGGCGATCTCGGCACGAGTGTGATTACGCCAGGACACCTTGTCGCCCATCGAGAGCACACCACCGCTGGTGTACGTCTTGATGCCGGTCAGACCGGCCCGCGCCCAGCGCCGCACCAACGCACGGCATTCGTCCGGAGAGTCTGCGGTCGGCGGACGGTCGACCACCGCACGCGGCGTGAACAGATCGAGATGTCCCGCGGTCATGCCCACCGGACCCGAGGCCAGCAACCGCGGCCCGGGCAGGATGCCCGCGTCGAACACCCTGGCCATCGCCGCCTGGGACTCGTCGGCCCCGAGATCCCGCAGCGTCGTCACGCCCATCCGCATCGCCAGCTGGGCGTTGGCGGTCGCGTGGAGCGTCTGCTCCTCGCGCAGGGTCACCAGCGGCCAGGTGAACGTGTCGAAACCCCTGACGTTGGAACGGCCACCGGCGTACCCGAGCAGGTGCACATGGGTGTCGACCAGACCCGGGATGACGCTGTAGGCAGCGGTTCCCGTCGGTTCGCCAACACCTGAAATCGTGTCGCCGGACCAGGACAAGCATCGCGTCCCGAGGTCGGCAAGACCGTCCCACACCGCAACGCTGGTCAGCGAACGAGACGTCATGCCGGGAGGTGCTCTGGCCCGAACGCATCCGGGAGAACCCAGGTCATCGGCTGGATACCGGACGGCGTGTCGACGAGCAGGTCCGGACCGCCGAACTCGTAGATCACCTGACGGCACCGCCCGCAGGGCATGAGCAGGTCACCGGTTCCGGAGCGGCAGGCGAGCGCCACCAGGCGTCCGCCGCCGGACAGCCGCAGCTGCCCGACCAGTGCGCACTCGGCACACAGACCCAGCCCGTACGAGGCGTTCTCGACATTGCAGCCGGTGATGATCCGGCCGTCGTCGACCACGGCCGCCACTCCGACCTGCAGGCCCGAGTACGGGCAGTAGGCCAGGTGGGCCGCCTCGATCGCCAGGCCTCGCAACGCTTCCCAGTCGTACTCCGCCACGATCAGTGACCGCCCTTCCGATATGTCATGCCGGCCAACCAAATTCGGCGGATGCCCATCAGTGACCGCCCTTGCGGTAGGTCATTCCGGCCAACCAGATTCGGCGGATGCCCATCAGTGACCGCCCTTGCGGTAGGTCATTCCGTCCGCTTTCGGCGGCCGCAACCGCTGGGACGCAAGACCCATCACGAGCAGGGTGATGGCGTAGGGCGCGGCGGTGACGAGCTGACCCGGCAGCGAGGTGGTGAGGAGGAACCAGAGCAGGGCCAGCGCGGCGATCAGCAGGGCGACTGCACCGACGGCGAGCTGTCCACGCCGGATCTGCAGCACCGCAACGAGAACGAGAGCCACGGTGACGAGCAGCAGGAACGCGCGCATGGCCGTTCCGTCGGTGTCGAAGAGCCGCACCCCGTCGGTGTACCCGAACAGCAGCGCACCGGCCGCCATGCCGCCCGGCCGCCAGTTGCCGAAGATCAGCGAGGCCAGGCCGATGAAGCCACGTCCTGCCGTCTGGCCGTTGATGTAGTTCTGCCCGACGACGAGGAATGCACCGGCGAACCCGGACATCGCACCGGAGATGATGACGCCGTAGTACTTGTAGCGGACCACGTTGACGCCCAACGATTCCGCGGCGTACGGGGCCTCGCCGACCGACCGCAGCCGCAGGCCGAACCTGGTCCGCCACAGCACGTATCCGGAGGCCGCGATGAGGATGACCGCCAGCACGGTGAGGACGGAGAGCCCGGTGACGGACCCGCCGACCAGGCCGGCCAGGTCGGAGATCAGGAAGATCCCTCTGCCCTGCAACGTGGTCAGCCAGTCGGACAACCCTGGGATGGTGATCTGGTAGACGCCCTTGACCGGAGGCGACTGCTGGTCACCGCCACCGGGAGCGTTGGCGAACAACAGCTGGGACAGGAACAGCGTGAGACCTGGTGCCACGATGGAGATCGCAACACCGGCGATGATGTGATCGACGCCGAAGGTGATCGCGGCGAGGCCCAGCAGCAGACCGCCGAGCACCCCGCAGATCATGCCGAAGGCGACGCCGGCCCACGGCCCCCACTGATAACCGGCCCAGCCGGCCCCGAAGGTGCCGAGGATCATCATGCCCTCGAGCCCGATGTTCACCACGCCGGCCCGCTCCGACCAGAGGCCCGAAAGACCCGCCATGGCAATGGGAACCGCCGCGATGATGGCCGACTGGATCGCGCCGACCGAGTCGAGATTGGCCGCGCCAGTGATCACCCGCACCAGTGAGATCACCAGGAGGCCCGCGAAGACCAGGCCGACCCACACCGCCGGGGTCAGCTTCCGTCCTTTGGGCGCGGCCACCGGCCGCGTGATCGGAACCTCTTCCACAGTGCTCACGCCGCCACCGCCTGCTTCTGCGTCGCGGCCAGGGCCCTGGCCACTTCGCGTTGTTCCAGACCCACGCCGTACCGGCGGACGATCTCGTAGGCGATGACGACGGCCAGCAGGATGGTGCCCTGCATGATCGTCACCAACTGGTTGGGCACACCGACGCCCTGCAGCGAGTTGGACGAACTGTCCAGCGCCGACCACAGCAGCGCCGCGAAGATGATGCCGACCGGGTGGTTCCGGCCCAGCAGCGCGATGGCGATGCCGGTGAAACCGAGACCGGCCGGGAAGTTGATCGAGTACTGAGCCGCCGGCCCGTTGAGCAGCTCGGGCATGCCGACCAGCCCGGCGACCGCACCGGAGATCAGCATCGCCGAAACGGCCATCTTCTTCGCGCTGATGCCGCTCGCGACCGCGGCGGCCGGATTCATCCCGGTGGCCTTGATCGAGAAGCCGAAGATGGTGCGGTTCAACAGGAATGCGTAGATCACACCGACCACGACGGCCAGCAGGGCCAGGGTGTAGATCGGCGTGATCGAGCCCCCGACCGCGATGGTCGGCACCAGGCCGGCGTCGGGGATCACTGCGGTGCCGAGGTTGTTGCCCGACTGCACGGCCAGCCGACCGGGGCTGAGCAGGTAGGCCACCACGGCGGTGGCGATGGCGTTCAGCATGATCGTGCTGATCACCTCGCTGACCCCGCGACTCACCTTGAGCCACACCGCGATCCCGGCCCAGAACGCACCGACGACCATGGCGACCACCAGCGTCAGGCCGACCCGGACAAAGCTCGGGAGACCGTCCATCAGGCTCGAGCCGGCCAGCGACGCGGCGAGCATCGCGGCGAGGCGGTACTGGCCGTCGACGCCGATGTTGAGCAGGTTCATCTTGAACCCGATGGCCACCGCGACCGCGGCCAGATAGTACGACGCCGCCTGATTCAGCGTGCCGATGAGCACTCGCGACTTGGAGAAGGCACCGCCCATGGCGCCGAACGCCTCGAACGGATTGTGCTTGGTGACCAACAGGATCGCCGCCGAGATGATGGCGGCCACCACCAGCGCACCCAGCGGGCCGGCGGCGCCGAGCGCGACTTTGCGGCCGGACAGCGCCATCTCAGAGCCCCTTCGTGAGAGTGGCAGAGGGCCCGTTCACCGAGGCAATCGACCCGGCAGCACCGTCGGTGTCCGCGCCGGCGTCGTGTCCACCGGTCATCGCAACGCCGAGGATCTCCGGAGTGACGGCGCCCGGGTCGAAACGGCCCACCAGACGGCCGCGCAGGATCACGGTCAGGGTGTCCGACATACCGATGAGTTCCTCCAGGTCAGCGGAGATGAGAAGGACGGCCAGGCCAGCGGCCCTGGCCCTGCGCAGGTGGTCCCAGATGGCGGCCTGGGCGCCGACGTCGACCCCGCGGGTAGGGTGAGAAGCGATCAGCAGCACCGGGTTGCCGCTCATCTCCCGCCCGACGATGAGCTTCTGCTGGTTACCACCGGACAGTGCGGCCGCGAGCACATCGATGCCGGGGGTCCGCACGTCGAACTGTTCGACGAGGCGCCGGGTGTCGGCCTTCGTCGCGGCCCGGTCGAACAGGATGCCCTTCTTCACCGGGGCCCTGGTCTGGAAGCCGAGCGCACGGTTCTCCCAGAGCGAGGCCTCGAGCGTCAGCCCCTGGCGGTGCCGGTCCTCGGAGATGAACCCGATGCCGGCCTCGCGCCGCTTGAGCGTCGACAGCGAGCTGATGTCGGTGCCGTCCAGCCAGATCTTGCCGTCGGCGATCGGTCCGATGCCCATGACGGCGTCGACGAGTTCGGCCTGGCCGTTGCCCTCGACCCCGGCGATGCCGAGTACCTCGCCGGCGTGGATGGTCAGGTTGATGTCGCTGAGCACGTCGCGACCCTCGGCCCCGGTCACCCGGACGCCGGTGAGCGTCAGCATGTCCTGGTCGGTCACCGTCGAATCCCGCAGCTCGGGAACGGGCAGCGCCGACCCGACCATGAGCTCGGCCAGTTGCCGGTTGGTCACCGACTTCGGATCGGCCGTGCCGACGGTGGTGCCGCGACGGATCACGGTGATCTCGTCGGCGATGGCCCGCACCTCGTCCAGCTTGTGCGAGATGAAGATGATGGTGAGGCCCTCGGCCTTCAGATCGTTGAGGTTGCCGAACAGCTCGTCGACCTCCTGCGGGACCAGCACGGCGGTCGGCTCGTCCAGGATCAGGATCTTCGCGCCGCGGTAGAGGACCTTGATGATCTCGACCCGCTGGCGGGCACCGACTCCCAGCTCCTCGACCAGTGCCTTGGGATCGACCGTCAGGCCGTAACGGCGGCCGATCTCGACGATGTCGGCACGAGCCTTGGCGCCGTTCAACCGGCCACCGGAGACCGGTTCGGCACCGAGCACCACGTTCTCCCAGACCGTCAGGTTGTCGGCCAGCATGAAGTGCTGGTGGACCATCCCGATGCCCGCAGCGATCGCGTCGGCCGGTGAGTGGAAGGTCAAGGTGTTGCCGTCCACCTCGATCGTGCCCTCGTCCGGCTGGTGCAGACCGAAGAGCGTCTTCATCAAGGTGGACTTACCGGCCCCGTTCTCCCCGACCAGCGCATGCACGCTCGCGCGCCGCACCCTCAGATTGATGTCGGAATTGGCCACGACACCCGGGTACCGCTTGGTGATCCCGGTCAGCCGGACGGCCAGTGGGGACGCCGATTTCGCCTGGTCTGGGGCTGTGCTCACACGTACTCCTGCTCGTCCGCGGGAAGAAAATCAGGGCTCGGCGACGTCGCATCATCTCGCGACATCGCCGAACCCTGACGATGAACTACCGGTTTCTCAGATCAGCTGAGCGTCGTCGGCACCTTGATGGTGCCGGCGATGATCTTGGCCTGGTAGTCGTCGATCTTGGTCTTGAACTCGTCGATCGCCCCACCGGAGTAGGAGATCCCGACGCCACCGTTCTTCAGGTCGTAGGTCTGCACGCCCGTCAACGGCTTGCCCGCGGCGACGGACGCGATCATGTTGTAGACCGCGACGTCGACGTTCTTGACGGCCGAGGAGATGATGACGCTCTTCACGGAGGCCAGGGTCGGCAGCTTGTACTGGTCGGAGTCGACACCGATGGCGAACTTGCTTGCCGTCTGCGCCGCCTTGAAGACGCCGTTGCCCGAGCCGCCCGCGGCGGAGTAGACCACGTCGGCCCCGCCGTCGTACATGCCCTTGGCGATGGTCTGGCCCTTGTCAGGGGCGTTGAAGCCACTGAAGTCCGGCGGCTCGGTGATGTTCTTGTTGTCGATCTTGATCGACGCGTTCGCCGCCTTCGCTCCGGCGTCGAAACCGGCCTGGAAGGTGTTGATCAGCGGGGTGTTGACGCCACCGATGAAACCGACGTGAGCGGTCTTGGACTTCAGGGCGGCGGCGACACCGACGAGGTAGGAGCTCTGCTCGGCGGCGAACGTCAGGGACGCGACGTTCTTGAGCGCACCACCCTTGCGGGTCGGGTCGGACAGCGAGGCGTCGTCGACGATCGCGAAGTGGACGTTGGGGTTCGCGGCGGCGACGGTGCCCATGGCGGTCGCGTAGTCGAAGCCGACGGCGATGATGGTGTTGGCACCCTGGTCGACCAGCTGGCTCAGCCGATCCACCTTCTTCTGGTCGGGCTCGCCGACGGTGGCGGCCAGCTCGGCAACGAGCTTGACGCCCTTGCCGGTGGCTGCGGTGACGCCGCGGGCGGCTGAGTCGGTGAACGACTGATCGCCCTTCGGACCGTCGTAGGCCATGCCGAGCTTGACCGTCGACGGGTCACCCGTGATGGCGCCGAAAGGATCCGCCGCGCCGGAGGTGGCCGGGCTGGACGAGGCGGGCGCCGAGGCGGCGACCGATGCGCTGGAGCTGGTCGAGGACGAGGTGGGGGCGGTAGCGGTGGTGCTGCTGGATCCGCATGCGGTGAGCACCAGAGCAGCTGTGGCCACCCCGGCAATCAGTGACAGGTTACGAGCGCGAAGCACGTGTTCTCCTTTTCCTCTCCTGCACGCCTCGGTCGAGGACGCGCTGCATCGATGCGTCAGCTCCGACGGTGTATCCGGTCGGACGGTACCGGTGAGCCTGCTGACCCGCGAGCCCCCGAGGGGCTCCGTGATCGAATCGTGCTCCAAACGGGTTCGCAGCAGAAAATCCTGTTGCGCACCGGCGCCTGGGCCCGAGACTGTGCGGCAAGATCATCTTCAAGGTCGCCGAAAGGCCTGTTCGAACGGGTCTTGTCGGAATTCAAACCCCCCGAACCCGCCCAACGATGAACATCGTGTGTCAACAGGGTCACATCGCGACCAGTCGCTGGCCGCGTGAAGCCGGGGTTAGCATCGCTCTAGCCGCTATGTTCGAAATTCCACCCTGCTCGACCGATCCTCGACCCTGCTCGACCCAGCCTTGACCCGACACTGCCGTCGACGGCGAGACCCGGCGGCGGAGCGACACCCTTGGAGGTCACCCACCACATGTCCTCATCCACCGTCCTCCGGCCAGGGGGAGGCATTCCCAAGCCGCGCCGAGGCTCCGTCTACAAGGGCGCCGAAGGCATGTGGTCCTGGGTCGCGCACCGCATCACCGGCGTGCTCACCTTCTTCTTCCTCTTCGCGCACGTGCTGGACACCGCGCTGGTGCGGGTCAGCCCCGACTCGTACAACAAGGTCATCGCGACCTACAAGAACCCGCTCGTCAACCTCCTCGAGGTCGGCCTCGTCGGAGCGGTGCTCTACCACTCGCTCAATGGCATCCGCATCATGCTGGTCGACTTCTGGGCCAAGGGCCCCCGCCACCAGCGGAAGATGCTCTGGATCGTCGTGGCCACCTGGATCGTCATCATGGTCCCGGCCGTCTACTTCATGCTGGAGTTCACCATCCGCAAGACGTTCGGGAACGCCTCGTGACCGCCGCCTACGATCCGCCGGCCACCCGCGGCATCGAGGCGCCGCGCGCCCCGAAGAAGCGGGTCGCCGGCCGTCGCTCCAACTTCGAGATGTACTCCTGGCTGTTCATGCGGATGTCCGGCATCGTGCTGGTCGTCCTGGTGCTCGGTCACCTGCTGATCATGAATGTGCTCGACGGCGGGGTGCACAAGATCAACTGGGGCTTCGTCGCCGGCCGCTGGGCCTCACCGTTCTGGCAGATCTGGGACCTCACCATGCTGTGGCTGGCCGAGCTCCACGGCGCCAACGGACTTCGCACCATCATCAACGACTACTCCCGCAAGGAAGGCACCCGATTCTGGCTGACCGTCCTGTTGGCTGCGTCCGTCCTCCTGACGCTGGGCGTAGGAACGTTCGTCATCTTCACCTTCGACCCGACCATGACCGGCTGATAGGGAGCATTCCATGCAGTTCCATCGCTATGACGTGGTCATCGTCGGGGCCGGTGGCGCCGGGATGCGGGCCGCCATCGAGTCCACCCAGCACGCCAGGACCGCCGTCCTGACCAAGCTCTACCCCACCCGGTCGCACACCGGCGCCGCCCAGGGCGGCATGTGCGCCGCCCTGGCGAACGTCGAGGACGACAACTGGGAGTGGCACACCTTCGACACCGTCAAGGGCGGTGACTACCTGGTCGACCAGGACGCCGCCGAGATCATGTGCAAGGAAGCCATCGACGCGGTCCTCGACCTCGAGAAGATGGGCCTGCCGTTCAACCGCACCCCCGAGGGTCGCATCGACCAGCGGCGCTTCGGCGGTCACACCCGGAACCACGGCGAGGCCGCCGTCCGCCGCGCCTGCTATGCGGCCGACCGCACCGGGCACATGATCCTGCAGACGCTCTACCAGAACTGCGTCAAGCAGGGTGTCGAGTTCTTCAACGAGTTCTACGTGCTCGACGTGATGATGACCGAGACGGAGGACGGCCCGGTCTGCACCGGAGCGGTCGCGTACGAACTGGCCACCGGCGAGATCCACGTCTTCCACGCCAAAGCCGTCGTGTTCGCGACCGGCGGCGCCGGCAAGGTTTTCAAGACGACGTCCAACGCACACACCCTCACCGGTGACGGCATGGGTGTCGTGCTGCGCAAGGGCCTCCCGCTGGAGGACATGGAGTTCTACCAGTTCCACCCGACAGGCCTTGCGGGCCTTGGCATCCTGCTCACCGAGGGTGCCCGAGGCGAAGGCGCGATCCTGCGCAACGCGTCCGGCGAGCGGTTCATGGAGCGCTACGCGCCCACCATCAAGGATCTCGCTCCCCGCGACATCGTGGCCAGATCGATGGTGCTGGAGGTGCTCGAAGGTCGCGGCGCCGGGCCGGCCAAGGACTACGTGCTCCTGGACTGCACCCACCTCGGCGCCGAGGTGCTGGAGACCAAGCTGCCGGACATCACCGAGTTCGCGCGCACCTACCTGGGAGTCGATCCGGTGACCGAGCCGGTTCCGGTGTTTCCGACCGCGCACTATGCGATGGGCGGGATCCCGACCAACGTCCACGGAGAGGTGTTGCGCGACAACACCCACGTCGTGCCCGGTATGTACGCCGCGGGCGAGTGCGCCTGCGTCTCGGTGCACGGCTCGAACCGGCTGGGGACCAACTCCCTTCTGGACATCAACGTGTTCGGCAAGCGCGCCGGCATCGCCGCGGCCGCCTACGCGAACTCGACCGAATTCGTCCACGACATCACCGAGGAGGGCACCTCGCCCTCGCTCTACGTCGAGAACATGGTCTCCACCCTCATGAACTCGACCGGCTTCGAGCGGGTTGCCGACATCCGCACCGCTCTGCAGCTGACGATGGACGTCAACGCGGCGGTCTACCGCACCGAGGAGACCCTGAAGACGGCGCTCAACGACGTCCAGGGACTCAAGGAGCGCTACCAGCAGGTGTCGGTCCACGACAAGGGAAAGCGGTACAACACCGACCTCCTCGAAGCCGTCGAACTGGGCTTCCTGCTCGACCTCGCCGAGGTGATGGTGGTCGGTGCGCTGAACCGCAAGGAGTCTCGCGGCGGGCACGCACGCGAGGACTACCCGACCCGGGACGACACCAACTGGATGAAGCACACGATGGCGTACAAGACGTCGTCCTTGGACGAGGGTCTCTCAGGCACCGACATCCGGCTCGACTACAAGCCTGTCGTGCAGACCCGATACCAGCCCATGGAGCGCAAGTACTGATGACCGTCACTCTCGAGAACAACACCGCGGGCTCGGGGCAGGGTCCTGCCCCACTGCCTCCGGTGCCGGACGGCGCCATCATGGTGACGGTGCACATCCAGCGGTACAACCCCGAGGTCGACGACGTCCCGCACAAGGAGTCCTACCGGGTTCCGGCGTTGCCGACCGACCGAATTCTGAACCTGCTGCAGTACATCAAGGGCTACATCGACGGTTCGTTGTCGTTCCGCCGGTCGTGCGCGCACGGCGTCTGCGGATCCGATGCAGTCCGGATCAACGGTCGTAACCGCTTGGCGTGCAAGGTGTTGGTCAAGGACATCATGGACGCCAAGAACACCGAGGTCACCGTCGAGCCAATCAAGGGTCTTCCGCTCGAGAAGGACCTGATCGTCGACATGGAGCCGTTCTTCGAGGCGTTCCGTGCGGTCAAGCCCTACCTGATCACCTACGGCAACGAGCCGAGCCGCGAGTGGATCCAGTCGCAGGCCGACCGCGACCGATTCGACGACACCACCAAGTGCATCCTGTGCGCCTGCTGCACGACGTCCTGCCCGGTCTACTGGTCCGAGGACGCCTATGTTGGCCCGGCCGCCATCGTCGCGGCCCACCGGTTCATCTTCGATTCCCGTGACCAGGGGTCGCAGGAGCGACTGGAGATCCTGTCCGACTCCGAGGGGGTGTGGCGCTGCCGCACCACCTTCAACTGCACCGATGCCTGCCCCCGTGGTATCCAGGTGACCAAGGCGATCCAGGAAGTCAAGCGCGCCTTGATGTTCCGCCGGATCTGATGCTCGCTCCGAGTTCGGCCGGTGCGGTGCTGACGTCCGCTGCCGCATCGTCCGACTCGGGCAGCGCATCCGGTGCGATCTCGATCCTGGTCGGGGTGGCGATCATCATCGCTGCCTTCCGATGGGCCTACGTCTCCCGTCGGGCCAGCAGGTCGACGACCGAGGACACGCCTGCTCCCCCGGTCCGGCGCCTCGGCGCCGACGTCGACTGGTGGCGCGAGAACGCCGGTACCGGCGCACCTTCCGCTGCAGATGATGACGGACCTGGGACGGTGATCGCGCCGACGACGCCGGTGCCCGCCGATGCGAGGCCCGATCCCACGTCGCCCGGGGCCACGGTGCCCGAGCCGGGTCAGTCCAGCACCAACTGACCCCTCGGTGTCTCCAGTACGGCGCGCAGGCCGACGGCACCCTGACGCAGTGCGACCCTGACGTCCAGCGCGTCGAGAACTGCTTGCACCGCAGCCGTTTCCGGATGGGTAAGGGCGAATTCGAGCAGGCCGAGCTGTGGAATTCCCGCGTCCGACGCGGGGTGCCGGGTGGTGCCCCAGTCGATCAGGAACGGGACGACACCGTCGAGCGGGAGCGGCACCGTGCTGGCCAGCCGCCAGGTCAGGAGGTCGCCGGCGGGCGTCCTGCGGCTCATCGGGCGAGCTCGCCCGAAATCGGCCCCGGCTTTCTTCGAGGCCTCCGCCGCCACCTCGATGTCGTCCGGCCGCACGGCCCAGGTCACCAGAGCCGGGGCGACCAGCTGCCGGATTCCGAACGGGATCCCCACCTCGGGAGCGACGGGGTTCTCCAGGTCGGGACCGATGATCTCCAGGTATCGACGTGGACCCAGCCCGACGAGGTAGTTTCGCGTCCCTCGCCCCAGGTGCCGACCGCCGGCCGCCGGCGAGACGCCGGTGTCCTCCTGGAAAAGGGCCACCGTGGACGCGAGATCCGGTGTGGCGTAGACGAGATGATCCAACCTTGGTTCGATTTCAGGCATGGATGAAGACTATCGATCCTGCTCAGCCCTCGACCGGCCCGGTCCAACGCCAGTCGCCCTCGGCCCCGAGGAATTCGACCCGCTGGATGTCCTCGTCCAGTTCCTCGGTGTCCCTGGCCCACTCCAGCGCAGTGGCGTGGTCGGCGAAGTCGCGCTCGCCGACCACGTCGCCCATCGGGTCGAGAAACCGGTAGGACGTCATGTCTGGAAGCTAACTCCCAGTGCCGCGGCGGCGCCACCCGAGTCCATCCTGTATCGCACGAGGGTCAGCGGCGCCGGCTGGACCAGGGTCAGCGGCGCCGGCGGGACCAGCCGAAGCCGAGCAGCGCGCCGACCCCGAGCATCCCGGCCAGCTGGGGCTTGGACACCACCTCGCGAACCACGACGGCGGGTACCGGCACCTCTTCGGGCTCCGGCTCGGTTGCAGCGGCCATGCTGTCGCTGGTGGCGATCCAGGCGGCGATGAACAGCACCAGGGTTGCGGCCAGGTTGAAGAACGCGAGCAGGCCGATGATCGGGCCGAACACAGCGGCCGATGCGCCGCCGGACACCAGACTCGCCAAGACGTTCGTCAGCAGGAACTTCAGCACCTCGAACAGGACCGCAGCCGCGACCGCTCCCCTCAGCAGAGCGGATCGCGGGGCCTTCAGGTCCTTCGGCGGCAGGACCGAGTAGACCCAGAGGAAGATCAGGACGTCGGCAGCGATCGCCAGTACCAGGGACACCACGACGACCAGCGGGTGCAGCCATCCCACGTCGCTCAGACCCAGGGCATCCAGGATCACGCCGGCCAGGCTGTTGCCGATGGAGGACAGCGCGATCGACAGCACCAGGGCCAGGCCGAGACCGACCAGCATGCCGAGGTTGCGCAGCAGGTTCTTGATCAGACTCTCGCCGGCGATCTCCTGGTCGTCGTCGAAGTCCCGCCGCCACTGGGCCTGCACCGCAGCGCGGACATTGCCCATCCAGCTGATGCCCGAGTACAGCGCGATCACGAGTCCGATGATGCCGACGCTGAATCGCGCCTTGACCGCGGAGTCCAACGATGTCGAGATGCTGCTGGCTAGTCCGCCGGGAATCTGCTTCGTCACCTGCTCCTGCAACTGCTGGAGCAGATCAGGGTTGGAGTTGAGGACGAAGCCGGCCACCGAGAACGACACCATCAGGATCGGCACGAGGGCCAGGAAGGAGAAGTAGGTGATCGCTCCGGCGAACTGCGGACCGAGGCGCGCAAGGAAGCGCTGCCCGGCCCGCCCCAGATGCTTGACACCCTTCCGGCGCAGCAGGACCTTGACCCGCAGCACCACCTTCTGGACGGTCGAGAGGGTGCCCTTCGGCGCGTCCCTGGTTCCGGCTCCGTTCTTGGTCTGTTTGCCGGGGTCCCTTTTGTCCATGTCTACAGCGGTCGCCAAGAGTGCCTCCCAGATCGACGGTTACCTCGCTGCAGCAGTGCCCTCGGAACAGCCCGATCAACCAGCGTCAGGACAGGAACCCGACCTTCTCGTAGACGTCGGCCACCGTCGCGGCCGCCACTTCCGACGCCCGGCGCGCGCCGTCGGCCAGGATCTTGTCCAGGGCGGCTGGATCTTTCAGGTACTCCGCCACCGATACCTGGAGCGGCGTGACGAAGTCGGCCCAGACGTTCGCCAGATCGCCCTTCAGATCGCCGTAACCCTTGCCCTGGTAGGACAGTTCCAGAGCCGGGATGGGCGTCCCGGTGAACACCGACAGCAGGGAGAGCAGGTTGGAGACACCCGGCTTCGCCTCCTCGTCGTACCGGATCTCGCGTTCGGTGTCGGTGACCGCCGACTTGATCTTCTTGACGGACGCCTTGACGTCGGCGAGGAGGTCGAGCGAGCCGCCCGGCGACGACTTGCTCATCTTGGCGCTGGGATCCGTCAGGTCGTAGATCTTCGCTGTGGCCTCGAGGATGTAGGGCTCGGGCACGGTGAGCGTCTCGCCGAAGCGGGAGTTGAAGCGCTGGGCCAGGTTCCGGGTGAGCTCGAGGTGCTGACGCTGGTCCTCGCCGACCGGGACCGCGTCCGCGCGGTAGGCCAGGATGTCGGCGGCCTGCAGGATCGGGTAGGTGAACAGGCCGACGCTGGTCCGGTCGACCCCGCCCTTGCCCGACTTGTCCTTGAACTGCGTCATCCGGCCGGCCTCGCCGAACCCGGTCAGGCACTCGAGCACCCACGACAGCTGGGTGTGGGCCGGCACCTTCGACTGGACGAACAGGGTCGAGCGCTCTGGATCGATGCCGAGGGCCAGCAGCTGCGCGGCGGCGATCCTGGTGCGGGCCCGAAGCAGGGCGGGATCGTGCTCGACGGTGATGGCGTGCAGGTCGACGATCGAGTAGAAGGTCTCGTGCGTGGCCTGCAGGTCGACCCACTGCTTCAGCGCGCCGAGGTAGTTACCAACATGGAACGAGTCGGCGGTGGGCTGGATCCCGGACAGCACCCGCGGCCGCGGCCCGCCGGCGGGCTGGACGACCGAGGTGGGGAGCGACGCCGTCGGGTTCTCGGTCGGGCTGGCAGGAGCGGTAGGAATCTGTGCAACCATGCCCCTGATCCTTCCATCTCGCCTCGGCGTGGTCGCTCACACCGGCAGGTCGGCGCCCGACTCCTCGGCGGGCTGCGTCCGGGCGGCGGAGCCGACGACGATCCGGGCGATGCGCCGCGAATCCATCGAGGCCACCGTCAGGGTGCGCCCGTGCACCGTCACGGCGTCGGTCTCGACGGGCAGCCGCCCGAGCCTGGACATCATGAATCCGGCGGCCGTGTTGTAGGGACCGGCCGGGAGTTGCAGGCCGGTGGCGTCGAAGAAGTCGTCCAGGTTGAGCATTCCGTCGACCTCACCCGCCTTGGCCGCCGGGAGTGCGGGGCCGGAGGAACGGCGCTCGTTGGTCGTCATCTCGCCGACGATCTCCTCGACCAGGTCCTCGAGGGTGACGATGCCGTCCGTCCCGCCGTACTCGTCGACGACCACGGCGAGATGCTGTCCGGCGCTGCGCATTTCGTGGAGTGCATCCAACACGCCCTTGGTGCCTGGGACGACGGAGACCGGGGTCGCGATGTCGGCGACGGTGGCCGCCCGGCCGAGCGGATGGGACGGCACGAGCAGTTCGCGGATGTGCACCACCCCGATCACCTCGTCGGCGTCCCGGCCGATCACCGGGAACCGGGAATGCGGATGGGCCAGTGCGAGCCGGGCGGCCCTGGAGATGGTCAGCGAGGCAGACAGGAAGTCAACCTCGGGCCGCGGCACCATGACGGCCCGCACATGCGTGTCCTCGGCGTCGAACACGTCGGCGATCATCCTGCGTTCCACCGAGGTCAGCGATTCGTGGGCCGCCACCAGGGACTGGAGCTCCTCGGCGCTGATCTCGTCGCCGGACGCTCCCGGATCGCCGCCGAGCAGCCGGACCATCACGTCGGTCGAGCGACCGAGCAGCCACACGGCCGGCCGGAACAGCCTGGCCAGCACGGACAACGGCGCCGCCGCGAACAGGGCGATCGACTCCCGGCGTTGCAGAGCAAGGCGTTTCGGAGTCAGCTCGCCCAGGACCAGCGAGAAGAAGGAGATGATCAAAGTCACGCCGATGAGTGCGATCGGCCCGGCCGCGCCGTCCGAGGCACCGAGGCCGCGCAGCCAGTTCGCCACCCGCTCGGAGACGGTCGCGGCACCGAAGGCGGACGAGAGCATGGTCGCTACCGTGACACCGATCTGGACCGCGGCGAGGAACCGGTTGGGATCGGCGACCAGCCGTTCCAACCGGCGTCCGCGGGCCCCGTGGGTAGCGGCCAGCTGCCGGACCTGGCTCTCGCGCAGGGAGATCATGGAGATCTCGGCGGCGTTGAAGCAGCCGCCGATGAGGATGAAGACGGCCACCAGGCCTATCTCCTCGAGAAGTACACCCATTGCCCGCCGGCCTCGATCAGTCGGCTCGACCGGCTGAACCGGCAAGCGGCAGCCCGGACGCGCCGGGCGGAAGTAGTCCCACCTATCAGATTCTAGTCGCCCGAACCTGGTCGCTCACCGACTTGCGGGCGCCTTACCCCGCCAGCCGACGTGACGTACGGTTTCAGCAGGTCTCCTCCGGGCGGAAACCACGGCGTCGGGGGGCCGACCGGTGGCGATCAGATGAGCAGCCGCGAACAGACGCAGGCGTGCCAACGGGGAACGGGGCGACTTCTTTGACCGGCTGGCGCAGGTGGATCGCAGGGATCGGGCTGCTGACGTCCGTGGCGTTGTTCGCCACCGCCTGTCAGGTCGATGGCACGGCGCAACCCAATGCGGAGGCGGTGGCTTCGGTCCAGGCCTCCTCCCTGGCGGAGAACTCGAACACCTCGTCGACGGACGAATCGACCGGTTCGTCCGGACCGTCGACGACGAGCACCATCGAGGACCACTCGACGAGTCCTGGACGGCCGACCACGTCGCCGGAGACGTCCCTCACCCCGAGGTCCCCGACATCGCCGACCCCGTCACCCTCGCGGACGATTCCGACCACCGCGAACGGCCCGACCGTGACGATCGCCGACGACGGATTCGCGGTCAGCATCATGGTGACGACCCTCTGGGCACGGGCGCTGGTGAGCAAGGGGGTCAAGGTCGGGATCCGCACCATCGACGACACCGCCGGACAGGTCGCTGCGCTGAAGGCCGGACAGGTCGACATCGTCCAGGCGTACAACAGCGGCCTGCTCAACTATCTCGACGACAACGCCAATGCCGTCAGGCAATCGGACGTCGACGCGGCGATCGCCGCGAAGCTGCCCGCCGGACTGACCGTGCTGCAATCGACGCCCGCAAGGGACGACGTCCAGCTGGTCGTCAGCGCCGCCACCGCCGCGAAGTACAAGCTGCACTCCATCACCGACCTGGCCGGCCATCTGTCCGAGCTCACCTTGCTGCTGACGGACGACAAATCGGCCAAGGCCTTCACCAACGGGCTGTCGAACTACTACGGCCTCACGTTTCCCACCACGAAGACCACCGATTTCGCCGGGCCGAAGATGATTGCGGCGATCAAGGCGGGTCCATCGGTGGGTCTGATGGTGGCCAGTCAGTATCAGATCGACGACAACAGGTTCGTGGTGCTCACCGATCCGCAGCACCTGTTCCTGACGGAGAACTTCATCCCGTTGATCGGGGGCAAGAAGATCACCCCGGCGATGAGGGCCACCCTGAACGCGGTGTCCGCCAAGCTGACTGTCGCCGCGCTGCGCGGCCTGCGGAAGAAGGTGGCGAACGGCGAGGGGACCTTCACCGAGGTCGCCGACGCCTGGCTGGCCTCCGTCGGGCTGCGCTGAGGTCCGGGTCCACCGCGGTCCGTCCGGGTCCACCGCGGTCCGTCCAGGGCCGATGTAGGTCCGTCGAGGGCCGATGTGAGGTCCGTCGAGGGCCGACGTGGGTCCTGGAGCTGATCAGACCATGTCGTCGAGCGGGCGCAGTTCGTCCGCGTAGGACACGGACTTTCGTCGTAGCATGCCTCCGGACACCGAGTACTGACCCATCCGCACGGCCGACGGCTCGGACCTCGACAGGATCGCGACGCCGGCCCGGCCGGGTTGGTCACCCTCGTGGTAGGCGAGGTGATATCCGGCGAACGCCTCCGGCGGGATCTTCTCGAGCGGGGCCCGAACCTCCTGGAGGCACACCACATCGGCGTTGCTCGCCGCCAACCACGAGTCGAAGCCCCGGCGGACCGCGGCCCTGATGCCGTTGACGTTGAAAGCGGCCACTCGCAGCACTTCTGGATCCGATCCGGGTTGGTCGACAGCGCTCCGACGGTCGGTGGGCCGTGGCAGATCCTGCCATGCCGGAGGCGGGTGGCCCGGCGCCGCTGCCGCTCCACCGATCAAGATCGGTTCACGTATTGTGAGGGTGTGGAACGAGTCACAGCACCCGTTCGCAGCACCTGTTCACAGCACGCCCTGCACCACGCAGGACCCTCAGGTCAATGAAGCCCTTCGGAGGTCACCCATGAGTTTCGGCAGTCCCTACCCCGACGTCGACATCCCGGACGTCCTGCTCTTCGACTACCTCTTCGGTGACATCGACGACGCCGTGGCCGACGAGCCCGCGCTCATCGACGGTTCGACCGGAGCGATCACGACCTACCGCCAGCTGACCGGCCAGATCCTGGCGCTGGCCGGCGGATTGACCGCGAGAGGCCTTGGTGTCGGGGAGGTCTCCGGAATCCTCTGCCCCAACATCCCGGCGTTCGTCACCGTGTTCCACGGCATCATGCGGTCTGGCGGGACGGCCACCACGATCAACTCGCTGTACACAGCGCACGAGATCGAGGCCCAGCTCTCCGATTCCAGGGCCACCCACCTCTTCACCCTCTCGATGTTCCTGCCGCAGGCCGATGCCGCCGCCGCCGCGGTGGGGATGCCGGCCGAGAACGTCATCCTGATCGACGGTTCGGCCGAGGTGCTGCCCGACCGGACCAGCCTGCGCTCGTTGTTGATCACCGGCGCATCGCCCCCTGAGCTCGACCTCGACCCGGCCACCCACCTCGCGGTGCTGCCGTACTCGTCGGGCACCACCGGCAACGCGAAGGGCGTGATGCTGACGCACCGCAACCTGGTGGCCAACATCGCCCAGGGCGGTCCGGTGATCGGAGTGAGCCACCATGACCGCATTCTGGCCGTGCTGCCGTTCTTCCACATCTACGGGATGAACGTGCTGATGAACGGTGCGCTGCACCACAAAGCACCGATCATCACCATGCCGAAGTTCGATCTGCCCGAGTTCCTGCGGATCATCGCGGAGCTCAAGGCGACCTACCTGTACATCGCGCCGCCGATAGCGGTGGCCCTGGCCAAGCATCCGATCGTCGATCAGTACGACACCTCGTCGATCCGGATCATCTTCTCCGGTGCCGCGCCCCTGGACGAGTCACTCGGCAAGGCCGTCGCCGCTCGCCTCGGGTGCATCGTGCGGCAGGGCTACGGGATGAGCGAGATGTCGCCGGTCAGCCACACCATTCCCGAGGATCGGGACGACATCCCGCTGGGCACGGTCGGTGTGACGTTGCCGAACATGGAATGCAAGATCATGGACCCGGCCACCGGCGAGGAGATCGACGTCCCTGCCACCGGTGTGAGTGCGCCGGGCGAGCTGTGGTGCAAGGGCCCCAACGTCATGGTCGGGTACCTGGCCAACCCGGAGGCGACCGCGATCACGCTGGACTCGGACGGCTTCCTGCACACCGGTGACGTCGCGACGGTGACCTCCGAGGGCTTCGTCAGCATCGTCGACCGGGTCAAGGAACTGATCAAGTACAAGGGTTACCAGGTGCCGCCGGCCGAGCTGGAAGCCGTGCTGCTGACCCACCCGAAGATCGCCGACGCGGCCGTCATCGGGGTGAACGACGAGGACGGGGAGGAGATCCCCAAGGCGTTCATCGTCCTGCAGGCCGGTGCCGAGCTGTCCGCGGCCGACGTGATGGCCTACGTCGCCGAACACGTTGCGCCGCACAAGAAGGTGCGTCAGGTCGAATTCATCGCCGTCATCCCGAAGTCCTCGGCCGGCAAGATCCTGCGCCGCGAACTCCGCGCCCCTGCCGCCGTCAAGGCCTGACCCCCACCCCCGCGCTTATCAACTTCGCCGGCGCTCATGAAGTGGTCGATTTCTGTCCCACCAGCCCCAAATCCGCGACGTTGATAAGCGCCGACGAAGTTGATGAGCGCAACGCCCGGGCGCACACGATGCTCACGCGTCGCGCATACAGAACTGCCCGTCTCGGGGCCTTTTCGCCCCGAGACGGGCAGTTCCGTATGCGCCGGGCGATTCTGTATGCGCGGCCGGGGCGTCAGCAGATCAATCCGTCAGGAGGAGAGACGGGCCGAGAGGTTCTCGTCGAGGGCGGCGAGGAAGTCCTCGGTGGTCAGCCAGGGCTGCTCGCGGCTGATCAGGCCGGCGAGATCCTTGGTCATCTTGCCGCTCTCGACGGTTTTGATGATGACGTCCTCGAGGGTCTCGGCGAACTTCGTGACCTCGGGGGTGCCGTCCAGCTTGCCGCGGTGCTTGAGCCCGCCGGTCCAGGCGTAGATCGAGGCGATCGGGTTGGTCGACGTCGGCTTGCCGGCCTGGTGCTGGCGGTAGTGCCGGGTCACGGTGCCGTGGGCGGCCTCGGCCTCGACGACGTCGCCGTCCGGGGTGAACAGCACCGAGGTCATCAGACCGAGCGAGCCGAAGCCCTGCGCCACGGTGTCGGACTGCACGTCGCCGTCATAGTTCTTGCAGGCCCACACATATCCGCCTTCCCACTTCAGCGAGGCCGCGACCATGTCGTCGATCAGGCGGTGCTCGTAGGTGATACCGGCGGCCGCGAAGCGGTCGGAGAATTCGGCGTCGAACACCTCCTGGAAGATGTCCTTGAAGCGCCCGTCGTACACCTTCAGGATGGTGTTCTTCGTCGACAGGTAGACCGGGTAGTTGCGGGCCAGCCCGTAGTTCAGCGAGGCGCGGGCGAAGTCGCGGATCGAGTCGTCCAGGTTGTACATGGACAGCGAGATGCCGGCGCTGGGCGCCTGGAAGACCTCCCGCTCGATCACGGCGGACCCGTCGTCGGGGGTGAAGATGACCTTCAAGGTGCCGGCGCTGGGGAACCTGAAGTCGGTGGCGCGGTACTGGTCGCCGTAGGCGTGGCGGCCGACGATGATCGGCTTGGTCCAGCCCGGCACCAGCCGGGGGATGTTGGAGATGATGATCGGCTCGCGGAAGATGACACCGCCCAGGATGTTGCGGATGGTGCCGTTGGGCGAGCGCCACATCTGCTTCAGCCCGAACTCCTCGACCCGTGCCTCGTCCGGCGTGATGGTGGCGCACTTGACTCCGACGCCGTGCTCCTTGATCGCGTTCGCGGCGTCGACCGTGACCTGGTCGTCGGTGGCGTCACGGTTCTCGATCGAGAGGTCGTAGTACTCGAGGTCGACATCCAGGTACGGCAGGATCAGCTTGTCCTTGATGAACTGCCAGATGATCCGAGTCATCTCGTCGCCGTCCAGTTCGACGACCTTGCCGGTCACCTTGATCTTCGCCATTGAATTCTTCATCTCCTTGTGAAAATGCCAGGACGCCATCGCCCCGGCCTGTCGCTCTCGCTCCGCGCACCACGACCTCGGGTGCTGTGGTTTCTTCGCAGTACAAGCGTACTGCTATCGGCTCGCACCGCTGTCCATCTCGACAGCAGACGCTACCGGCACCACCAGTGAGGGGAAGCTGGCAGGGCCCCATGGACCAGCGACCGACCGACCGCAGTTGTCCACAGCCGCTCGTAGCAACCCGACACGATCCGTGACGCCAGTGGTACGAATGGCCACACAGCCAAGGAGGGCCGTTGACCGGACCACACAGGATCGACCCCGAGCGGATGGCGGCGTGGGTGGGATTTCTGCACGCCCACTCGCAGATCCTCAAGAAGCTCGGCGAGGATCTGGACGCCGCCGGCCAGGTGTCTCTCGACACCTACGACGTGCTCGTGCAGCTGTCCGAGGCCGGCGGCGCACTACGTCACCGGGACCTGCTCGACCGTCTCGTCATCTCGCAGCCTGGCCTGTCCCGCAAGGTGGAACGCCTGCAGGCCGCCGGACTCGTCGAACGGCGCCCCGATCCCCAGGACGGGCGCGGAGTGATCGTCAGGTTGACCAGGTCCGGGCGGGCCGCCCTGCGGTCGGCAGCGAAGGTACACATGGCCGGCATCGACCGCGAATTCGCCCAGCGACTCTCGGACGAGGAGGCAGCGATGCTTGCCAAGGCGATGCTCCGGCTCTCCGTACCGCCCTGTACTGACGACGGCGACAGGGTTTGAACAGCGAGAATACGAGATCTTCATGCACACGCATGGATTTCGAGGGGTAGCATCGATCTTGAACCCCAGGAGGATGCGATGCCCGCAACGACCGTGTTGGACCTGCTCACTCTGCCGCGGATCACCCCGCCGGACCCGTCGTCGTCCACCGCGCGTCCGGTGGTCTCGATCACCACCGCGCCGAAGGGGTTCGAGGGCGAGGGCTTCCCGGTCCGCCGAGCATTCGCCGGGGTCTCCGTCGAGCAACTGGACCCGTTCCTGCACATGGATCAGATGGGCGAGGTCGAGTACGCGCCGGGCGAGCCCAAGGGCACGCCGTGGCACCCGCACCGCGGTTTCGAGACGGTCACCTACATGATCGACGGCCAGATGCAGCACTCCGATTCCCTGGGCGGCGGCGGCCTGATCGGCGGCGGTGACACGCAGTGGATGACGGCCGGTGCCGGGATCCTGCACATCGAGACCCCACCGGCAGCGCTCGTCGCGTCCGGTGGGCTGTTCCACGGCTTCCAGCTCTGGGTCAACCTGCCGGCCGACTCCAAGTTCGCCAAGCCCAGCTACCAGGACATCTCCTCGAGCCGGGTCCGGCTGCTCACCAGCGCCGACGGCGGGGTGCTGGTCCGGTTGATCGCGGGCGCGATCGACGGTCACGAAGGACCGGGGTCCACCTACACGCCGATCGCCCTGATCCACGCCACCGTTCATCCCGGTGCCGCTGTGACGATGCCGTGGCCCGAGGACTACAACGCTCTCGTCTACAACCTCGGTGGTCACGCGACGGTCGGGCCGGACCACACCGCGCTTCGCGACGGCCAGCTGGCCGTACTCGGCGCAGGCGACAGCCTGACGTTCTCCGCCGACGCCCACCAGGACGCCCGTCATGCGAAAGGCGTCGAGCTGCTGATCCTGGGCGGCCGCCCGATCCGGGAACCGGTGGCGATGTACGGGCCGTTCGTCATGAACACCAGAGCCGAGCTACTCCAGGCCTTCGAGGACTACCAGTCAGGCCGGCTCGGCGTCATCCCGACCGCGCGACTGCCACACACCTCTCCCGGCGCCTGCGAGCGGAGATCCCTCAACTCTGAAAGAAGTCTCTTGCAATAGTTCTTTCGAGAGAGTACTTTCAGGTTATGGCCGAATCGAGTACATCCGGGACGAATCCGGATGACGCCACTGCGGATGACGCCACTGCGGATGACGCCACTGCGGATGACGCCACTGCGGGAGTCCCGAATGCCGGTGACTCTTCGACGGTCGCGCTGCCGCCCGGTACCCGGATCTGGGATCGCGCCGGCGTGCGCCTACGAGATGCGAAGGGGCTTCGGGCCTTCGCCCACCCCCTCCGCGTCGCGCTGATCACCGCCCTCCGGGTACACGGCCCCCTGACAGCCACCCGGGCAGCGGCCCTGGTGGACGACTCGCCGTCCAACTGCTCGTTCCACCTACGCACCCTGGCTTCGTTCGGACTCATCGAGGAAATTCCGGGAACCGATGCACGGCAACGTCTCTGGCAGGTGGTGCGCGGCGGGATCTCCTTCGACCCCGACGACAACGCCGAGTCCAGAGTGGCGGCCAAGTCCGCGGCCCAGGTCTTCCACGCCCACACCACGAAGAACCTGGAACAGTGGATCGACCGGGAGCCGGACGCGCCGAAAGCGTGGCAGGACGCCTGGTTCGACTCGACCTGGACCATCGCCGTGACCGCCCCGGAGCTGCTGGAGATGACCAGGGCCATCGACGAGATCATCCGTCCCTTCGTCGAACGCCGCCGGTCGCGCGCGGATCTCGACGACGAAGTTCCGGTCAGCGTCACGGCTTTCGCCTTCCCGCACGTCATGCCCGGTCATGCCGAGCCAACACCACCCACTCCGCCAACACCGTCCACCCCACCGGCACCGCCCACACGCTGACGCTCCGCGTCGGCCCCGAAGCATCGGAGACCACCATGTCCCAGCCTCTTGACCCCTGGACCCAACTGCGCCACCAGGCGGAGCAGACCGAACGCCTGCTGCGCCGCCGCGAAACCCGGCGCAGCTCCCGCATCACCGTACGGAACCGTGCGGCCGGTCCCCGCGACTGACCGCTGCCGTTCATCCATGATGGAGCTTCTACCCAACGCCGACGCCTCGTCGGAGTTCACCGCAGACGGCACCGGCGAGCACACGACGGAAGGACGACATGTCCGGTTCCGATCTGACGTACGCGGCCCAGTTCGAGGTGCTCCGCGTCTGGATCGGCACGCTGGACGACGACGACCTCCGGACCGCGAGCAACCTGCCCGGGTGGACGGTCGGTGACCTGATCGGGCATCTGGTCGGCACCGGGTCGAGCATCGCCGGCCTCACCACGGCTGAGTCGCCCGGCGGGTCGCCCGTCGGCGAGATCATCGATTCCGGGGAACCGGGACGCCAGGAACCGCCCCCCATGACGATCGCCGACTATGTGTCCGGGTACACCGGATCGGCGGATCAGATCGCGGAGATGGCAAAGGATCTGGCCCGGACGACGGTGTCGGATCTGCTCGATGCCCTCGACGCGTCCAACGCCGCTGCGCAGCTGAACCTGGATCGACTGGGCGGTTCCGACCTGGTGGTGACGAGCCGGCGCGGGCCGATCCTGCTCTCCCACTTCCTGGACACCCGGCTGATCGAGTTGGTCGTCCACTCGGGCGACCTGGCCGCCTCCCTGCCTGACCGCAGGGGACCGATGGTGCTGCCGATGGCCCAGCGCAGAGTGCTCTCAGTCCTCCGTGAACTGCTCACCCAGCGGAGCGAGCACCCGATCGACGCGTTGACGGCGGCCTCGGCGTTGCCGGCCGCAGACTTCATCCGCCTGGCCGCCGGCCGCGATGCCTCGACCCCGGCGCTCGATCCGGCCCTGATCGAGGCACTCCCCCTGCTCTGACACGTATCTCCATGAAGCCCCGCCCGGACCGGCGCGGTCAGAACCCGACGGTCGTGGCCACCGTCAGCAGGACCGTGAGGAGCGCCAGGAACACGACGTCGAACATCCGGCCGCGGACCCCGAGCGGCCCGATTGCGCGATCGGGCGTGACCAGCCGGATCGCGGCGGCGACACCCGCGGCTGCGGCCAGCACCGCCGCTCCCCGCCGCCAATGACCGGTGGCCACGAACACCAGGCCGACCGCAGCAACCACCAGCACCACCGTGATCGGCACCGCCCTGATCAGCCGAAGATCAGCCACCGCAACACCTGTCGCCGCAACACCTGTCGCCGCAGTACCTCGGACCGCGATGCCTGTCGCTGCGCTCCAGGATCACTCGCCGCCGGCCAGCCGTTCGGCGGCGGACACCACGTTCGCCAGCAGCATGGCCCTCGTCATCGGGCCCACCCCGCCGGGGTTTGGCGCCACGAACCCCGCCACCTGCGCGACGTCCGCAGCGACGTCGCCGGCGATCTTGCCGTCCACCCGGCTGACGCCGACGTCCAGCACTGCAGCCCCGGGCTTGACCATGTCGGCGGTGATCAGATTCGGCACGCCGGCCGCGGCCACCACGATGTCGGCCTGACGGACGTACTGAGCCAGATCACGGGTGCCGGTGTGGCAGAGGGTGACGGTCGCATTCTCGCTCCGCCTGGTCAGCAGCAGCCCCAGCGGACGGCCGACCGTCAGACCGCGGCCGACGACCACGGCGTGCGCGCCGGCAATCGGGACGTCGAACCGGCGCAGCAGTTCGATGGCGCCCATCGGCGTGCAGGGCAGCGGACCCGGCTGCCCGAGTACCAGCGAGCCGAGGTTGAAGGGGTGCAGACCGTCGACGTCCTTGCCGGGGTCGACCCGCGACAGGATGGCGAACTCGTCGAGGCCGGTCGGCTGCTGCACCAGGAAAGCGGTGCAGGCGGGATCCACGTTCAGCTCGTCGACGACGGCCAGGACGTCGGCCAGCGAACTGCCCGTCGGCAGCTCGCGGGCGATGCTGTTGATGCCGATCTCGGCGCAGTCCTTGTGCTTGGCGTTGACGTACCAGTGGCTGGCGGGATCGTCACCGACCAACACCGTTCCAAGACCCGGCACGACGCCCCTGGCCGCCAGTGCGGCAATGCGCACCTTGAGCTCGGCCTTCACTGCTGCGAGCGTGGCTTTGCCGTCGAGGATCGTCGCTGTCACGGTGATTGATACTGCCACGCGACCGACGGGGCCACGACCCAGCACCGGGGTCAGTCCCGGGCCGCATCAACCACGGTCTCGACGTCGTCCTGACGATGGGGAGATCAATCCTCGTCGCGACCCAACGTCAGGCCATGCGCCGCCGCGAAGAGCACCGCCTGGTCGACGTCGATCCGCGCGCCGGCGAGCTTGGCCGACACCCAGGTGCCGGCCTCGATGATCGCTCCGCGCAGGTCGGCCCCCTGCAGGTCGGCCCGGGCCGTGCGGGCGCCGGACAGATCCGCCCGCCGCAGGTCGCATCCGGAGAGATTGCTGCCGGTCAAGTTGATCTCGCGCATGCGGAGACCGGAAAGGTCGGCCCCGGCCAGCTTCTCGCCGGCGAACGTGGCCAGTGTGAGATCGCAGTCGACCAGGCGGATCCCCATCAGTCGACACGACGTGAAAGTGGTTCCGAACAGCCGGCAGTCGGTGAGCACTGCGTTCATCCACGACGTGTTCTCGAAGGTGCAGCCGATGAACGAGCTGCCCTGATGAGTGGTCGAGTACATCTCGGCCCCGACGAACCGGCAGCGGGTGAAACTCGTCCGCGCGGTCCTGCACCCGGACAGCACGGCTCCGGAGAAGTCGCAGTCGACGAACTCGATTCCGTCCAGCTCCTGGTCGGCGAGGTCGACCTCGACGAAATCCTCACCGATGTAGGAACTCTCGGTCAGCGTCAGGACCATCAGTGGAAGAAGTGCCGCGTACCGGTGAAGTACATCGTGACGCCGGCCTTCTCGGCCGCGGCGACGGTTTCGGGATCCCGCATGGAGCCGCCCGGCTGGACGATGGCCTTGACCCCGGCGTCGAAGAGGATCTGGGGTCCGTCCGCGAACGGGAAGTAGGCGTCGGAGGCGGCAACCGAACCGGCGGCGCGATCTCCGGCCCGTTCGACGGCGAGCCGACAGGAGTCGACCCGGTTGACCTGCCCCATCCCGATGCCGACGGACGCTCCGCCGGCGGCCAGCAGGATGGCGTTGGACTTGACCGCACGGCAGGAGCGCCAAGCGAAGTCGAGGTCCGCCAGAGTGGCGGCGTCCACCGCGGGCCCGGCCGCCAGCGTCCAGGTGCTCGGATCGTCGCCGGGCGCGTCGACCTCATCCCTGGTCTGGGCCAGGATGCCGCCGGAGATCCCGCGGAACTCGACGGGATCGATCTCGACCTCCGCCGGCATCACCAGCAGGCGGATGTTCTTCTTGCGGGTCAGCACCTCGAGCGCTGCCTCGTCGAACCCAGGCGCGAGCAGCACCTCGGTGAACACTTCGGCCACCTGCTCTGCCATCGTGAGGGTCACCCGACGGTTGACCGCGATGACGCCGCCGAACGCCGACACCGGATCACAGGCAAGGGCTTTGACGTGAGCCTCCGCGATCTGCTCGTCGGATCCACCGGACACCACGGCGATGCCACAGGGGTTGGCGTGCTTGATGATCGCCACCGCCGGGTCGGAGAAGTCTTTCGCCGCACGCCATGCCGCGTCCACGTCGACGTAGTTGTTGTAGCTCATCTCCTTACCGTGCAGCTGCTGCGCCCCGGCCAGGCCCTGCCGCCAGTGCCGGTAGAGAGCCGCCTTCTGGTGCGGGTTCTCGCCGTAGCGCAGCACCGACTGACGCTCCCAGGTCGAGCCGGTCCAGCGGGGCCAGCCGTCCTCGTCCGGCGCGACCACGGCATTCATCCAGGACGCGACCGCGACGTCGTAGGACGCGGTGTGGGCAAAAGCCTTGGCAGCAAAAGTCTGTCGATGCTTCAGGGTGAAGCCCCCATCCTGCAGCGCGGCGATCACGGCCGGGTAGTCGGCGGGTTCCACCACCGTGGTCACGCTGGGATGGTTCTTCGCGGACGCGCGGATCATCGCCGGTCCGCCGATGTCGATCTGCTCGATGCAGTCGTCGACGGGCGATCCTGCGGCGACAGTCCGCCTGAAGGGATAGAGATTCACGACGACCAGGTCGAAGGTCTCGATCCCGAGATCCTCCAACTGATCCAGATGGCTCTGCTTGCGGGTGTCGGCGAGCAGCCCGCCATGGATTTTCGGGTGCAGGGTCTTGACGCGCCCGTCCAGACACTCCGGGAAGCCGGTGACTTCCTCGACCCTGCTGACCGGGAGCCCGACATCGGCCAGCATCTTCGCCGATCCGCCCGTCGAGACCAGGGCGACACCGGCGTCTGCCAACGCGGTGGCCAGCTCGAGCAGGCCGTCCTTGTCCGACACGGACAGCAGTGCGCGGCCGATCCGGCGACGCCCGTCCGACGATGCGATTGCCTGCGGGGATGACTGACTCACTTCGTGGTGACCCTTCTGCCGGTGATGGTCCAGCCGTACTGGGCCATCAGTGCTACCTGTTCGACGAGCTGTGCCCGCTCGGCGTATTTGATGCGCTCGGTGAGCGAGTCCTCGGTGTCGTCGTCCAGCACCGGCACGGAGGTCTGGGCCAGGATCGGCCCGGTGTCCACACCGTCATCGACGACGAAGAGCGTGGCACCGGCGATCTTGACGCCGTACGCCAAGGCGTCGGCCGGCCCGTGCATACCGGGGAACGCGGGGAGCAGAGCGTTGTGGGTATTGATGTATCGACCGGGGAACCGGGCCAGGAAGCGCGGGCCCACCAGCTTGAGGAAACCCGCTGATACCACGAGATCCGGACGGAAGCCGGCGGTGGTGTCGGTCAGGACGCGGTCCCAGGAGTCACGATCGGGATGATCCGAGATCCGTTCGACGAACACCGGCACGTCCGCCTCACGCGCGTACTGCAGGCCGGCCGCACTGTGTCGATCGGCCCCGACCGCCACGATCTGCACGCCGTACCGGTCTGGCTGAGGTGCGGCCAGCAGAGCGGCCAGATTGGAGCCCCCGCCCGAGATGAGGACGACCACCCGGAGCCCCTCCGGATTCGCCTCGAATCGTTGGGACTTCTGCACTGCGGCGGTCTCGGATTGCACCTGAAATCTTTCTCGTCGTCGGCGGGGCGGCCACCGCAAGGGTAGATCTTACGGCGAAAGCCCTCGAGCGTCCTGCACAGCGATCGCTATAGCGATCGCTGTGCAGGACGCTACGGGCGGCGCGGCGTGGCGTCAGCCGATGCGGCGCGGTTGGGTCCGGCGGGTCAGCCCGGCCACCAGGGTGCCGTCGGGGTCGTCGCCAGCGGCCAACTCGTCGGCGAGGACGTCTTCATCGCGAGGACTGGGGATGGTCGACGCGACGCCAGCCTCCGCATTCTCGGTCGGTACCTCCTCCGGCGCGCTGTCCGGCGCTTCGTCCACGACCTCGTCGGCAGGTGTCACCACGTCGGCCCGGTCGGCCTCCACCAACCCGACAGCGGCGGATTCCTCCACGACTTCGTCGACCTCGGCCACGTCGTCGACCTCGACCACGTCGTCGACCTCGGCCACATCTTCGTCCGCAGCCTCTGATTCGTCACCAGCGGTCACCGCAACAGCATCGGCCTCTTCCGCCGCCACGTCCGCCACGTCCGTCTCGTCCGTCTCGTCCGTCTCGTCCGTCTCGTCCGTCTCGTCCGCCTCGTCCGTCTCGTCCGTCTCGCCCGTCACTCGGATGGGCTCGGCCTCAGCGACGGGCTCAACGTCGGCGACAGGCTCGGCTTCAGCGACGGCCTCAGCGACAGGCTCGGCCACCACAGCCGGTTCGGCAGTGTCGTCGCCGCCCTCCCGGTCGGACACAATCCCATGCTCGACCGGCCGGACCCGGGCCAAGCCGGCCACGCCGCCGCCGATGGCCCCCACCACCACGGCCACCACCGCCCCGAACAACAGCGGTGGCACGCCGGAGGACGACCATTCCCCGCCGACCACCCCACCGGAGGCCGCGGCGGCGATCATGGCCAGCACGAACCCGGCGAGCAGCGCGGCGCCGCCCACCGCCAAGAGCCGATCGATTCGGTTTTCGAGGCGCTGTACGGCGGCGCGGCCGACCAGCAGGGCGGCGAAGAGTGGGAAAAGTACGAGCAGCAGGGTCGGCTTGACGAATGCGTGACCGTCGGGCGCAGCGGTCAGCAGGGAGACCGCGGGTAGTTCCACCGGGGTCGAGCCGAACGGCGAGTAGCTCCCGTCGCCGATCGTGAACCCCACGCCGCTGGCGTACCCGGCACCGGCGACGACCGCGTTGGGGAGGTAGGCGATACCGAGCAGCGTCAGACCGAAGCCACCTGCAGCCCCGGGCGCGGCCAGCGACTGCACGGTCGACGCGTCGCTCATCGACCGGACGAGTCCGATGGTCAGCGTCACGGCGCCGCCGCCGAGCACTGCAGCCATGGCGACCGCTCCGAGGCGGACCGACACCGGCACCCAGCCCGGTAGGTGATCGAGCAGGTAGTCGCGCCAGCCTTCACC
The DNA here is from genome assembly GCF_040546275.1 of Nakamurella sp. UYEF19. Taxonomy (NCBI): domain Bacteria; kingdom Bacillati; phylum Actinomycetota; class Actinomycetes; order Nakamurellales; family Nakamurellaceae; genus Nakamurella; species Nakamurella sp. UYEF19. The sequence goes on along the minus strand of NZ_JBEPNO010000004.1, from coordinate 165,249 downwards.
GCGCACCAGGACCGTGCAGCCGATGACCACGACGGCGAGGAGCGCCGGCCGCCACCACTGGTCGGCCCGCACCGCTCCCCTCGTTCCCAGAAGGACCGCCGTTCCGGTCACGACAAGACCGTAGACAGCAGCGGCCGCCAGGACGGAGACGATCTCCTGGGTGCGATCACGCGCAACGGAGCGGCCGCGGCCGCTCACCGCGGTCAACAGGGCGATGGCGACCAGCGTGAGCATCAGTGGCGGCAGGGTCAAGGATGCCCGCCCGATCGAAACCGTCATCCCGTTGGCGGCCGCGAAAGCCGAGACACCAGCCCGCAGCAATGGAAGTGGCCCGTCACCCGAGCTCGGTGTGACCGCCCAGATCAGGACGCCCAGCCCACAGGTCAGCAGCAATCCGGAGGCAGCGGCGAACAAGGCCTTCAGCCCAGCGCCGATCGCCACCGTCGGCGCGGAATCAGCCCGGCTGTCGTCCGAGTCCCGTTCCACACCGCTCCGGGGGGCGTCGGTGAGCACCATGGGTTCAACCCTCACACGTTAGGGAGGCCACCCGGGGTCTGCCACGCCGCTCCGATCACGGATCGTCCACGTCTTCCGTGATTGCGCGGACTTCCAGCACGGCATCCGGGTCGATCACTCTCATGACGGAGCGAATCCGAATACACCACAAGGCAGGGAGTACTGCTGCAAATGGCTCGCAGCCGTACTCCCTGCCCTGTCGAAACGGTGACCAGACCGTGACCGATGGACCAGACGATCTACTCGCGGGCCAGTGGACACATCAACCCAGCGTGTGGCCCCCGGAACGGTGACGGATCAGAAGCGGACCTGCTGGGTCACGTCCGGCGGCGGTCCGTCGTCGCGACCGTGCTGGCCGGTGCTCGGTCCCTGGCCGTAGGAACCGCCGTACAGAGGAGGATCCACCGCCGGGGTGGACCCGGTGGCGGGGGCGGCCGGCGACGGGTTCGGTTGACCGGACGTGGCCGGCTCCACCGATGACTGCCCGTACGGCTGGTAGCTGTCCGCCGGAGGCTGGTAGCCACCTGGCGGGTAGCCGCCGTAGGAACCCTGACCTGACGGGGCAGCCGGTGCCGATGGCACCGGAGCCGGCTGCGACGACTGACCCGGGTTGCCGTACGGGCTCGACGCCGGTCCGGACGAAGGCCGACCGGCGGACGGCGCCGCGGGCTTGAGGATGCCCGACTCGGTCAGCCAGCCGAAACCGGTGCTGGCGACCAGCAGTACGGCCACGATGAGCAGCAGGATCAGGCCGAAACCGGTGGACGTGGTTGCGCCGCTGCTGGCGAGGTCGTAGATGTTCGAGGTGGCCAGGGCGCCGATTGCACCCAACAGGCCGGCCACGGAGAGCAGCACGGTGACCAGCGTGAACTTCTTGCCGCCCGGGATCAGTGGCGCGACGGCCAGCAGTCCGACGACCAGCAGCAGGATCGGCAGGTATGACGGGCCGCCGCCGAAGACTGTCACCGAGACGGAGGTAGTGCCGTCACCGGCGGACAAGCTCGGCAGGAAACCTGCGATGAAGGCGATGACGCCCAGCACACCGGAGACCAGCGGAAGAATCCTGTTCAGGTCGGGTCCGGTGCCCGGGGGACGGGGCGCCTTGGGTGCCTTCGGCGTGGTAGCGGCCGGCGGCGGGCCGCCCCACTGGCCGGGACCGTCCGAACCCGCACCCATTCCGCCCTGTCCGGGTCCGCCCTGTCCGGGTCCGCCCTGCCCGGGTCCGCCCTGCCCGGGACCACCGCCACCGAACGCCGGGCCGGGCACGTAGCCCTGGCCGGCCGGTGTAGATCCTCCGGCGGGCTGGCCGTAGGACGGCGGGGCGCCGTAGGGACCGGCGCCCTGACCCGGTCCCCATGCGGGGCCCTGCCCCGGGTACGAACCCGACCCCTGCTGCCCACCGGCAGGAGGGCCATATGGATTGCTCATCGTCTCCACCTTCATTCGTCTCGATCGCCCGAGGCATCCTGCCGGGCGGATGCGTCCGCTTTTCGACCGCACCTTCTCGTTACTCGTCCGAACCTATCCCAGGACCGGAACCAATATCCCGGCGTTCCGCCAGACCCCGCCCCACCATTCGCCGAGCGAAGGATAAATGTCCGAATTGCTGTGATGAGCATTCCCAGACGTCGACAGGCCGGGAATCTCAGCTGAGTTCCCGGCCTGTCTGTGACCTACTCATGACCGAGCGGTCGAACTTTTCTTGTCCTGCGATCGCCGTTTACAACGGCTGCCCTTGCAGGTCAGGCGAGTACTTCGCGCAGCAGCCTGGCGGCCTCGGAGGGCGTCTTGCCGACCTTGACGCCGACGGCCTCGAGCGCTTCCTTCTTGGCCTGCGCCGTGCCCGCGGAACCGGAGACGATGGCGCCGGCATGACCCATGGTCTTGCCCTCCGGCGCGGTGAATCCAGCCACGTAACCGATGACCGGCTTGGTGACGTTGCCGGAGATGAAGGCCGCGGCACGCTCTTCGGCGTCGCCGCCGATCTCACCGATCATCACGATCGCCTTGGTCTCCGGGTCCGCCTCGAACGCCGCGAGGGCGTCGATGTGGGTGGTCCCGATGACCGGGTCGCCGCCGATGCCGATGGCGGTGGAGAACCCGAGATCCCTGAGCTCGTACATCATCTGGTAGGTCAGAGTGCCCGACTTCGACACCAGGCCGACCGGGCCCTTCTTGGTGATGTTGGCCGGCGTGATGCCGACCAGCGACTCACCGGGGGTGATGATGCCGGGGCAGTTCGGTCCGATGATGCGGGTCTTGCTGCCCTTGCTGATCGCGTAGGCCCAGAACTCGGCCGAATCCTGCACCGGGATGCCCTCGGTGATGACGACGAGCAGTTCGATCCCGGCGTCGATGGCCTCGATGACTGCGGTCTTCGCGTGGGGCGGCGGCACGAAGACAATCGACACCGTCGCGCCGGTCTTCTCGACGGCCTCGACGACGGTCCCGAAGACGGGGAGGGTGACATCGCCGTGGGTGACGGTGGTCCCGGCCTTGCGGGCATTGACGCCACCGACGACCTTGGTGCCGGCCCTCAGCATCAGAGCGGTGTGCTTGGTGCCCTCGCCACCGGTGATGCCCTGGACGATGACCTTGGAATCAGCATTCAGATAGATCGACATAGTATTTTCCTGCGTCCCTTACTTCTCGGTGCCGAGAGCCGCGAAAGCGAGTTCTGCTGCTTTGTCGGCCCCTTCGTCCATGGTGTCGGCCAAGGTGACCAACGGGTGGTTCCGCTCGGCCAGGATGCGACGGCCCTCTTCGACGTTGTTGCCGTCGAGACGGACGACAAGCGGCTTGTTGGCTTCTGCGCCAAGGATTTCCAATGCCTGGACGATCCCATTGGCCACGGCATCACAGGCGGTGATCCCACCGAAGACGTTGACGAACACAGCACGCACATCCGGGTCCCCCAGGATGATCTCGAGGCCGTTGGCCATCACCGAAGCGCTTGCCCCACCGCCGATGTCGAGGAAGTTGGCCGGCTTGACGCCGCCATGCTTCTCGCCTGCGTAGGCAACGACATCGAGCGTGGACATGACGAGCCCGGCACCGTTGCCGATGATGCCGACCTGCCCGTCCAGCTTGACGTAGTTGAGGTTCTTCTTCTTGGCCGCGACCTCGAGCGGGTTCTCCGCTGCGTTGTCGACGAAGGCCTCGTGATCCGGGTGACGGAAGGACGCGTTGTCATCGAGGGAGACCTTGCCGTCGAGCGCCAGCACCACGCCTTCCGGGGTCTTCACCAACGGATTGACCTCGACCAGCGTGGCGTCCTCCTTGACGAAGACGTCCCACAACTTGATCAGCACGCTCTCGACCTGGTCGATGACCTCGGCCGGAAAGCGCCCGGCCACAGCGATCTCGTGCGCCTTCGCGGCGTCGACGCCAACGATCGCGTCGACCGCGATGCGCGCCAACGCTTCCGGACGCTCGACCGCGAGTTCCTCGATCTCCATGCCGCCGTCCTTGCTGGCCATGGCCAGGTAGGTGCGGTTGGACCGATCGAGCAGGAAGGAGACGTAGTACTCCTCCGCGATGTCCGCGGCCTCGGTGACCAGGATGGTGCGGGTAATGTGACCCTTGATGTCCAGGCCCAGGATGGCCTCTGCGTTCTTCCGCGCCGCAGCGACGTCAGGCGAGAACTTGACACCGCCGGCCTTGCCTCGACCGCCCACCTTCACCTGCGATTTCACCATCACGGCCTTGCCGTACTTCTCGGCGATCGCCACGGCCTCTTCGACGGTGGTGGCGGTCTCTCCGAGCGTGCCCGGGACGCCGTGCTTCGCGAACAGTTCCTTCGCCTGGTACTCGTACAGATCCACGTGAGCTCCCGAAATCCTCGACTTGTCAAACCCACATCGTGCGGTCGTGGGCGATCGTTGCGCTGGGGGTCCGGGGCGTGGACCGGTGTCAACCCGGGCGCGCCATGGACCGTCACGTGACCCTACTGGCCTGGCCTTTGGCGGGTCACATCAACCCTGGTGAGCTTTCCCACGAGGTGATCTGGGCCGCACCCCGTGTCGGCGGTCGTTCGGGACGGGTCAGCGCTTCTTCGCGCCCGGCTTGGCCCGCGGCGCAGCACCGGACCGCTGGGCGACCGGTCGGGCAGGCTTCACCGCCGCCGTCCGGCCGACCTTCGGGTTCCCGGTGCGGGCCGCCGAGGTGAGCGCGGCCGCCGGGTCGGCCATCCGGATCCGGCCACTGGAGAGGCCGAGCAGGACGGCGCCGGCCAGATAGGCGACGAGCAGCACGTAGCCGGCGATCAGGCCGGGCTGGATGTCGAACCCGTCCTGGGCTCGTACGGACGCCGGGATCACCAGCCTGACGACGAGCACCGCGCCCGCGGCCAGCGGGAAGGCCACCGCCTGCGTGACCCATTTCGCCCTGGCTCCGGCCCAGGCCGCTCCGACCATGCCGCCGGCCAACGCCAGCACGCCCCAGGAGTCCACCTGGAAACCGACCAGCAGGGTCGCGGACGAGCCGGCCGTCGTGCGATAGACGGGCAGCGCCAGCACGATCACGGTCAGGACGGTCAGCGCCCAGGCAACGGCAGCACCCATCGACCGGGAGCCGTCCAGGCTGTCCTCCTCCGCGACCAGCGAGGAGGCGTCCGCAGCCCGACGACCCGACGCCATGGCCACCGCGAGGGAGGCGACACCGAGCAGCACCCCGGCCAGGCCCCACCACAGACCGGGCCCGGCCGACCAGGTCGGCGGCGCGAAGACTCCGTTGGGCACCGAGGCGCTGGCGACGACCTGCCCCAACACGTCCAGGGAACGGGTGAGTGCCACCAGCATCGCCAGCCAGGCCACCGACGCGATCGCCCGACCGGAGCGCGCCAACGGCGGGACCAGCCAGAGCACCCCGGCGACCAGGGGCACGAGCCCGGCGATCAGGAACGGCAGCGACAACGGCTCCGAGATCCGGTAGCCGTCGGCCAACCGCGGATCCGCGCCGCCGTTGTAGTGCAGCTGGGGCAGGCGCCACGCCGCGGCGCCCGCGGCCGCGACCAGCAGGGTCAGGACGGCGCCGACCAGGTTCAGGGTCCGCACGGAGGACGCCGAGGGCTCGTCGTCGTCCTCCTGCACCAGTCGGGCTCTGGCCAGCAGACCGGCAACGGCAATCACGACGGCGCCGGCCAGACCGACTCCGACCGTCGGATTGAGCGTGACCGGTGAGCCCACCGACCGCACCGCCACCGCCGTCAGGAAGGGCACTGCCGCGCCGATGCCCACTCCGCCGAGCACGGCGACGGCGATCTGTCGGGGCAGCACTGCGGCCGCCAGGACGCCGATCGTCGCGACGACCGCTCCGGCCAGCGCAGCGCCGATGCCCCACAGGTCCAGTTCGGGCGGAAGATAGCGCGCCGCAAGGTATCCGCCGCCGTACGGCAGGCCGAGCGACGCAGTCAGCACCGCGAGCACACCCAGGAATCCGACCAGGATCAAGGCGTTGTTGCGTTGCGACCGACCGGTCGGCGCGCTGTCGTCGCCGGGCGCGCCGTCCGGTCGGACGTCCGACAGGGAACCGGCCTCGGCAGACTCCAGTGCCTGCGCGAGCAGGCCGGGCCCGGATCCCAGGTCCGCCGACCGATCCGGCGCAGCGTCGAAGATCCGGTCCGGAGCAAACGACAGCCGACTGCTCAGCCGCCGCGCCGCGTACAGCCCGGCCAGCACCATCAACACGTCGCCGACGAGGACGACGGCCGCACCGCCCGCGACGGTGAACGGCTGTGCCCGGTCGGACACCTCGTAGAAGAACTCCGGACGGATCGCCGAGTTCGGCGCCGTCGTCAGGGAGAGGTCGGCGAAGATCCTGGTCACGGCGATCAGACCCGCACCGGCCGAGACGGCCAGCCCGAGCACCGGCCGCCAGGCGGACAGCACGAGAGCGACGATCGCGGGCAGCAGTATCGTCCACGCCGCGCCGGTGGCGACCCCGCGCGGCGAGCCGTCGTAGCTGTGCACCACCCCGACCAGGCCGCCGATCGCGACGATCACGCCGCCGACCACCAGCAGACCGGCCGATCCCAGTGCCGACCGGCTGGCCCGCGGCCGGACCACGACGGCGGCTGCGGACGTCACGCCGCCACCGCAGCGGAGCCCGGGGACGGATTGACCGGTTGTGGAACATTCACACCGACGACCGTAGCAACGGCCCGGGGTTCTGATCGGTTACCGTCGGTGGTTGCGCGTCGGGAACAGAACCCGCTGGACACATTGCTCGTGAGGGGGCCAGCCGTGATCGACGTTCTGGCCTACTGCCTGGTCGGCGCCGGACTGGCGTTGGGCGTCTGGTCCGGGATCCAGGCCTACCGCAGGCTGCCCACCAACGACGCCCTGATGATCGCGGCCATCGTGCTCGAGGTCGGACTGGTCGTGCAGTCGGGGATCGGCATCGCCAGGCTGCGGGCGGCGCACATCCTGGAACCGGTGACCTTCGTGGCCTACGCGGTCGGGATCCTGCTGCCTCTCGGTGTCGGCTTCTACCTCGCGCGCATCGAGCGGACCCGGTGGGGTTCGATCATCCTGGGTGCGATGGCGGTCGTCGTCGGCGTGATGACGCTGCGGTTGCTGCAGATCTGGCGGTCCGACGGTGTCTGAAGCCCCGTCGCCCGCCGCGGACCGATCCGACGAGCCGCCACCCACCGGTCCACGCCGCATCCTCATCGCGCTCTACCTGATCTTCGCCCTCGCTGCGACCGCGCGGGGGATCGTCCAGGTGGCGACGACCTTCCACACGGCGCCGCTGGCGTACGTCCTCTCCCTGTTCTCCGGCGTCGTCTACATCGGCGCAGCCGTCGGGCTGACGAGCGAACGCCCGTGGTCCCGACGTCTGGCCTGGGGCGCGTGCGGGACCGAACTGGTCGGCGTACTGGTGGTCGGTACCGCATCCCTGATCGATCGGGCGGCCTTCCCGCACGACACGGTCTGGTCGCGATTCGGCAGTGGCTACGGCTACTTCCCGCTGCTGCTACCGATTCTCGGCCTGATGTGGCTCTGGTACAGCCGGCCGGACGCCGACACATGAAGTCGCCCATAGGACGCACCGACCGCCGCACCGACTACCGGGTGACGTTCGTGGTGCTGTGCGCCGGTGTCGCCTCGTTCTCGTTGTTGCAATCCATGGTCAATCCGGTGCTGCCGACCATCGAGGCCGCGCTGCACACCGACCAGTCCACCGTCACCTGGGTGCTCACCGCCTACCTGCTGTCCGCCTCCGTCTTCACCCCGATCATCGGCCGGATCGGCGACAAGGTCGGCAAGGAGCGGATGTTGGTCGTGGCGCTGTTCGCGCTGGCGATCGGATCCCTGCTCGCCGCCGTCGCGCCGAGCATCGGCGTGCTCATCGCCGCGCGGGCGATCCAGGGCATCGGCGGCGGTGTCCTCCCGCTGACCTTCGGGATCATCCGTGACGAGTTCCCCCGGGACAAGGTCGCCGGCGCGGTCGGCGCGTCGGCCGCCCTGCTCGCCGTCGGCGGCGGCATCGGGCTGGTGCTGGCCGGCCCGACGTCACCGCCCTCGGCTACCACTGGCTGTTCTGGCTGCCGATGATCCTGACGCTGCTCGCCGCGTTGGCGGCCGCGCTGTTCGTCCCCGAGTCCCCAGAGCGATCGCCCGGGCGCATCAACATCACCAGTGCGCTGCTGCTGTCCACCTGGCTGGTCACGTTGCTGCTCGCCGTCAGCCAGGGGCACAGCTGGGGCTGGACCTCACCGATCACGATCGGTCTGTTCGTCGCCACCGCCGTGGCGCTGCCGGTGTGGATCGTGGCCGAGATGCGTAGCGACAGCCCGTTGATCGACATGAGGATGATGCGCATCCCCACCGTCTGGACCGTCAACCTGGTGGCCCTGCTCTTCGGCATGGGGATGTACGCGATGTTCGCCTTCGTGCCGCAATTCCTCCAGACTCCTGACGGCATCACGGGTTACGGCTTCGGGGCATCCGTCACCGAGTCGGGGTTGCTACTGCTTCCGCAGACCGTCGCCACCTTCCTCGCCGGGCTGTGCTCGGGTCGCCTCGCCGCGCGTTTCGGTTCCAAGGTCGTCCTCGTGGTGGGCGCCGGGTTCACCTCGCTGGGCACGCTGGGGATGGTGCTCGCGCACGAGCACGTGTGGCAGGTGCTCGTCGAGACCACCGTGCTGGGACTGGCTTTCGGTCTTGCCTTCGCGGCGCTGTCGAACCTCATCGTGGACGCCGTCCCGCAATCGCAGACCGGCGTGGCCAGCGGTATGAACGCCAACATCCGCACGGTCGGCGGCGCGCTGGGCAGCGCCGTCTTCGCGGGCGTCGTCACCCTGCACGCCCGCCCGGACGGTCTGCCCGTCGAGGCCGGCTACACCAACGGGTTCACCATCCTGGTCGTCACCTCCGCCCTCGCCGCTCTGGTCGCTGTGTTCGTACCGGTGATCAAGGCCGGGATCCACGTGGTGGCAGGGGAGCAGGCCGAGTACGAGACCGCCCACCCGGCACGGAAGCTCGACGGCGTCCAGGTCCCACCGGTGGTCGCCGACGTCGAGGTGGAGACCCCCGCGCGGTGACGTGATCCACCAGACACAGTTTCTCCCCCCGGCCCTCTGGACAACGTGCGGCGTCGGCGTACGTTCATCAACAGGCCAAGCGCCTTTTGTTCGACAGAGGAGAATCGCCGCAGGTGAGTGGGGGATCCGGCAATACGCCGTCCGGCGATCTCCACAGTCCCGTCGGGAAGATCGGCAGAGTGACAGTGCCGATACCCGTACGAGGACTGGGCGAAATCCTGGTGTCCGTGCGTGGAGGCTCCGAAGCCTTTGCCGCACTCTCCGATCGGCCGATCGAGAAGAACACCCAGGTTCTCGTCGTCGACATGGCCTCGGCCAGAACGGCGATAGTCGTCGCCGTCAACCCCTGAATCCCTCAAATCCTCGAAAGGATTTAGCCTCGATCAGTGGACCTGCTTGGATGATGATCTTGCTCCGGGGTGGGGCGGTGGTTTGAGTGCCGGGTTTTGTGTCGGGCGCGCTTGATGGGCTGGTCTGCTCCAGCATGTCCATTGCGGTTCCTGTGGCGGCGTTCTCGGCCGGGTGGGGTGGTTTCAGGCTGCGGTCAATTGTTGGTGCGGCGGGTTGAACACGTTGTCCCATAGCTGTTTCCACTGATGTTGGTGGGGGTGGTGGGTGGGTAGGTGGAGGATGCGGCGGCCTTGGGGTCGGGCGATCCGGGCGGGGACGTTGACCACCCGGCGGCGTAGGGTCGCGCCGCGGGCGACGGCGTGGGCGGGGTCGATGATGGTGCCGGCGGCGCGGAGCAGGTTGTGGGCGAGGGCGCCCAGGATGGTCCAGGCGCAGTTTGCTGGAAAGTGGCCGGAGGGCTGGTGGGCCCAGGGGCCGTCGATCAAATCGGCGAACACCGATTCGATGATGGCGTGTTGGCGGTGGGTGATGTCGGCGGCGGTCACCGTTTCGGTGCTGTTGGTGAAGAAGGGGTGGTAGCGCCAGACGGGGAACAGTTCGTCCAGGTGGTTGCGGTCTTTGACGCGGCGGACGATCAGTCGGGCGGTGATGGCCTTGCCGGTGCCGGCCAGCATGGTGTAGTTGATTTCGGCGACTTCGGCGTCTGAGATCCACTGCCCGGTGTCGGGGTCGATGACGGCGCCGGGATACCGGACCGGCGTCCACGCGTCGGCTGGGATGGCGCCGATGGCCCGGTTGACTGCTCGGTTTTTGGTGAGCACGAACGAGAATTTGGCGCCGGCCCGTAGGACGGCGGCGATGACATCGCTGTAGCCGTAGGCCGAATCACCGCGGATCAGCAGGTTGGCGGTGGTGGCGCCGGCGGCGACGGCCAGGTTGATCGCTTCGGTGACCATGGAGGCGGCGCCGCGCCCGGATCCGGCTTTCCCGGCCCGCAACCTGACTCCGGCGATCACCGGCGCGGCGATCGCGGTGGAGATGGTGGTGACCAGCGGTGAGAGTCCTTTGCGCAGCACCTGCCGGTTGGCGATCTTGGTGTGCCCGAAGCTGGCGCCCTGTTTGGCGTGTCCGTAGACCGGTCGTAGCAGCGAGTCGATGTCGATGAACGCCTGCACCTCGATGCCGGCCAGCACCCCGGTCCGCCGGGTCAGGGCCAGCAGGTGCCGGGCCAGGACCGCGGCGAGTTGCCGGGTGTGTCCGTGGGTGAATTCCCGCAGGAACATCCCCAAGGTCGAGGGTGCGTAGACCGCGCCGAACATTTTTTGCGAGCCGCCGGAGCGGATGATCTGCAGATCGGCGATGGAGTCGGCGCCGGTCAGCATCCCGGCAATGATCGACATGATCTTCCCGACGGGGTTCGCCGCGGCCGAGGCGATCCGTTCGGAGTCGAACCGGACCTGCGCATCAACCAGGTCCGGCAGCTGGGTCTGTTCGGCCAGCGCCAGCACCGGGACGAGTCCCGCGGCCGACACCAGATTCTCGTCGTCGAACGTCGCTGCATCTGGTTTCCAGGCGTGCAACAATCTCACTGAAAGTGTCCTTCCGATCCGCGCCAATCTGGTCCTCAGCAAACCGATTATCGCAGCTCAAGGGCACTTTCTTCAGTTTCCACGCCGGTCAGGAACCTGTCGGGTCCACTGATCGAGGTTTAGTCATGTTCTTCTGGCATGTTCCTGCCCCCAATGAGGCGCTGCTGATCTCCGGATCGAAACGTCAGACGCAGGACACGCAGTTTCGGATCGTCACCGGTCACGGTAGTTTCGTGATTCCCGTCAAGCAGAAGGCTCGCATTCTCTCGCTCGCGCTCCTGGAGGCGGAGATCGTCGAGGACTGCGTGACCAATCAGGGCATCCGCCTGAACATCCAGGCCGTCGCGGTCTTCAAGGTGGGTGACGATTTCGCCTCCATCGCCAATGCCGCCCGCCGATTCCTGTCCGAACAGAATCGCATGGAGGAATTGATCGGCCGCATTTTCGCCGGCCACCTGCGGTCGATCGTCGGCGCCCTGACGGTGGAGGAATTGATCCGTGAGCGCGATCGGGTCGCACAGGAGGTGAAGGACGGCAGTCACGCGGAAATGGAGAAACTCGGAATCGTCGTCGACGCAGTGCAGATCCAGGAAATCTCCGACGCCACCGGATACATCCAGAATCTGGCCGCGCCGCACGCCGCGGCCGTCGCCAGCCAGGCCCGGATCGCCGCGGCCCGCGCGGATCAGGAGGCCGCCGAGCGTGAGCAGCAGGCGTTCGCGCTGAAGGCGGAGTACGAACGCGACACCGAGATCAAACGCGCAGGTTTCATCGCCGAGACCGACCGGGCCAAGGCCCACGCAGCGCAGGCGGGTCCGCTCGCGCAGGCCCAGGCGGCGCAGCACGTCATCGAGCAGCAGACGGAGCTGGCGCAGCGACAGGCCAACCTGACCACCCGCCGGCTCGAGGCCGACGTACGCCGCCCGGCCGACGCCGAGGCCTACCGCCGTACCACCCTGGCCACTGCCGACGCCGCGGCTGTCCGCGCCCAGGCGGACGGGGCCGCCTACGCGGCAAAGGTTCTCGCACAGGCGCAGGCTGACGCCAATACGGCTCGGGCGGACTCGCTCCGCGGCGGCAACCAGGAACTCATCGCCGCGGACCACCTGGTCGAGGTGCTGCCCGCGATGGTCGAGGCGGCTGCGCGCGGCATCGCCGACTCCAACCTGACGATCATCAACGGCACCGAGGGGGTGTCCGAGATGGTGACAGGGCTTGTCGGACAGGGTCTTTCCATCCTCGACGCGCTCAGGCCGCGAGTGCACGCCGGCCCGGCCCTGACCGCCGTCCCGGTCGGCTGAGTCTCGTCGCCCGGGATGGCCTTTCCGGAGGCAGGATGAGTTCATGACGCGCACCGAGACCCTCGAGGTGGCACGGCGGTACCTGCGGGCCGTCGAACAGGGCGATGTCGCAGAACTGCGAGCGCACCTGACGACCGACTTCGTGCAGCGCGAGTGGCCAAACCCGATGTCGCCACAGGGCGCCAGCCGGAACCTGCCCGAGGTACTGCAGGCGGCAGCGAGGGGCCGGGAGGTGGTCGACGAGCAGGTCTTCCAGATCGCCACCGAGGCCGTCGACGGGGACCGGGTGATCCTGGAGGTCAACTGGAGCGCCGTGCTGCTGGTCGACTTCCCGACCCAGCCCGCCGGCACCCGGATCCGCGCGCGGATCGCGGTCTTCCTGCGGATCCGGGACGGCCGGGTCTGCGCCCAGGACAACTACGACGCCTACGTGCCGGACTGACCGGCCGTCACTGTTGACCGTCTCGGCAGGGTCAGCCGGGTCCTGGCATTGGCCGCGGACCTTGCCAGGTGTGGACAAGCCCTGCCAGGACGGCGCCGCCGCGGCTGCTGTCGGTGCGCGATGCGAGCATGGCGGGCATGACAGCAGAGTTCCAGATCACCATCGACTGCCTCGAGCCCGGCGTCCTCGTGCCGTTCTGGGTCGAAGCCCTCCAGTACGTCGTGGAGCCAACGCCCAGCGGGCTCCCGACGTGGAACGAGCACTGGCGCAGCATCGGCGTTCCGGAGGACGAACTGCCCACCGACCGGGATGCGGCGGATTCGATCGTCGATCCCACCGCCCGCGGACCCCGCATCTGGTTCCAGCAGGTGCCGGAGCCCAAGGACGTCAAGAACCGGATCCACCTGGACATCAAGGTGGGCGGCGGGCGAGCGGTGCCGCTGGCAGAGCGCCGGGACCGGGTGTTCAGAGAGGCCGATCGTCTCGTTGCGCTTGGAGCGACTCGCCTGCGGGTGATGGACGACGAGGGCATCGACCACGTCGGCGTCGTCCTGCAGGATCCCGCCGGCAACGAGTTCTGCATCGCCTGACGGATGCTCGAACTGATCAGCGCAGGCCGGCGGCGATGAGTTCGATGTCGCCGATGCTGTAGCCGTCGGGAATCGTCGGTTCGAATTCGTTCATCGCGCGGGTGGCGAGTACTCCGATGTACACGTCGGCGTTGGCGCTCGTCCAGATCAGCAGGGTGCGGTCGGCGTTCCAGCGCCAGGTGCGATCGCCCAGGTGCAGCCCCGCACCGGTCGGGATCGAGGATGGTCCCTGCCCGTCTATGGACTGATAGTTGAGCGATGGCGCCGTCACCATGACGAGATATCCGCCGTTGACCACCTTGGGGTCTTCGCTTGCCGCGGAAATATAGATGCTGAACCCGTTGGCGACACCGTTCACGGACGACACGTTGTCGGCGGGCGTGCGGACGACGAAGCCGGCTGGAACCTTGGTGTAGGCCGAGGCTTTGGCGTACGGCGCCAACGGGCCGGTGATCCCGGGGTCCCCGACCGGCGGGTAGGTGCTCGATTCCTGCGTTCTGGTCGTGCTAGCCGTCGATGCCGCCGGAGTCGATGTGGAGGATGGATCACGCGCCACCGGCCGGGGCGAAGTCGTGGTCGCCCGTGGCGACCAGGTCGTCAGCGGTGCGGAGGGCGCCGTCGGGGGCTTCATCGAACGTGATCCCGACGGCGGTGCGCTCGACGCGGCGGCGATCACCGGTCGACCGCCGGCAGAGACGGTGCCGACGGAACTCGATCCGCCGGCGGTGATGGCGACGGTGGTGACCGCGACGGCGGCAACGGCGGCGGCCACACCGGCCGGCAACAACCACCGCGTGCAGCGGACGAACGCATCCGGGACCGGTGGCAGCGTTCTGACGAACTCGCGCATGCGCTCGACAGCGTCGTCTTCGCTGGCGGCGAACGTCTGGCGGTAGGCGGGGCCGAACTCGGGATCGGTCATGGGTCGGGGCTCCTAGACGGTGAGGGCGGCGCCGAAGCCGGCGCGCAGGGTGGCGAGGGCGCGGGAGAGGTAGCCGCGAACGGTGCCGGCAGTACAACCCATGGCCTCGGCGATCTCGGGGTCGGACAGTTCTCCGTAGTACCTCAGGCCGATGGCAACTGCCTGCCGCGGCGGTAGGAGGGTGATGCGCTCGAGTAGGTCCGAACGGGTGTCGCGGGCGGCCATCGTGTCCGGTGCGGTCCGTTCGGTGCCCACCTCGGCAAGCGGGACCACGCGGCGGCGATGCCTGGTGTGGTCCAGGAACTCGTTGACCAACATTCGCCTGATGTAGGCGTCGCGACGCTCCATCGCACCGATCCGCGGCCACGCCCGGCACACTCTTTCCAGAACAGCTTGCAGGACATCATCGGCGAGTTCGGCATCGCCGGTCACTGCGCGGGCAGAGCGCACCAGAACTGGCATCTGCGCACTGGCGTAGCTGGCGAACTGTGGTGGTCCTGACACTGATGGCTTCTCCCTCGGCCGAGGTGCGCGTTGGTCTCACTCATCACAACGGAGCACCGTGGCCCGTTGTTGTGACGGGAGTTCAAGTAGACCCCGAGGCGGCCTCGAGGCACTCCATCAATCACCCTGTACGTCTGTTCGAAGGCGGCTACCATGGGCTGGTGTCCCGCGCCTACCAACCCTCGATGTTCGACGTCGACCAGCAGCCGGAACTGACCGCCCTGACGGGTCGGGTCGAACGGACCGTGCTGAGCGAGGGTGCGTGGGTCGATCGACTCCCGGGCTGGTTGCTCGGCTCGGACGGCGTCCTGGACACCCTCCTGACAGGAGTGCCCTGGCGGGCCGAACGACGCCGGATGTACGAGCGGGATGTCGCCGTCCCGCGCCTGCTCTGCTGGTACGGCGCGGACGAAGACCTTCCCCACCCGGTGCTGAAGACGGCCAGGCAGCAACTGTGCGACTACTACGCCCCCGAACTCGGCGAGCCGTTCCTGACGGCGGGCCTGTGCCTCTACCGGGACGGACGCGACAGCGTCGCCTGGCACGGCGACACCATCGGGCGCGGGTCGCACTCGGACACCATGGTGGCCATCCTGTCGGTCGGGTCTGACCGCCCGTTGCTGCTGCGACCACGCTCGGGTGGCGCGAGCGTCCGGGTGCCCGTGGGACACGGCGATCTCGTGGTGATGGGCGGTAGTTGCCAGCGCACCTGGGAACACTCGATCCCCAAGACGACCGCGCACGTCGGGCCGCGGGTCAGCATCCAGTTCCGTCCGGCGGGCGTGGCCTGACGGAACTGCGAAGGCACGGTCAGAGCTTCGTCATCGGCACGCCGCCGATGAGCATCAGCCGGATGGTGCCGGCCGTCCCGAAGTCGATGGTGGCGGTGGCCGTCGGCCCCGCCCCGGACATCACGGTGACCTTCCCGAGGCCGTACTTGTCATGGTTGACCCGGTCCCCGACGGCCAGCTGGAGCGGCGGTCTGGCCGTCCTCGATCCACCGACCTGTCCGAACCTCGACGCGGAGACCGGCGCCGACCGGCTGCTCCGGGAGTCGTAGCCGCTGTAGTTGCTGGATCCGCCGGAACCCCAGTTGGACGACCGGTAGTCGGCCGAGCCGGACACGTACGGTTCGCGTGCCGGCGCGAGGCGGCGCCAGTCGACGAGCTCCTCCGGGATGTCGTCGAGGAACCGCGAGGCCGGATACGAGTTCGCCTGCCCCCAGGCGGATCTCGTCACCGCCCGCGACAGGTACAGCCGTTCCCGGGCTCGGGTGATGCCGACGTAGGCCAGCCGGCGTTCCTCCGCCAGCTCCCGCTCGTCGGAGAAGGCCCGCTGGTGCGGGAAGATCCCGTCTTCCATGCCCGTCAGGAAGACGACCGGGAATTCCAGACCCTTGGCGGTGTGCAACGTCATCAGGGTGACGACGCCGTCCTCCGAATCGGGGATCGAGTCGGCGTCGGCAACCAGCGAGATCTGTTCCAGCACAGCGGCAAGCAACTCGTTGCCGGGTGCGGGCGGATCGACGGCCGGTGCATCAGGATCACCGGCGGTCACCGCGCCACCGCCGCCCAGCAACAGCTCGGCGTTCTCGCGAAGCACCGTGACCAGCTGGTCCAGGTTCTCCAGACGGGAGAAATCCTGCGGGTCGTCGGAGCCCTCGAGTTCGGCGCGGTACCCGGTCTGGTCCAGCACCGCCGTCAGTACCTCGGCCGGTTCGGCGCCGCCGGCGACCAGACCCCGGAAACCGGCGAGCATCTCGTTGAACGCGGTGACGGCCTTGGCCGATCTGGTGGCGATCATCGGCATGTCGTCCACCCGCACCAGCGCGTCGGCGAAGGCGATGCGCTCGCGCTCGGCAAACACCACCACCGCAGCCTCGGCGCGGTCGCCGATGCCACGCTTGGGGGTGTTCAGGATGCGCCGCAGGGACACCTCGTCATCGGGGTTGGCGATCGCCCGCAGGTACGCCAGCGCGTCACGGACCTCGCGCCGCTCGTAGAACCGGACACCGCCGACGATCCGGTAC
This sequence comes from Nakamurella sp. UYEF19, assembly GCF_040546275.1. Lineage (NCBI taxonomy): Bacteria > Bacillati > Actinomycetota > Actinomycetes > Nakamurellales > Nakamurellaceae > Nakamurella > Nakamurella sp. UYEF19. The sequence continues at coordinate 148,460 of NZ_JBEPNO010000004.1, read as the reverse complement.
GGCATCCCGGTGCGGACGAACACGTCCTCGATCGCTCGTGACGCCGAGTTGGTCCGGTAGAAGATGGCGACATCGCCGAACCTGACCTGCGACTCGTCGACGAGGGCGTCGATCTCCTTGCCGATGAACTGCGCTTCCTCGTACTCGTTGTCGCCGACGTAACCGACGATCAGCTGGCCGTCACCCTGCGCCGTCCACAGGTTCTTGGCGCGCCGTTCGGTGTTCCGGGAGATCACCCGATTCGCGGCGGACAGGATCGTCTGGGTGGAGCGGTAGTTCTGCTCGAGCAGAATCGTGCGGGCATTGGGGTAGTCGCGCTCGAACTCGGTGATGTTGCGGATCGAGGCACCGCGGAAGGCATAGATGGACTGGTCCGCGTCGCCGACCACCACCAGCTCCGCCGGCGGGATGACAGACCGACCGTCGTGGACGAGAACGCCGTCGTCGGTCCACTTCTCGCCCTCGCCGTCCGACCCGCCGACCAGTTCGCGGACGAGCATGTACTGGGCGTGGTTGGTGTCCTGGTACTCGTCGACGAGGACGTGACGGAAGCGGCGACGGTAGTGCTCGGCCACCGCCGGGAACGCCTGCAGCAGCGAGACCGTTTCCATGATCAGGTCGTCGAAGTCGAAGGCGGACGCAGCACGCAACCGGGTCTGGTAGCCGGTGTAGACCTGCGCCACCATCTTGTCCAGATCGGACTCCGCCTTGTCGGTCGCCGATGCCGGGTCGACCAACTCGTTCTTCAGGTTGGAGATGGCGCCGGCCAACGAACGGGCCGAGACCTTCTTGGTGTCGATGTTCAGGTCCGAGGCGACCATCTGCACCAGCCGTTGCGAATCAGCCGAGTCGTAGATGGTGAAGCTCGAGCGGATCCCGAGATGGGTGGCCTCGGCCCGCAGGATCCGCACGCACATCGAGTGGAAGGTGGACACCCACATGGCGCGCGAGCGGGCGCCGATCATCTCCGCGACGCGGTTGCGCATCTCGGCCGCGGCCTTGTTGGTGAAGGTGATCGCCAGGATCTCGCCCGGGTGCGCACCGCCGGCGGCCAGCAGGTAGGCGATCCTTCTGGTCAGCACCCTGGTCTTGCCCGAACCCGCGCCGGCCACCACCAGCAGTGGGGCACCTCGGTGCTCGACGGCCGACCGCTGCGGCGGGTTCAGGCCTTCGAGCAGCTCCTCCGCAGCGTCCTGCCGGGCCTTTGCGGCCTTCGCCCTCGATTCGGCCGCCTGCCGCTGCGCCTGCGCGACCATGCGCTGCTGCGCGGTTTCCTTGGGCAGGGTCGGTGCAGCCTGACCGGTTTCCCCCGAGCCGGATTTCCCGGTGCTTTCCCCAGGGCCCGGCGAGGCGGGGGGCAGATCGAACAGACTCGTCATATCGTCTTGAAACTACCGGTTCGCACTGACAGTCGACACGCCCCGACCCACCTGGCAAGGCCTGTCGCTACCCGGCAGGGCCCATGGCCGGTGCCGGGACCATGCCGACCTTGCCAGGACTGCGAGGGGGGTCTTCTTCACGCTGTGTGAGCACACTACGCAAACGTGACCAAGCCGGTGGTTTCTGGCACTCCCCTCCCCTTGTGTGCCAGCGCCCTTTGCCTGCAACATGATCTTCACTACCTCGATCCGGATCGGAGGTTGGCCATGAACGAATCATCGTCACGCTCGGTGCAGGTGTCCGCCTTCGAATCGGCCGGTGCGCTCAGCGGCTTCGTGGTGTCGGGCCGTTGGCCGGTCAGCACGCTCGAATGGGTCAAGTTCCTGGTCATCGCTGTCCGGGTGGCGAGCGTCCCGGGCCTGCTGCCGGTCACCACCGTGTTCCGGGTGCGGGAGGAGTTGCCCGACGAGCCGCAGCCCGGCACGGTCGGACTGGTCCTGGCCGAAGGCACGCTGATCGGGGAGCACGCCCTGACGCCCGGGCAGTTCGCGGAGCCGCAACCCACCGGCCTGCTCGTCCTGCATCCTCCGTCGGAGACGAAACCGTCTTTGCCGGAGTACGACGGCGTCGCCTCCGGGTGCGTCCTCCTGCCGGGCCTGCCGCATCTGGGCCTCGATCACCGCGCCGGTTGGGCCGAGGCCGACCACACCGGAGCCGTCACGAGCATGCGCGGTCTGGCCGGGATCGACCCGATGGACGACGCCGACACTGCGGTGCTGGCCATGCTTCTCGCTGCCTGACCCTTTCCTTCTTGGCCAGGTGCTCAGTCGAGTACCAGCATCCCTGCACAGAACGCCGCGTAGAGCCCGAAGCCGATCAGCAGCGAGCCCGACGTCAGCTTCCGGTCGTGGCCGAGGACGATCATCACGACGATCGAGACCATCGTGACTACCGCGGCCAGCACCAGCGTCGGGCTGAAATGCCAAGGAGTGAAACCGATCCCGGCGGCGACCAGCACTGATGTTCTCAGGGCAGCCTTCGACCGGACGCACGTGTCCGCGCGCGATCGCTCGCCCGCGGTGTCCTGGTCGAAGGTGTCGTCCGACTCCCCCGACCTGCTGAAGTCATGCTGGCCGGTCGCGGGTTGGTGTGATGTACTTCCCCCATGACATGCCGCGAGTTTTTCTACGGGTACCGGATCCCGGTGCCCGTCAGCGGCTGACTCCACCCGCCACGACGCGCCCCGAGGTCCACCAGGACTCGGGGCTTTTTCGTTGCCGGGTCCGGGGCAGAATGAGGAAGATCATGACCAGTACCCCTGCGGCCGCCCCGGCCGGCGCCACTGTCGAGGCCGTCGCCACTGTCGAGGCCGTGGCCGCCCAGACCGAGGCCGAGGCTGTTCCGGTGCCCGCCGACCAGGCGGGGATCGATACGCTCCGGCTCGAGATCGACGCCATCGACGCCGAACTCGTGCGGCTGATCCAGCGCCGGACCGCCATCTCCCACGCGATCGGGACCGCCCGCAAGTCGCTCGGCGGCCCGCGGATCGTCTACAGCCGCGAGATGGCCATCCTCGAGCGCTTCCGCTCGCTCGGCCCGTCCGGCACCGACCTCGGCATGATGCTGCTGTCCATGGGCCGCGGGCGCCTCGGCCGGAAGTAGGGCCTCAGCGCCGTCGCGCTTATGATCGGGTCGATTCCCATCACTCTGGCCCCAAAACCGCGACGTTCATGAGCGCCGTCGAAGTTGATAAGCGCGGCGGGGCGGGCGGGCGTCAGACGAGGCGGCGGTCGGAGGCCCAGCGGCTGAGCTCGTAGCGGTTGGACTTCTGCGTCTTGCGCAGCACCGAGGAGACATGGGTCTCCACCGTCTTCACCGAGATGAAGAGCTGCGACGCGATCTCCTTGTAGGCGTAGCCGCGGGCCAGCAGCTTGAGCACTTCACGCTCGCGCGGCGACAGCATGTCCAGCTCGGGGTCGGAGACGGGCGCCGCGCCCGGACGGTCGGAGAACGCGTCCAGCACGAACCCGGCCAGGCGTGGCGAGAACACCGCATCGCCACCGGCCACCCGCACCACGGCGTCGGCCAGCTCGAGGCCGGAGATGGTCTTCGTGACGTAACCGCGGGCGCCCGCTCTGATGACGTTGATGACGTCCTCGGCCGCATCGGACACCGACAGCGCGAGGAATACCACCTGTGGGAGATCGCGGTGGATCTGCTCGAGCACGGCACGCCCACCTCCGTCGGGCATGTGGACGTCCAGCAGCACGACGTCCGGCGGGTCGGAGGTGATCCGGACGACCGCCTCTGCCACCGAACCGGCCTCCCCGACGACCTCGATCCGCTCGTCCTGCAGGCCGGCCAGCTCGGCCTTGACCCCGGTCCGGAACATGGCGTGGTCGTCGACGAGGAAGACGGTGACCGGCGTCATGCCGAGCCCTCCGCTGCGGCCGAAATCGTGATGGGGATCTGCAACTCCACCTCGGTGCCCTCCCCTGGTGTCGAGCGGACGACGGCCTTTCCGCCGTGCCGTTCCATCCTCCCCCGGATCGACTCCGCCAGCCCCCTCCGGTCGGGATCGACGGCCGACACATCGAATCCGGTCCCCCGGTCCCTGACGAACACCGAGGCCGTTCCGTCCTCGATCTCGGCGTAGACGCTGACCTCCAGCACCCCGGAATGCTTGGCCGCGTTGACCATCGCCTCCCGGGCGGCGGCCACGAGCGCGGCCAGGTGTGGATCCATCGCGGTGTCACCGACGACCACCGGAGCCACCTCGATCGCGTAGATGTCCTCGACGTCGCCGGCCGCCTCGGCCAGGGCGGCGGCGAAAGTGAGATCGGACGTTGCCGCACTCCCATCAGCGGCGGCGTAGCCGGCGGGTCCGTAGAGCCAGGTCCGCAACTCCCGCTCCTGACGACGGGCCAGCCGGAGCACCTCCCGCGGTTGGTCGGACTTGTTCTTGATCAGGGTGAGCGTCTGCAGCACGGAGTCGTGCAGATGGGCGGCGATCTCGGCGCGTTCACGCTCGCGCATCCGGCCCTGCCGCTCGTTACCGAGGTCGCGCACCAACCGGACCCACCAGGGCACGGTGATGACGGCGACGCCGACCAGGGTGAGCAGGACCGCGATCAGGGCCGACCGGACGGCCGTGAAGTCCAGTTGCCCGATGGCGAAGACCGAGAGGCCACCGACCACCAGGGCAACGCCGCCGCCGACCCGCCAGGCGGTGCCGCGACTCGGACCGACGATCCCGGCGGCGGTCTTGCGCCACCGCGCCCGGCGGACGTCATCCGCCTCCCGCCAGATGAAGGCCCCGCCCAGCGCGGCCAGCCCCAGTGGACCGAGCACCCAGCCGAGCACCTGGCCGACGCCGAGCGCGGTGGCGGCGATCATCACGGCCAGCCCGAGCGCGGCGATGCCGACCGCCTGACGCCGCTCCGCCGCGGTGCCGGACTTCGTCGGCCCATCGGCCGAGCCGGTGCGGCCCGTCGAGCCGGTGCGGTCTGTCAGTCCGGTACGGCCCGGCGGGACGAAGATCCAGAGCAGCGCGTAGGCCAGGACTCCGGCGCCGGCGATGACGGCCATCAGGGCAAAGGCGACCCGCACGGCCAGCACCGGTACCCGCAGGTGATCGGCGATCCCGGCGGCCACCCCGCCGACGATCGAGACGTCCCGACGACGCACGAGCCGCGGAACGCCGTCAGGCGTCAGGTCGTGGTCGTCGTAGCCGTTCAAGGGTCCGGTCGCCGTTTCGACCCGGGGGGCACCGTTCGGAACTTCCTGGCGCACGCCATCCGGGGACCAAGCGGGTCCGGTCGCTGCGGGTCGGGTCGGCGCGGGTCCGGTCGCCGCGGGTCCGGTTGCCGCGGGCGGGGTCGGCGCGGGTCCGGTCGCGGCGGGTCCGGTCGCCGCCGGTGGGGGCAGCGGGATGCGATCGGCGGGGTTCGGGGCTGCGGCCTCCGATCCAGTCTGGGCGGAGGAGGCAGGGCTGTCGAAACTCACTCGACCAGAGTCACATGTGACGAACCCGGCTGCATCGGGGATGACCCTGAGCCGCGGAAACCAGGGTGATCCCCGATGGATTCGGCCGCTGTTGCCGCGCACAGTTGTCCCATGACCGATCAGTGGAACAACTCCTCCGGAGTGCAGGATCACCCGACTCCGCACGAGGACTCGAACAGCAGATGGATTCGGCGTCCGCGCCGATCGACCGGCGACCGCAAGATCGCCGGAGTTGCCGGTGGCCTGGGCCGGGCCTTCGGGATCGACCCGGTCCTGATCAGGGTGGCGTTCGTCGTCCTCACCGTTTTCGGCGGCTTCGGTGGACTGCTCTACGTCCTGGGCTGGCTGCTTCTCCCGGCTGATGGCGACGAGGTGTCCGCCGCCGAGGCGCTGCTCGGCCGCGGTCGGTCCTCCGTCCCGCCGTCACTGGCGGTCGGCCTCGGCGTCGTCGCCGTCGTCGCCGCGTTCTCGATGTTCTCCTGGGGCTTGCCGTTCCTCCCGCTGGCGATCGGCGGCGTGATCGTGCTGTCGATCATGCACAAGCGCGGGCGGTTGGGGCACCGCGAGTGGAAACAGCCCCACCACTGGCATGGTGACTGGTCGACTCCGGGCGACGACCGCCGGCAGGACTGGATGACGCGGACCGACGAGCAGGTCACCCGCATCACCGAGCAGGCCCAGCAGTGGGCCGAGCGGGCCCGATACGCCGGCGAACAGGCCAGGAATGCCGGCCGCTCCGCGCGGTGCGGCTCCACGGCCTGGGGCTCGCACAGTCGGGGAGGTGATGGCGGTGGGGGACAACCGGGTGCGCCGGCCGGTGGCAGTTCGCCGTTCGAACAGCCGGCCTTCTGGGACCGGCCGGAATCAGCCATCAGGGTCGACCGCCCGGCTCCGCGGAATGCGGACGGCGTCGACCTGACGAAGACGACATCCCCGTCCAACGCCGGCCCGTCGAACGCGGGACCGTCGGACGAACTGCCGGCGGATCCGGCCCCGCGCACCACGCCGCCGGCCTGGGATCCGTTGGGGGTGGCCCCGTTCGCCTGGGACCTGCCCGAGCCGACGCCACTGGCTTCGCCCGTGGTGAGTGGCGACCGTGGCGGTCAGGTGATCGCCCGGGCAACCATGGGCGCCACCCTGCTCGTCGGTGGTCTGGTCGCAGCCGGGGTGTTCGCCGGCTGGTGGACGCTGGCCTGGTCGCAGGTGGCCGGGATCGCTCTCGGTGTCCTGGGTCTCGGGCTGCTGTTCTCCGCACTCCGCGGTCGTGGGTACTCCTTGATCGGACCGGGCGTGTTCCTGTCGCTGGTCACCCTGGCGCTGGCCGTCACCGGAATCAGCGGGACCAGCGGCTACGGCCAGACCGAGATCAAGCCGGCGAACTACTCGGCGGTGCTCGGCGAATACACGTCCAACGCCGGTGACCTCACGCTCGACCTCTCGTCCGTCACCATTCCGTCCGGTCAGGTGAAGAACGTGAACGTCGAACTGAAGGGGGGCTACGCCAAGGTCGTCATCCCCGCGAGCATGAAGGTCGATGCGACGTGCGACGCCCAACTCGGCCGGGCGGACTGTCTCGGTCAGATCGCCGACGGGATCGGCAGGCAGTCGACCGCCTCGACCACCGGGACGAGCGGTAGCGGGACCCTGAAGCTGACGGTCAAGGTCAACGCCGGCTACGCGGAGGTGAAAACCGTTGCCTGAGACCAGGAATGCGGATGTCGCCGGCACCGGGACCCGAGGACCAGCCCGTCGGATCAACGTCATCGGAGTGGTGATGTCGCTGGTCTTCCTGACGGTGGCCTCGGTCGGGTTGACCGGTAACCCGTGGTGGCTGGTCGACTCCGCAGCGAAGTGGATCATCGCCGGCGCGATCGCGATCGTCGGGCTCGGTTTGCTCGCCACCGCGCTACCGGGCCGACGGCGGACGTAAGTGGGGTCGGCGTCGGGCCGGACCGGCGGGACCTGACCAGGGAATTCCGAGGTCCTTCCGCCTGTTAAACTCATGTGCCGGCCCTGGATGCGTAGGTGGTCTCCATCGGCAGACGGCACCCTCGTGGTGCGGCAGTCGAGCACGGGCGATGCGAAGGGTTCGATTCCTTTCGACGGCACAACGAGCAAATGGTCCGGACACGACAGTGTCCGGACCATTGTGTTCTCCGCCAACGGATCTTCAGGGTCATACCAACCGTGCACCGTCATACCAACCGTGCACCGTCATACCAACCGTGCACCGTCATACCAACCGTGCAGCGTCAGACGACCGGGCACCGTCAGACGAGCCGCGCAGGGTCACGCGGAGGCGACGGACCGGACGGCCCCGGGACCTGTTGCACGACCGGCCATCCACAACCCGCCGACGGCGATCGTTGCGGCCCGAGAGCGGTGAAGGCGAGGGCGTGGCCGCCGGTCTTGTCGCCGAATCCCACCAGCCTGGCCGTGACGGCACCGCACGCATACTGGAACGCGCCGAGCAACGCCGAGGCCGAGCCAGCCACACTGCGGTGCAGATCCATGGCCAGCACAGAGGAATGGGGCAGCGCGAACCCGACCGAGGAGACCATCACGAACAGTGCGACCAACAGCATCGGCAGCCCGAACCGACCCAGCAGGGTCATCGCCAGCAGCGCAGCACCGACGGCGCACTGCCAGACCCCCCATCGCAGCAGCGGTACGGAGGTGGTGCGCGCCAGCAGATATCGACTCAGCGTGCTCATCAGAACGATGCCGAAAGCGTTGGCCGCGAAGCAGAACGAGAAGACCTGGGGCGACAGACCGAATCCGTCCTGCAGCAGGAACGGCGAGGCCGAGATGTACCCGAACAACGCCGCACTGACGGTTCCGCCGGCCAGCGCGTACCCGACGAAGACCCGGTCCTTCAGCAGCGTGCTGAACGCTTGGAGGCTGCCGAAAACTCCTGCTGTCGAACGTCTCCCGGCTGGCAGGGACTCCCCCACGAACACCACCGTGAGCACCAGCAGGGCGAGCCCGACACCGGTGAGCACCCAGAACACGGTCCGCCAGGTCCCGATCCGCAGGACCTGCGCGCCGAGGATGGGCGCGGGGATCGGAGCGAGTCCGTTGATCGCCGCTATCGTCGAGAAGTACGCCGCCGCAGCCTTTCCGGTGAAGCGATCCGCGACGATCGCGCGGCAGAGGACGATCCCGGCCGCGCCGGCGGTGCCCTGCAGCAGCCGCAGCACGATCAGCACCGTCATCGACGTGGTGACGGCGCACAACGCCGACGTCAGCACGAACAGGAGCAGTCCGACGAGCAACGGCCTGCGCCGGCCCAACCGATCCGAGAACGGCCCGACCACCAGCTGCCCGAGCCCGAGCCCGATGATGCAGGCGGACAACGACAGCTGCGCGGCGCTCGCGGTCGAGGACAGCGAGATCGCCAGCCCGGGCAGCGCCGGCAGATACATGTCCATGCACAGCGGACCGAACGCCGACAGCGCCCCGAGCGTCACCAGCAGCGCGGTGCTCCCCCGGCCGCCCGAGGCACCGACTCCCCCGACGAGATCAACCGGACCGACCGGACCGACGCGACCCACCGAATCGACGCGACCCACCGAATCGACCGGATCGGTGGGACCTACTCCCACTCGATGGTCCCCGGCGGCTTGCTCGTCACGTCGAGCACCACACGATTGACCTCCGGCACCTCACCGGTGATCCGACCGGAGATCCTGGCCAGCAGGTCGTAGGGCAGACGGGACCAGTCCGCCGTCATGGCGTCCTCGCTGGACACCGGTCGCAGCACGATCGGGTGGCCGTACGTGCGTCCGTCGCCCTGCACCCCGACGCTGCGGACATCCGCCAACAGCACCACCGGGCACTGCCAGATCTCGGCGTCGACGCCGGCCGCCGTCATCTCCTCACGGACGATCGCATCCGCGGCCCGCAGGATCTCCAGGCGCTCGAAGTTGACCTCCCCGATGATCCGGATCCCGAGGCCGGGGCCGGGGAACGGGTGCCGACCGACGATCGCGGCAGGCAGACCCAGTTCGTGGCCGAGCAGCCGCACCTCGTCCTTGAAGAGCGTGCGCAACGGTTCGACCAGCGAGAACGTCAGGTCGTCGGGCAGCCCGCCGACGTTGTGGTGGGACTTGATGGTGGCCGTCCCGGTGCCACCGCCGGATTCGACGACATCCGGGTAGAGCGTGCCCTGGACGAGGTACTTGACGCCGCCCTCCTCCTCCGAGACCTGCGCGGCGGCCTGCTCGAAGACCCGGATGAACTCGCGGCCGATGATCTTCCGCTTGGTCTCCGGATCGGTGACACCGGCCAGCGCACCGAGGAAGCGGTCGGCCGCGTCGATCGTGATCAGCTTGATGCCGGTGGCCGCGACGTAGTCCTTCTCGACCTGCTCGCGCTCGCCCTTGCGCAGCAGCCCGTGGTCGACGAAGACACAGGTCAGCTGGTCGCCGACCGCCTTGTGAACCAGTGCGGCGGCGACGGCGGAGTCGACCCCGCCCGACAGGCCGCAGATGACCTTGTCGCTGCCGACCTCGGCCCTGATCAGTTCGACCTGCTCGGTGAGGATCTCGGTGGCGGTCCATTCCGGTGAGATGCCGGCAACCTGATGCAGGAAACGGCGCAGCACCTCCTGGCCCTGCTCGGAGTGCAGCACCTCGGGGTGGTACTGGACCCCGGCCAGCCGACGGTCGATGTTCTCGAAGGCGGCGATCGGGGTGTCGGCGGTGGAGGCGGTGACGGCGAAGCCGGGCGGCGCCTCGGCGACCGAGTCACCGTGGCTCATCCAGACCCCGAGCGATTCCGGAAGTCCCTGCAGCAGTGAGGATCCCGGATCGGTGACCGTCAGCCGGGTGGCTCCGTACTCCCGGCGGCCGGTGCGGTCGACGCGACCGCCGAGGGCCGTTGCCATGACCTGGAAGCCGTAGCAGATGCCGAAGATCGGGACATCGGCTTCAAAAACGTCCGGGTCGAGTTGGGGGGCGTTCTCCGCGTAGACGCTGGACGGGCCGCCGGACAGGATGATCGCGGCCGGCGACTTGGCCAGCATGTCCTTCGCCGACATCGACGACGGGACGATCTCGGAGTAGACCGCCGCCTCGCGGACGCGGCGGGCGATCAGCTGGGCGTACTGCGCCCCGAAGTCCACCACCAGGACGGGGTGGGCCTCGAGGTCGTTGCGCTGGGTGCGAGCCTGATCGGAATCGGCCTTCGGTGAATCGGCCTTCGGGGAGTCAGCTCGCGGAAATTCGACCTGCGGATCGCTCGGTTCTGCTGGGTCCGGTGGTGTCACGGTGCTGCCTTTCGGGTGGGGCCGGTATCGGCACACGGATGGTGCAGGGCGTGTGCGAACCGGTCCCTCCCTGGGCTTTTGTCCCGGAGGTGTGACTCCTGCGGCAACTTCACCGCGGTGCTTGTGGCGCTCGGACCAGCCTCTGACCCTCCAGAGCGGAACCCTAGCCACCGTCGTCGGTCAGCTCTTGGAAACTCTATCGGATCGTCAGGGACGGGAGCGGGTGCGGTGCCAGCCGTCCATCGCGAGATCGAGTTGTTCCCCGGTCAGCGGCGGAACGGCGACCCTCTGCCGGGGGACACCCTCGGCCAGCACCCCGTCCAGGAAGAAGTCGAGGTAGCGACGCCACAGACCAGGCTCCAGGGACCCGGCGTAGTCGCTGACGCCGCCGATCGTCACGAGCATCATCGGGATGTCGGCGGCGGTGAACTCCGGTCGCAGCAGACCCGCGTCCTTCGCCCGCTCGACGATCCGGTTGGCGATCGGTTCCAGCCGCTCCCGGAAGGCCGCCGCCGCCGGTAGTCCGTGATTGGCGTGAACCACCTCCCGCATCCCCCGGTCGTTCGCCTGCATCTCGCAGGCCTGGGAGAGAAACGTCTCGAAGGCCTGACGGGGGTCCGGCAGCGACTCGGCTCGCAGCATGCGCTCCGTCACCTGGTCGATCCGGTTCTCGAACAGGGCCTGCAGCAGCACCTGCTTGCTGTCGAAGTGACGGTAGGCGGTCGCCACTCCGACACCGGCCTCCCTGGCCACCTCGTCCAACGTGATGTCGACACCGCGAGCGGCGAAGACTTCGTCAGCGGCGGCCAGCAGGAGCGCCCGGTTGCGCGCGACGTCCTTGCGCACCGGCCTGGCCGGCACCGCCTGATCGGCGGTGGCACTGCCGGCGCTGCTGCTGTTCATCTTTGCTTCTCCTGCATCTCAAACACTCTCGAGGCTTCCTTGCCTGCAACTACTCCCGTCCGATCCTGTTGATCGGACCGGCCACGACGGTCGGACCTGCCACACGTCCGACGGGCCGCCCCGTCAGACGTGCGCCCCGTCAGACGTGCGGACCCTCAGGCGTGCGGACCGTCAGACGTGCGGATCGTCAGAGGTGCGGACCGTCAGACGTGCACGATCTCGACGTCGGGGTCCATCACCGGGACCTCTGGTCGCAGGATGAGGCCGCAGAGAACGCCGCCGACCGCGAAGATACCCGCGGCCCACCAGAACGCGGTGGTGTAGCCGTTCACGGAGGCCATCGCGGCGGCTCCCTTGCCCTCGGCGGCGTGTCCGACGAGGTAGCTGGTGACGGCGCTCGCGGCCAGCGTGTTCAGCAGAGCCGTTCCGATGGAGCCGCCGATCTGCTGGCTGGTGTTCACCATCGCCGAGGCCACGCCGGCGTCCTCCGAGCTGACCCCCGCGGTGGCCAGGCTCATGGCGGAGGAGAAGACCAGCCCGATACCGATCCCCATCACGACGGTGCCCGGGAGCACGTGCAGGGCGAAGCTGGACGTCAGGCCGATGCCGGTGAGCAGGGCCATACCGACGGCGGCGATCAGCATGCCGGACCCGATGATCCACCGCGGCCCGACCCTGGTGGCCAGGAACGAACTGCCGATGGTCGAGGACAGCATGATGCCGGCCGTCATCGGCAGGAACGAGACCCCGGTCAGCACCGCGCTGTAGCCGAGCGTGGCCTGGAGGTAGTAGGTCAGGAAGAGGAAGATGCCGAACATCCCGATGCCGACCACGAAGATGGCCAGGTACGAGCCGCCGCGATTGCGGTCGGTCAGGATGCGTAGCGGGAGAAGCGGGTTGGCGCTGCGGGTCTGGACTACCAGGAAGGCACCGAGCAGGACAACACCGGCGATCAGGAAACCAACCGTGGTGGCGCTGGCCCAGCCGCCCGTCTCGGCGTGGGAGAAGCCGTAGACCAGGGCGAACAGGCCCGCCGAGACGGTGACGATACCGGGGATGTCGAGCTTCGGGCGGTGCTCGGCGCGCTGGTTCCGCAGCCAGGCCAGGCCGCCGACGAAGGCGGCCGCCGCGAAGATCAGGTTGATGTACATGCACCAGCGCCAGGACAGGTACTCGGTGAGCACTCCGCCGAGCAGCAGGCCGATGGCCGCACCACCACCGGCGATCGCGCCGTAGACGCCGAAGGCCTTGGCGCGTTCCTTGGGATGCGTGAAGGTGGTCGTCAGCAGCGACAGGGCGGCCGGTGCGAGCATCGCGCCGAAGGCGCCCTGGACGGCCCTGGCTGCGACGAGCATGCCGAATCCGTCGGCCGCACCGCCGACCGCTGATGCGATCGCGAAGCCGACGAGACCGATCAGGAACATGCGCTTGCGGCCGAGCAGATCGGCCAGCCGCCCGCCGAGGAGCAGGAGACTGCCGAAGGCCAGGGAGTAGGCGGTGACGATCCACTGGCGGTTGCCGTCGGAGAACGCGAGAGCGTGTTGGGCCGACGGCAGCGCGATGTTCACCACCGTTCCGTCCAGCACCACCATCAGCTGGGCGATGCCGAGGACGGTCAGGATCAGCCACCGTCGATCGTGGTGCGGGTTGTCGATCGCCTTCGTCGATTGCGGGCGATCGATCTCGGTACTGGTCATCAGGTTCTCCTCGCGACAAAAGGGAGTCTTACGCTCCGTTTCAGATCGAAGACTATCCGACGAAACGGAGGTTATTGATCCGTTTCTGTGTCTCGCTGGTCACACGCCACAATCGGGGAATGACGGTGCTGATCGATCCACCACGCTGGCCCGCGCACGGCCGGGTCTGGTCCCACCTCGTCAGCGATCTCTCCTATGCCGAACTGCACACGTTTGCGCTGGCCCAGGGCATTCCCGAGCGGGGATTCGACCACGACCACTACGACGTCCCCGGTGATCGCTACGAACTGCTCATCGAGGCCGGCGCCGTCCCGGTCGATTCACGCGAACTCGTGCGCCGCCTCTCCACCGCCGGTCTCCGCCGCCCCAAGCGTGACCGCCGCTGACCCCGCCTATCGCGCTGATCAACTTCGACGGCGCTCATGATCGTCGCGGTTCTGGGACGGATGGGACGGAAATCGACCCGATCATGAGCGCGGTGCCGGGTGCGGACGGCTGGAGCGGGGTCAGCGGTTCAACGGTCGGAACCAGTTTCCGTCCACCATGACGCCCCGGACGCCCAGGTCCGCATCGGTGACGACCAGGTCAGCGGCACGTCCGGCCCGGATCGAGCCGAACCGGTCGGCGACCCCCAGCAGCGTGGCGGGCACGAGCGACGCAGCATTCACCGCTTCGACCAGCGACATCCCGACGACCTGCACCGCACGTCGGACGGCGACCCCCATGGTCAGCGTCGACCCGGCGATGGTGCCGTCCGAGACGAGACGCGCCTCGCCGCCGGTGACCTGCACGTCGAACGCGCCGAGTCGGTAGAGCCCATCGGAGGCGCAGGTGGCCCCCATCGCATCGGTGATCAGCGCGACCCGCCCGGGCGCGACGGCCCGCAGCAGGCGCACGGTGGCCTCGTGCAGGTGCACGCCGTCGTTGATGACCTCGAGCACGACGCCCGCGTCCATGGCCGCGCCGATGATCGCCGGATCGCGGTGGTGCAGCGGCCGCATGCCGTTGAACGCATGGGTGACGAGGTCAGCACCGACCCGGAACGCCTGCAGCGCAACGTCATAGCCGGCATCGGAGTGCCCGACGGCAGCGTGGGCACCGGCGGCCACGATCTGCCGCACCAGGTCCAGCCCACCCGGCAGTTCCGGCGCGACCGTGACCACGGCGACGAGGCCGCGCCCAGCCGTCAGGAATCGTTGCAGCAGCACGGGATCCGGGTCGAGCAGCGAGGCCGGGTCGTGGACCCCGCGGCGGTGGACCGAGAGGAACGGGCCCTCCAGATGAAGCCCGAGCACACTCGGATCGGTGGCCGCGTAGTCGGCGGCCGCGGCGATGCTCGCCTCCATCTGCGTCGGTGGACCGGTGACCAGCGAGATCAGACTGCGGGTCGTCCCGTTAGCCCGATGGGTGGCCAGCCCGGTCCGGATCGAGTCGACACCCTCGTCGAAGGTCGCACCCCCGCCGCCGTGCACGTGCAGGTCGATGAACCCCGGGAGGACGAAACAGCCTGACAGATCGATGCTCTCGGACCCATCGCCCGCGGTCCCCACAGGTGCCACCTCGGCGATGACGCCGTCGACCACCCTGACGTTCCCGTCGACGACGCCGTCCGGCGTCACCACTTCGCCGCCGGTCAGCCAGATCGTCGTCATCGGGAGTCGTGCCGATCCGAGGTGAGCCGGTGATCGGACGCACGCCGCTCCGGGGAATCGAGGTGGTCCCACGCCCGCAAGGCTGCCCCCATCACCCCGGCCCGGTCGCCCAGCACCGTGAGCGAGACAGGCGGAGCAGGGCGGAACGTCAGTCGCGCGGCCAGGGCGATCTCGAGTGGATCGGTCAGAGTGTCGCCCGCCAGCGACAGACCACCTCCGATGACGAATCGGCCCGGGTCCATCAGGATGGTCGCGGCCGCGAGGGCGTCGGCGAGCGCATCCACCGCCTCACCCCAGATCGTCTGGGCTGCAAGCTCTCCGGCCCGCACGAGGGAAGCGATCTCTTCTGCGGACACGTCTGCGCGCCCGGTCAGCGCCGCGTAGCGGGTGGAGATCCGCGACGCGGAGGCGATGGCCTCGAGGCATCCGTGATTGCCGCAGAAGCAGGCCGGACCACCCGGACGCACGACGAGATGCCCGATCTCACCGGACAGTCCGGTGTCACCGTCGTCCACCACGCCGAGCCGGGCCAATCCACCCGCGATACCGGTCCCGATCGCGATGAAGAACATCGACCCCTCACCGGCGCCGGCGCCCCACCGGGCCTCGGCGAGCACAGCGGTCCGGACGTCGTGGCCGAGCGCAACCGGCACCTTCGTCCGCTCGGCGATCAATTCCACCAACGGGACATCCCGCCAGCCGAGATTGGCTGCGTAGCGGGCGATACCGGCCTCGGAGTCGACGGTGCCCGGTACCCCGATCCCGACGCCCACCACCGAAGCCCCAGTGGTCTCGACGAGTTCGGCCGCCAATTCAACGATGCCGTCGACGACGGCGGCCGGACCGTTCGCCACTCCCGTCGCCCGGCGCGTCTGGTGCACCAGCCCGCCGCGGCGGTCGACGAGCGCAGCCTTGATCGACGTACCACCGACATCCAGAGCTGCCACCACCTGATCCACGTGGAGATGGTAGCGATCCCGGCAGAGTGTGCTTCGACATCGGTCACCGGGCCGCACGGGCGGCAGACCGCGACCGGCAGGCGGCGCGCGGCAGACCGCGACCGGCAGGCCGGCGGCCGGCCCGCGGCGTGCGGCGATTCGTCCTTGATCGGGATCGGGCAGCGATCCACCCGAAAGGTGTCTTTCGCCCGCAGGCGACAGCGGCCCGGCATGCCGCGATCGGAGCAGCCGTCGGGGAGAGCCAGCAGCAACACGGCAAGCCGACAAAGGTTAGAAACGGCAAGTACCTGGTGCTGGCCGAGTAAGAATGTCTTCATGACGGGACGCATCTGGACAGAGGGCAAGGTCATCAATCGGGACGCCGAACCGTCAGAGGTCGGCGATGCCCTCAGTGCTGACCACAACACCAGGGCCTGGTTCTTCCTGCCCCGTCACGAAACTGCTGCGCTCGGCCGGGCCGCGAAGAACCTGGGTATCGACGAGTTGGCGATCGAAGATCTGCTGGGTGAAGGCGAGCCGATCAAGTTGGACTGGATCGGGAGCAGCATGGTGGCCGTGCTCGCCGCGGTCGCGTTCGATGAAGAATCGGACGAATTGACCTCCACTCCGGTTTCGCTCCTCGCCGGACCGCGGGCGCTGATCGTTCTCGCCGGCGAGTCGATGCGCGGCGAACTGTGCCACCAGCTGGACAAGGCCGAACCCGCCCTGATGGCCGATGGTGTTCCGGCTGCCCTGCACACGGTCGTCGACCACATCGTCGACGGCTATCTTGCGGTCCTCCAGCAGATGGAGGACGAGGTCGACAAACTGTCCGAATCGCTGTTCGACGACAAGCCACTCAAACGCGAGGAACAGCTCCGCGCCTTCCGGTTGCGACGATCACTCGCCCAGTTGCGCCGAGCCGTCAACCCGTTGCGGGACATCGCCTCCGGCCTGGCCAACGCGGCCGGGCGGGCCGCCGCCAAGCACAACAGCGATGAGGTCAAGCCGACCGACGCCGCCGAAGGGCTGCTGGGCACGCGGAGCGTCCGGGAGTTCTCCGACGTGGCCGATCACGCCGAGCACGCCGCCCAGATGGCGGACGGGCTGCGCGACGTCATCTCGTCGATGTACGAGACCAACCTGGCCTTGGCCGATGTCCACCTCAACACGGTCATGAAGAAGCTGACCGGCTGGGCGGCAATCATCGCGGTGCCGACGCTGATCACCGGGTTCATGGGGATGAATGTCCCCTACCCCGGATTCCAGAGCGAGACCGGATTCATCATCGCGTTCATCGTGATGATCCTGGCCGTCAGCACACTTTTCATCACGCTCAGGCGCAAGGACTGGATCTAGCCCGCCGGACTGCCCCGCGGCCAACGCGCTCATGAACGTCGCGGTTTTGTGGCAGGAGTGACTGAAATCGACCCGATCATGAGCGCCGGCGAAGTTGATAAGCGCGACGGGGCGGCGCGGGGCGTCAGCCGCGGACGGTGAGGCCGACCTTCTGGAATTCCTTGAGGTCGGAGTAGCCGGCCTTGGCCATGGCACGACGCAGGGCTCCGAAGAGGTTGCTGGTGCCGTCAGCGCTGACGGCCGGGCCCATCAGCAACTGCTCCAAGGGCACATCGGCGAACCCGCAAGGCCCGGCGAACCCGCGTGGCAGCACCGGGTGGGCCGCCGTCGTCGGCCAGAACCAGCCCGCGGCCGGGGCCTCCTGCGCCTCGGTGAGTGGCTCGCCGAGCATCACGGCGTCGGCACCGCAGGCGATCGCCTTCGCGATGTCCGCGCTCGTGTGGAGATCGCCCGCCGCGATGACATGCACGTAGCGGCCACCGGTCTCGTCGAGGTACGACCTTCGTGCGGCTGCGGCGTCAGCGATCGCCGTCGCCATCGGCACGGCGATGCCCAGCACCTCGGCGGTGGTGGTGTGCGCCCCGCTCCCCGTCCCGACGATGACGCCGGCCGCGCCGGTGCGCATCAGGTGGGTGGTGGTCTGGTAATTGGTGGCCCCGCCGACGATGACCGGCACGTCGAGGTCGGCGATGAACGATTTGAGGTTGAGCGCCTCTCCCCCGACCTGCACGTGCTCGGCGGAGACGATGGTGCCCTGGATGATCAACATCTCGACGCCGGCGGCGATGGCCTTCGGCGCGAGCGCGGCAGCGTTCTGCGGCGAGAGCCGCACGGCCACCGTCGAACCGGCGCCGCGCAACGAACCGATCGCCTCGGCCAGCAGATCCTCCGACACCGGCACCGAGTACGCGGCCTGGAGCTTCTGCATCACCTCGGTGGGGTCGGCATCCGGACCGAGCGCGACGATGGAGTCGATGATTTTCTGCGGGTTCGCGTGACGGGCCCACAGCCCCTCACCGTCGATGACGCCCAGCCCGCCCAGCCGCCCGACCTGCGAGGCCACGGCCGGTGAGACGACCGCGTCACACGCGGCCGTGATCAGCGGGATCTCGAACCGGTAGGCATCGATCTGCCACGCCGTCGACACCTTCGACGAGGAGCGGGTGCGCCGGGACGGCACGATGTCGATGTCCTCCAGGCCAAAGGTCCGGCGGGCGCTCCGGCCCATGCCGATCTCGACGGTCTCGTTCAAGGTGTTCTCCCCCAGTTGTAGGCGAAGATGATTCTGTCAGGAAAGTCGGGACGCTCGCCCCGCTCGGCTGGGCCGGGCAGGCGACCCGCCTGACCTGCCCGTCTGACGATGGAGCGACTCGTCCGACGATGGAGCCACTCGTCTGACGCTCGAGCGTCAGACCGCAGGGCGGCCGTCGTACCAGCGCACGCACGACAGGCCACCGCACGGACCGGAGCGAGGTCAGCGGTCGAAGTAGTTGGGCGCCTCGGTGGTGATGGTGATGTCGTGGGGGTGGGACTCCTTGAGCCCGGCCGCGGTGATCCGCACCAACTTCGCCTCCTGGAGGCGGGAGATGGTGCGGGAACCGGTGTAGCCCATCGCTGCACGGAGACCACCGATCAGCTGGTGCGTGACGTCGGACAGCTTGCCGCGGTAGGGCACCCGGCCCTCGATGCCCTCCGGCACCAGCTTGTCGTCGGACAGCACGTCGTCCTGGCCGTACCGGGACTTCGAGTACGCCTTGGACTCCCCACGCGACTGCATCGCGCCGAGCGAGCCCATCCCGCGATACGTCTTGTACTGCTTGCCGTTCACGAAGATCAGCTCACCGGGCGACTCCGAGACGCCGGCCAGCAGCGACCCCAGCATGACGGTGTCGGCGCCGACGGCGATCGCCTTGGCGATGTCGCCGGAGAACTGCAGACCGCCGTCCCCGATCAGCGGGATGCCGGCCGGGCGGCAGGCCTTCGCCGCCTCGTGGATGGCCGTCACCTGCGGGACGCCGATCCCGGTGACGATGCGGGTGGTGCAGATCGAACCCGGCCCGACGCCGACCTTCACGGCGTCGGCCCCGGCATCGATCAGCGACTGGGCGCCGGCCCTGGTCGCGACGTTGCCGCCCACTATGTCGACCCGCGCCCCGACATCCTTCTGCAGACGCGCCACCATGTCGGCGACCGCCCGGGAGTGACCGTGGGCCGTGTCGACGATCAGCACGTCCACGCCGGCGTCGACCAGACCCATCGCCCGACCGTAGGCAGCGTCGCCGACGCTCACGGCGGCCGCCACCAGCAGGCGACCGTCACGATCCTTGGTGGCGTTGGGGTACTGCTCGGTCTTGGTGAAGTCCTTGACGGTGATCAGGCCGCGGAGCTTGCCGTCGCCGTCGACGAGCGGCAGCTTCTCGATCTTGTGCTTGCGGAGCAGCCCCAGCGCGACGTCGGCGGTGCATCCGACCGGGGCGGTGACCAGCGGCATCGGCGTCATGACTTCCCTGACGGGACGCGACATGTCGACCTCGAAACGCATGTCGCGATTGGTGATGATGCCGACCAGACGGCCGGCGGCATCCGTCACCGGAACCCCCGAGATCCGGAACATCGCGCACATGCCGTCGGCCTCGCCGATGGTGGCGTCGGGCGAGCAGGTGATCGGATCGGTCACCATGCCGGCCTCGGACCGCTTGACGATCTCGACCTGGGTGGCCTGGTTCTCCGGCTGCATGTTGTAGTGCAGCACCCCGATCCCCCCCTGACGGGCCATGGCGATCGCCATCCGCGACTCGGTCACCGTGTCCATCGCGCTGGAGACCAGCGGGATCTTCAGAGAGACATTGCGGGTCAACCTGGTGCGCGTATCGGCCTCGCTGGGCACCAGATCGGACGCGTCCGGGAGGAGGAGCACATCGTCGTACGTCAGGCCGATCAAGGAGAATTTGTCATCGAACGATCCGCCGTCGCCGGCGTCGAAAACTGAACCACTGGGCATCGGCCCAGTCTAGTGGGGGCCTGTCACTGACTGGCGTCGGTCACCTGCGCCGGAGCGGCCCCGTTCGCTGCCAGCGGATCCGACGAGCTGTCGACCGATGTCGGCGCGGGCATCTCGGAGGTCGTCGATACCTCCGTGGCGGCCGGCACGGTGTCCGACGTCACGGGATCCGTCGACGGCGGCGGCGGCGGCGGCGAGGTCATGACGGGATCGGACGACGGCGGGGCGGACGCCGATGTGGTCGGGGTAGTCACCGGCGCCGACTGCGGCGGGGTGATCACCGGTGCGGTCGTCGGCGCCGGCGGCGCGGAGCTCTGCTGCGGCGGGGTGGTCACCGGCTGGGTCGGCTGCTTCACCGGCGCGGACGGAGCGCCCGAGGTCGTCGGCTTCACCGGCGGAGCCACGATCACCACCGGCGCCGTCGAACTGCCCGGCCGGCTCGGCGTGGTGCTCACCCCCGTCGTGGACAGGGATGTCGCCGCGGACGGACTGCCCGACGTGGCTGGAGCCGAGGTCGCAGAGCGCGGGGCCGTATGGGTGCCGGTAGCTGCTCCCGCTGCAGCGATGATCGCCGGGGCGCCGCGGCCGGGTGTCCCACTGGACGAGGTAGACGATGTAGCGGCCTCGGTCTCGTTGTGGGCCTTGATCCACAGCGTGTCGTACTTCGTCTGGAGACGCTGTCGATCGGCGCCCAACTCGACACGCTCGAGATCGCCGGACGCCGATGTCAGTGCGACCAGCGCCTTGGGGGCGTCGCCGTCCTTCAGCAGGCTTCTGGCGGTCTCCATCGAGTTGTCGGCCTTGATCCCGGCCTCGACGGACTTGGCATGACTGGAGTACAGCACCTGGGTCAGCGCCCACAACGGGTCGCCGGGTTCCGCCGAACGCGCACCGACGGCGGTGGAGCCGAGGAGCAGGGCACAGATCGCCGCGGCCGCGGCGACCATCGGCCTGATCGCCCGTCGGGACGGTTTGTCCGCCGGCGCCCGCATCACGCGGACGAGGACGGGAGGGCAGGGAGTCGCCGGCAGCGGCGCTTCGGCGAGCTCGCAGCGCCAGGTGATCAGGAGTGGTTCGAGAACCCCGGTCGGGTGGTGCACCGGACGCGGGTACCCGGAGGCCATCGGCAGGGTGGCGAACACGTCGCCGAAGTCGGACCGGCCGGAAGCGATCAAATCCAGCATCTGGTCGTCGGCGGCGATCATGGACAGGTCGTCGACGATCGGGAACAGCACGCCGGGCACCTGTTGCTCGGAGCCGGGAGAGGCGCGCATCAGCCGCTCGGGACCGGGCCGGGTGCGGACCGACGGCATCCGGAGGATCGGCACCGTGCGGTCCTGGTCGTCCCGATCAGTCTCGGGAGCGCTGTGGCGGCCCATCAGATGACCTGTTCCAACAGGCCGGCATCCCGTTCGAGGATGCTGCGCAATTTCGAGAGCGCGCGGTGCTGTGCCACGCGTACTGCGCCGGCCGTCATCCCCAAGGCCGCTGCCGTGTCCTCGGCCGACAGGCCGACGGCAACTCGGAGGCGAAGGATCTCCTGCTGGTTGGCCGGGAGGGTGGCCAACAGCCCGGCCATCGTGCCGGCCACGCTGGTATCGATCGCATTCTGCTCGGGACCCATTGCCGTGCTTGTCGTCTCGGGAATCTCGGCGACCGGGACCGACTTGGAACGGCCGGCGGCACGATGCGCGTCCACCACCTTGTGGGCGGCGATCCCGTAGACGAACGCCAGGAAGGGACGACCGTCCCGACGATAGGTGGGCAGAGCCGTCACCACCGCCATGCACACCTCCTGGGCAACGTCGTCGGCGGTGGACAATGATCGGTGGCCGGACAGTCTCGAGCGGCAGTACCGCACCACCAACGGATGAATCCGGGCAAGGAGGAAACCTAGAGCTTGCCGGTCGCCACCGACAGCACCGTCCAGGACGGAATCGAATCCGTCGCTGTCGGTAGCGTCCTCTACTTGATCCATCGTTGTAACAGGCCTGTCCGTTACATGGCCCCCCGGAAATGCCGGCAGGAGAGCACGATCCTAACCGGGCCCGCCCCCGTGCGATAGACGCCGCTCCCCCATGCGATCGGTACGGAGACCGGCTTCCAGGTGTGCCGAATGCAAGGCCGACGAGGAGGGCGATACCGCTTGGGCGGGTGGGTGGGCGTTTGTGATGGCGACGAGGAGAACGCCGCAGGCGGCCCGCCTGGGAGCCGGTCTAGGCGACGAGGCCGCGGCGGAAGCCGACGGCAACGGCCTGGGCCCGATCTCGCGCGCCGAGCTTGCGGAACAGCCGCCGGGCATGGGTCTTGATGGTGTCCTCGGACAGGAAGAGCTCCTTGCCGATCTCGCCGTTCGACTGACCCTGGCTCATGCCCCGCAGGACCTGCAGCTCCCGCTCGGTGAGCTGGGCCTGACCGTCCACGGCATCACGCGGTGACGGAATGCGTGGGCTGGTGAGGGTATCGGCCAAGGCCGCGACGATCTCCGGCTGGGTGGCGTCCCAACGCAGGAACCCTCTTGCCCCGCAGGCGATGGCCGCGGCGATCGACGCGGTGTCGTCAGGAGAGCCGAACACGATCACCACCGCTGACGGATGGATCGCCAGCAGTCGCCTGGTGGCTTCGATCCCGCTGGTCAGCGCGCGCTGGGTGCCGATCAGCACGACATCGGCAGCCTCCCGCCCGTAGCGACCGAGCAGTTCGTCCCCCCCTCCGACGCAGTCGATCGCGGTCACCGAGGGAACGGAGGCCATGACGCGGTTCAGACCGTCACGGGCACTTCGGCGCTCATCGCATATCAGCACGCTTGTCACGTCAACCTACTTTCGGGGTTTTCTCCAGTCACGGGTGAACTGGCAGATCTGGGCCGGGCAGCACCGCTCGGCAGAACGGGTGTGCGATCTCGCCCTGCGACAGCAGTTTCCCCGTGCGGGTGGCACCCGTTCGAGGAAGCATGACCCTGGTAAACGAGCAGGACCGTACGTTCGATAGCGCAAAAGGAAACATCCCTGACGGACTGTAGCGGCAGGGTCGCTCAGAGTATGACGCTCTCCCAGAGTGTTGCTCAATCGTGACCACGTTCCGGTCACCGGGTCCCCACTTCGTGGAGAATTCCCACCCGTTCATCACTGCCCGTGGTCGAGCAAAAGAGGAGATCCGCCGTTCGCGCCGATCACCGCGAGCAACCGGCGAGGCGTCAGAGGCGTTCGCAAGGGGCATGAGCGCGCGGAGATGTGGATCTTCGAAGATCCGGGATCGGCCCTTGATGCACTTGCCGATCGGGCCTAGGGTCATGATCACAGCAGCGTCGATATCAATGCGGATGCGACCGGCCCGGGTGAGCAGTCCCGCCCAGGTGCCTGCCCTTTTCGCATACCTCGACGAAGGCGAGCGACGGAGGTGGGCAACACCATGGCCGATACCAGGCGCCTTCCAGGGCCGAATGCCGACGTGTGGGACTGGCAGTTGGGCGCGGCCTGCCGAGGGATGGCCAGCTCCTACTTCTTCCACCCCGAGGGAGAGCGCGGCCCGGCACGGGCCAGACGCGAGGCAACTGCGAAGTCCGTGTGCCACGACTGCCCCGCCCTGGTCGCCTGTCGAGCTCACGCCCTGGAGGTCCATGAGCCCTACGGCATCTGGGGCGGGCTTTCCGAGGGCGAACGCCAGCAGATCCTCGCCACCTCGGTGCAGGCCGGCTGACCCGAGTCCGGTCGATCTGGGGTGTCGACCGTCTGGCGGAGGTGTGGATACGGAGCGCATGCGCACTGTCATCCCCCGGGGCGGTTCCACCATCCACGTCTGTGGCATGCGCATGAGATTAGACGACCGCGCGCGCGCTGTCACCCCATCGCGCAGCGAGTCCTCACTCCATCAGACGGCTTTCGGCTTGCCGGACCACTTTCGGGCCAGCCGAATATACGCCACGTACGGAGCGTTCATGGGTGTCGTCCCCCGATCGTCCCGATCCCGGGCATTGGAGTGACCAAACCTCGCGAATCGTGCATCGACTACCAAAAGTTACGTCTGATGACGAACGGGCGACACCGAAGAAGTTCGGTGCCGCCCGTTGGTGCCGCCGTCGCTGGGACGCTGCTGGTGGATCCGTACTGGTGAACCGGTGGTACTCGATCAGTGCTGCTGGATCAGTGCCGCTGGATCAGTGCCGCCGGATCAGTGCCGCCGGATCAGTGCCGCCGGATCAGTGCCGCCGGATCAGTGCTGCCGGATCAGTGCTGGTGTCCGTGCCCACCGTGACCGTGACCGCCGTGAGCAGCGGTCT
This sequence comes from Nakamurella sp. UYEF19, assembly GCF_040546275.1. Classification (NCBI taxonomy): domain Bacteria; kingdom Bacillati; phylum Actinomycetota; class Actinomycetes; order Nakamurellales; family Nakamurellaceae; genus Nakamurella; species Nakamurella sp. UYEF19. The sequence goes on along the minus strand of NZ_JBEPNO010000004.1, from coordinate 123,977 downwards.
GGCCCTCCGGGATGTCCGTCACGGTGCTGGCCGTGGTCAGCACCATGCCGGCGATCGAGGCAGCGTTGGCCACGGCCGACCTGGTCACCTTGACCGGATCGATGATGCCGGCCGCGATGAGGTCGGTGAAGACATCAGCAGCAGCGTCGTAACCCTGGCCGACCGGCAGCTCGGCGATCCGGTTGACGATCACCGAACCCTCCTGCCCGGCGTTCGCGGCGATCCAGAAGGCCGGAGCGCGAAGGGCGCGGCGAACGATGGCGACACCGGTCCCCTCGTCCCCACCCAGCTCGGCCTCGAGCTCGTCGAGCTCCAGCGAGGCGTGGACCAGCGCGGAACCGCCGCCGGCGATGATGCCCTCCTCGACAGCAGCCTTCGTCGCGGCAACGGCATCTTCGATGCGGTGCTTGCGCTCCTTGGCCTCGGTCTCGGTGGCAGCGCCGACCTTGATGACCGCGACACCGCCGGCCAGCTTGGCCAGGCGCTCCTGCAGCTTCTCGCGGTCCCAGTCCGAATCGGTGGCCTCGATCTCGGCCTTGATCTGCGCCGAGCGGTCGGCGATGGCTTCCTTCGATCCGCCACCGTCGACGATCGTGGTGTCGTCCTTGGTGACGGTGACACGACGAACGGTGCCGAGCACCTCGAGGCCGACGTCCTTGAGCTTCAGCCCGACCTCCGGGGAGACGACCTCCGCACCGGTGACGATGGCCAGGTCCTGCATGAAGTTCTTGCGACGGTCACCGAAGTACGGGGACTTCACCGCGACGACCTTGAAGGTCTTGCGGATCGCGTTGACGACGAGGGTCGAGAGAGCCTCGCCCTCGACGTCCTCGGCGACGATCAGCAGCGGCCGCGACTCGGCCAGCACCTTCTCCAGCAACGGGAGCAGGTCGGAGAGCGCCGAGATCTTGTCGCGTACCAGCAGCACGCCGGCGTTCTCGAGAACGGCTTCGGCCGCCTCGGGATCCGTCGCGAAATGCGGTGAGATGTAACCCTTGTCGAACTGCACACCGTCGGTGTACTCGAGCTCGATGGTCTGGCCGCCGTGCTCCTCGACCGTGACGACGCCGTCGGCGCCGACCTTGTCGATGGCCTCGCCGAGCAGGTCGCCGATGTGGCTGTCACGTGAGGCGATGGTGCCGACCTGGGCGATGGCCGCACGGTCGCCGGCCACCGAGGTGGCCCGGGACTCGAGGATCGAGATGACCTTGTCTGCGGCCTTGGAGATCCCCGACCGCAGGGCCAGCGGATCGGCTCCGGCGGCAACGTTGCGCAGACCCTCGCTGACCAGCGCCTGGGCCAGCACGGTGGCTGTGGTGGTGCCGTCACCGGCAACGTCATTGGTCTTGGTGGCCGCGGTCTTGGCCAGCTGGGCGCCAAGGTTCTCGCCTGCATCGTCCAGGTCGATCTCGCGCGCGATGGTGACGCCGTCGTTGGTGACCGTTGGGCCACCGAACTTCTTGTCCAGCACAACATATCGGCCACGCGGGCCGAGGGTGATCTTGACCGCGTCGGCCAGCTTGTCGACTCCGCGCTGCAGCGCCGACCGGGCCTCGGAGTCGAAGCTGATCTGCTTCGCCATGGTTTTGCCAGTCCTTCGTCAGATGTTGATGGATCAGAGCACTACGAATTCAGCAAGGTGCGAATTCAAATCGGTGAGACGCCGACGCCCCGACCCCGCGCTAGGTGCGGAAGATCGGGGCGACGGCACTGCTGGACTGCGAGTTACTTGGTGACCTTGGCGAGCACGTCACGTGCCGACAGGATCAGGTATTCCTGGCCCGAGTACTTGACCTCGGTCCCGCCGTACTTGGAGTAGATGACGACGTCGCCTTCGGCGACATCGACCGGAACCCGGTTGCCGTTGTCGTCGATACGGCCCGGTCCGACAGCGAGGACGGTGCCCTCCTGCGGCTTCTCCTTGGCGGTGTCGGGGATGACGATGCCGGAGGCGGTCGTCGTCTCGGCCTCGTTGGCCTGGACGAGGATCTTGTCCTCGAGCGGCTGGATCTTCACGCTCACGGTGTGATCTCCCTCTTCTGGGGTCTGAAAAGTATCTGCGGATGTTCGACAGTGGTGAGGACTGCAGACCGACACGAGTGTCGGCCGACGGAGCAACAGCGGGCCCGTCGTCGCGGGAGCCGGGCCGTCGTTGCACCGTTCAACTAGCACTCTAACCACGAGAGTGCCAGGTCTCAACCCGGGGGGTGCGATTGTTGCCAACGGCCCCGGCGAGCCGCGCGGATCAACGACGGCTGCGCGGATCAACTGTGCCCGAATGGGACTCGTGGGACTGGAGTCGCCGAGTTCATCCGCGCTGCGGGACGGCCGGCAGCCGCACCTATTCCGGCGAGGCCGAATCAGCGAGAAGGTCGCGCAGGGCCTTGACCGTCGAGCGGGCGCGTCGACCGTCTTCGGAGTCCGCCCAGAGATCGGCCCACCCATTGTCCTGGGCCAGCAGGATCCGGCTGGTGGTCGCGTCGGCGATCTGCCGACGGGACGGCGTCAACTCGACCTCCAGGTCGACGAACCAGGCCTGCACCGCGGTGGGATCCGTGGCGCCGGTGAGGACGTCGCCATCGAACTCGGCGAGCAACAGGGCCAGCGCAGCCAGCGCGGACTGCACGTCTGCGGCCGTCAGCGGCTTCTCGGCCTGGGCGACGGCGCGCAGCGCTGCCGAGACCAGATCACCGACAGCGGTCGGCGGGGCGGACTGCAGCTTCGTCAAGAAGTCCTGCGCCGCATCATTTTCGAAGATCCCAGGACCGGTTGTGGTCATGTTCGCGCCTCCACCTGTCGCCATCGGCAAGCAGTATGCGCGTCGGGGCTCGGCCGTTCCTCGACAGCCCCGACCACCCGCGCCCGGCTCAGGCCATCATCGAGCACTCCGATGCGCGGCGATCGGGCGAACGCCGGCCGGCGCGAGAAGGTTCAGCCGGCCAGGACCTCGGAGACGAGCATCGCCGGGTTGCCCGTCAGGAACGGGCTGGACGGCCTGGCCCCGGCTGCGACGACGTGGGCGCCGACGGCGGCGATCATCGCCCCGTTGTCGGTGCACAGTCCCGGGCGCGGGACGCGTAGCTGGATCCCGGCCGCGGCGCATCGCTCCTGCGCCAGCGAGCGCAGTCGGCCGTTGGCCGCGACACCTCCGGCGATCACCACCGTACCAACACCGAGATCCGTTGCAGCCCTGACCGTCTTGGCCGTCAGGACATCCGCGACCGCTTCCTGGAAGGAGGCGCAGACGTCCTCGACCGGCACCACGCCGCCGGACCGTTCGATGCCCTCGACGAACCGGGCGACCGCCGTCTTGAGACCGGAGAAGGAGAAGTCGTGACGGGAGTCCTGCGGCCCGGTGAGGCCACGGGGGAATCTGATCGCCGTCGGATCGCCTGCCGCAGCGAGCTCGTCGATGATGGGCCCGCCCGGGTAGCCGAGGCCGAGCAGCCTGGCCACCTTGTCGTACGCCTCGCCGGCGGCATCGTCGACGGTGGTGCCGATCTCGGTGATCCCCGGTCCGCCGGCGGCGGTCCGACCGGCCAGGTCGTCGATGCGCAGCAGCTGGGTATGACCGCCGGAGACCAGCAGGGCCAGGGTCGGCGACGGCAGCAGACCGTGCTCCAGGGTGTCGGCCGCGACGTGCCCGGCCAGGTGGTTGACGCCGAAGAGCGGTACCTCCCAGGCCGCGGCGTAGGCCTTGGCCGCGGCGACCCCGACCAGGAGCGCACCGGCCAGCCCGGGCCCGCTGGTCACCGCGATGGCGTCGATCTCGCCGCGGCGGACACCGGCTTTCGCGAATGCCGAGTGCACCGTCGCCGAAATGGATTCCAGATGGGCGCGCGAGGCGATCTCCGGGACGACACCGCCGAACCGGGCGTGCTGGTCCGAGCTGGATGCGATCTCGTGGCCGAGCAGTTCCGGGCCAGAGTCGGTCAGCCGGACCAGGCCGGCGCCGGTCTCGTCGCAGGACGACTCGATCCCCAGGATGACCGCGCCCGGACCGAGGGTGACCAGGTCGGCCGGGTCGTCCGGTACTGGCGCTGTCATTGCTGCCCTCCTCTCGCGGCATCCTCGTTCGGTGGTCGGTCCATCGTGTAGGCGTCGGCGCCGCTGGGCTGGTAGTACCGGCGACGCAGACCGATCCTGGTGAACCCGCAGGACTCGTAGAGTTTGATTGCAGGCAGGTTGTCGGTCCGGACGTCGAGCAGCACCCGGCGTGGTCCCGCGGCGGCCAGCAGATCCTCCAGCAACAACCGCCCGATGCCATGCCCCTGACGTTCGGGAGCGACGCCGATCGTCTGGACCTCCGCCTCGTCGTCCCCGGACGCGAGACCGGCGTAGCCGTGGACGACTCCGCCCGGTGCGCGCACCACGACGTAGTGGTGCCCGGCCGCGAGTTCGGACCAGAACATCGCCGACGTCCACGGCGAATCCGTCGGGAACAACCCGATCTCCAAGGCGGCCACCTGCTCGATGTCCCACCATTCCATCGGTTCGGTCTGCGGCGTCGGTCGGGTGGACAGCGGCTGAACGGGCATCGGCCGGGTGATCCCGGAGCCCATCGGCTCGGGGTGCCCGTGGCGCTGGGTCGCTTTCGTCATGGGCCGAGCACCGACTTGCGGGCGCCGGGTTCGGCGGCATCCGGACGTCGCAGGTAGAGCGGGGTCAGCGGTCCCGGCACCACGCCGGTGAGCAACGCCCGTGCGGCCGCCAGCACCAGACCGCTGCTGAGATCGCCCGTCAGGGATGGTCGTGCCATCGGCAGTTCGTCGGCCAGCAGACCGACGCCGGGCCCGATCATGCTGGTCGGCACGACACCGGCAGTACGCAGTTCCTCCGCGGCCGCGGCAGGCGCGACGGGTGCCGGACCGAACAGCCGGGCGCCGGCGGCAGAGTAGGCCGAGAGGTAGACCTCACGACGACGGGCGTCGGTGACGACGAGGAAGTCGCCGGTCGGCCTCTCCGACCTCAGATGGCTGCGGGCCAGTCCGTCATGCGAACCGACGCCGTGCACCGGTGCGCCGAGAGCATCCCCGAGCGCCTGCGCTGTCGCGACGCCGACCCGCAGACCGGTGAACGGACCCGGTCCCAGACCCACCACGACGGCCTCCAGATCCGGCAGTCCGTGCCCGGCGGCGGCCAGCGCCTCCCGGACCAACGGCATCAGCTTCTCTGCGTGGGCGAAGGCGTCGGTGACGGTCCGTTCGGCGAGCACGGTGATCGGCTCGGGGACGGTCGAGGTGTCGCCGACCGGTCTGCCGGTCATCAGTTCGTGGGGCCGGAGCAGGGACACCACACCGGCGGTGACGGTCGGTGTCGAGGTGTCGACGGTCAGCAGGAGCACAGATGGAATCCTAGGTCCCGCGGCGTCGGATTCCGTGCGTCCGCATTCCGGCCGTTGGGATCGATTCCCACGCTCTAAGGTCTGATCATGGCCGAACTGGTGACGCTCGCCGATGTCGCGCGAGCGGCAGGCGTCTCGCTGGCGACGGCCTCACGCGCACTGAGCGGGGCGGCCGGTCGGACCGTCGGCGCGGCCATGAAAGCAAAGGTGCTGGCCGCGGCAGCCGACCTGAACTACTCGCCCAACGCGAACGCCCAGGCCATGGTGCGTGGTACCACCACCACCGTCGGACTGATCGTGCACGACATCGCGGATCCGTTCGCCGCTGCCGTCGCCTCGGGAGTGATGGCGGTGGCCGCGGAACGCGACCTCATCGTCACCATCGCCTCCACGATGTGGGATCCGGAGACCGAGATCCGGCACGTCGAGGCGCTGCGTCGCCAGCGCGCGCGGGCGGTGATCCTAGCCGGCTCGCGATTCTCCACCGAGACGGTCCAGGACCGGCTGGAGGCCGAGATCGCCGGCATCACCGCGGCCGGTGGGCACGTCGCAGCGATCGGTCAGAAGGCTCTGCCGGTCAACACCCTTGTCCTCGAAAATGCTGGTGGTGCAAGGCGTCTCGCCCGTGTGCTGTGGAGTCTGGGCTACCGCTCCTTCGCCGTCCTGGCGGGCCCGGAGTACCTGCTGACCAGCGAGGAACGGCTGACCGGCTTTCGTGAGGGGCTGTCGGACTGCGGGCACGAACTGCCGGACGAGAACATCATCGCCACCCAGCTGACCCGCGACGGCGGCTACGTCGCGATGACGGAACTGCTCGACCGGGAGGTCGAGGTCCAGGCCGTGTTCGCGGTCAACGATGTGATGGCGGTCGGCGCGATGGCCGCGCTGCGCGAGCAGGGTTACCAGGTGCCGCAGGACATGGCGCTGGCCGGCTTCGACGACATCACCACCCTGCGCGATGTGCAGCCGCCGCTGACGACTGTGCGGCTCCCGCTCGTCGCGATCGGCCGGCGCGCTCTCGAGCTCGCCCTGGACCAGATGGATGGCCAGGAGCCCGTCGCGCTCACGGTGGCCGGCGAGGTCGTGGTGCGGGCCAGCACCCCGTCCCGCACCTGATCCTCGGTCGTCGTCCGCGAAATTTTCTTTCGTCGTTCGCGTGGCACGTCGGTGCGGTGAGCCCGGTCACCGTCAGACGGGCACGTTCACAGGAAGCGTCCAGGAACGGCAAAGCATCCACCTGGGTTCGGGCGACATGGTTGTCCCATGACCGCATACGAGGTAACCCAGGACCTGCTCGCAGCCTCCGCCATCGCCCCGCCGGCCGCGGCCGCCCGAAGCCGTCGCGTTGGGCGGCTCCGCGCCGTGCTGACGGCCGGTATGGCAGCGGGCGCGCTGGTGCTCGCCGTGCCGGCCGCGTCCGCCGCGCAGGCCGCCCCCGCACCGACGCACAGCGCCATCTCCGAGTCATCCATCAGCTCCACGCTGCCCTCGACCATCACCCTGACCACCCGCCGCACCGGCTCGGTGGTCCTGTAGCAACGCCGGCACGTCCGACGTCGCTGGATCATCGACGCGGTCGCCACGCAACACCTGACGTGGCGATGCAACCCCTCCCCGGTTCGTCACGAACAGGTGCTCGACCGCGACGGCAGATGCTCGGTGAGTCCGACAACTCCACCTCGCGGAATGCCGATCCGGCAGGGTTATCTTCGAAGGATGAGAAACCTGATGATCGGCGTCGGCGCAGTGGTCGCAGTGTTCGGGCTGCTGTTCCTGCTCCAGGGCAGCGGCGTCGTCGGCGGCAGCGCGATGAGCAACAACCACTTCTGGATCTACGCCGGCGCGGTGATCGCGATCGTCGGACTGGTCGTCCTGACGTTGGGTTTCCGCCGGGCCCGCACCTGAGGTCTCGGCCACCCGCCGATGTCCAGGCCGGCGTGTGGTATCCCGGCAGGGGTGTCGTATCCCTGCCGGCAAGCGGTATCCCGGCAGGGGTGTCGTCCCCTGGCGGCAAGCGGTATCCCGTCAGGGAAGAGCAGCCTCAGCCGGCGAGTAGCACCGGGAGCCGGCGCTCCCACTCGGATCCGGCTGCCTCGATCCTGGCCATTCGGCTGTCGTCGGGCAGGCGTTCCAATGCGATGGTCAGGCGCGTCTGCGACAACCGCTCGGCGACGCCCTCACCCCACTCGACGACGACGGCCGCCGCGGTCAGGTCGGTGTCCAGATCGAGGTCGTCCAGTTCCACCGATCCGGCGAGTCGGTAGGCGTCGACGTGGACGAGCGACACCCCACCGGCTCCGGCCGCATGCACCCTGGCCAGGACGAAGGTCGGCGAGGTGACCAATCCGGACACGCCCATGCCGACGGCGATTCCCTTGGTGAGTGCCGTCTTCCCGGCGCCGAGCGAACCCGACAGGATGACCAGATCCCCTGCAGTCAGCAGGCTTCCGAGTACCCGGCCGAAGCGGAGCGTGTCCGGCAGGGTCGACAGCGTCCGTGTGCTCGTCGCCACCGGCGTCATCCCGATTTCCGGGCAGGCGATCGGGAGAACATCAAAGCCCGATGAAACAGCCCACGCAGTGTCGAGTTCACGATCTCCGGGCTCTCCATGATGGCCATGTGACCGGCACCCTCGATGATCACGAGCTCTGCGTCCGGCAGGGCTGCCGCGATCGCGCGCGATCGGGAGAGCGGCGTCTGGCGATCGGCGTCGCCACAGATGATGACCACCGGTAACGAGCCGAGGACGGGCAGGGCCGCCACCTGGTCCAGGCCGACCAGCGCAGGAGCGAAGTCAGCGATGACGTCGACCGGGGTGGCCGAGATCATCTCGTCGAGATAGTCGACAAGTTCGCCGGGGACGTCCTTCTGGGCGAATCCCAGCGCCCTGGTCAGCAGCCAGATCGCGTCCCTGCCGCCCGCTCTCCCCCGCTCGAGGAGTGTCGGATACCGCGATGCGGTGGCACTCGCCAGCTTGATCAGCGCCCCGCCGCTCAGGATCAGACTCCGACTGAGCGACCGGGTCGAGGCCTCCCCGGCCGACGTCGACACCAGCGCGACGCCGACCACCCGGTCGGTGAACAGGTTGGGCCGGAGTCCGGCAAGCGTGATGAGGGCCATGCCGCCCATCGAGTGCCCGACGAGGACGACCGGACCGACGGGAGCAGCGGTGGCCATGACCGCAGCGAGGTCGCCGGCCAGGTCCTCCATCGTCACGTGATCGGAGCCGGCCCGGGACGACTTGCCGTGAGAACGCTGGTCGAAGAACACCAAGCGGGCCTCGTCGTTCGACTTGCCCAGCCCGAATCCCTTGCCGGCCACACCGATTCGCTGGTAGTGCCAGGACCCGGCCCGCAACGTCCAGCCGTGCCCGAAGATCACCGTCAGGGGTGCGTCATCCGGTCCGACCTCTTCGACGTGCAGGACGACGCCGTCGTCACCGAGGACGGAGTAGGTGCGATCAGCGGCCAGCATGTCGTAACCCTGGGGATCGGAACCCGAACTGGCCCGATAACGACGGACGGCCCGGCGCTGTGCAGTGACACCGCCCAGGGCGGCGGCGCCGAGGACGCCGGTGGTGATGCCGGCCGCGCCGATGATCCTGCCCCAGGTGCTCACGTCGAACCAACATACCGGCGCGGCACGCGTGAGGAGATCCTGGTGACGATCTCGTACCCGATGGTGCCGCACGCATCGGCCCAGTTCACCGCGGTCGGCTCGCCGTGTGCACCCGGTCCGAGGATCAGCACCTCGTCGCCGGGCGAGATGTCGTCGTCACCGCAGTCGACGACGAACTGGTCCATCGCGATCCGGCCGGCGATGGGCCGCAGACGCCCGGCGATCAGCACCCTGGCCTCAGGACCGGCCGTCCGTGGGATCCCGTCGGCGTAGCCGAGCGGGACGAGTGCCAGTGTCGTCTCCGTCGCGGTGCGATATCTCAAGCCGTAGGACACCCCGTGTCCAGCCGGTACCCGCTTGGTCAGAGCGACCCTGGCGCGCAGGGTCATCACCGGCCGGAGCCGGTCCGCCTTGTCGTGTGGAGCTTCGAACGGGCTGATGCCGTAGAGGCCGATACCGCACCTGACCAGGTCGAAGACCGAGCCCGGCCATTCGAGTACGCCGGGGGTGTTGGCCAGATGCCGCCACCGGACGGTCAGGCCGGCCTCGGCCGCGGTGCGGCACCCCGCTTCGAACACTGCGATCTGGACCGGGACCGACGCGGCGCCGGGTTCGTCGGCGCAGGCCAGATGACTCATGACGCCGACCACTTCGACCTGGCCGTTTCGGCTGTCGGGCTGCTGGGCCGCGGCGGCAGCCCGGGCGAGGACATCGAAGGCGGCCGGGACCGCGCCGCCGCGGCCGAGGCCGGTGTCGATCTTGAGGTGGATCAGCGCGACTCCACCGGGGGCCGACGCCGCCACAGCTGTCACGGCTTCCAGGTGGGCCGGCGAGTAGACCACGAGCTGCACGCCGGCGGCCACCGCCGGGGCGATGTCCTCGTCGGGTACCCACAGCCACGCGACGATCGGCCGGTCCGCGGTCGAGGAATGGCCGGCCGCGATCAGGGCCATGGCCTCGGTCGGGGTCGCCACGCCGAGAGCCGTCGCGCCGGCGCGGAGAGCCGCAGCGGCCACCTGTTCCGCCCCGTGCCCGTAACCGTCGGCCTTGACCACGGCCATCAACTCGGCCGCGGGGTTGACGGCTCTCGCCGCCGACAGCACCAGCCGCGTGTTGTGTTCGACCGCCCGGAGGTCGATGACCGCCTCAGCGCGAAGGTGGGCTGCGCTGTCCGCTGCGCCGTCCGCTGCGCCGTCCGATGCGCCGTCCGCTGCGCCGTCCGTTGCGTCCTGCAAAGTGCTCGCTATAGCGCGCACTTTGCAGGACGCAGACGCCGGCGGGGCGCTCGCAGGCGATGACGCCGGCGCAGGCGGGCCGCCGGGCGCGTCGGAGGTCACGGCTGGGGCTCCGGGTCGGGGGTTCGGATCCGGCTCAGCAGCGCATCGGCTCCCGGGACCCGGTCGCGCTGGGCCCGCTCACCGGCGCGGCCGTGCAGGTGCGCACCGGCGGCCGCCGCGTCCCACGGCGCCAGCCCGCCGGCCAGCAGTGAACCGATGATGCCGGAGAGCACGTCACCCGACCCGGCGGTGGCCAGCCAGGACGAGCCGGTGACGTTGACGGCCACCCGACCGGACGGGTCAGCGACGAGCGTCCGATGACCCTTGAGCAGAATGGTGGCACCGGTCCGGGCGGCGGCCGCGCGGACGGATCCGAGCCGGTCCGCAGGATCGAGATCGGGGAACAGGCGGGCAAACTCGCGGCCGTGCGGCGTCAGCAGGGTCTGCCGGCCACGTCGTTCCTCGAGCAGCGACATCCGGCCGGCCAGGATGGTGAGGCCGTCCGCATCGACCAGAACCGGGACGTCGGCGGCCATGACGGTCGCGAGAGCGGCGGCAGATGACGTATCGGTGCCCATGCCGGGTCCGGCCACCCACGCCTGCACCGTGCCGGCGGCTTCCGGCGATTCCGCGGCGACCACTTCTGGCCACCGGGTCACCACCGGCGCGGCCTGGGGTCCGGCGTAGCGCACCATGCCCGGTCGGGTGCGGACAGCGCCGCCGACCGAGAGGATGGCCGCGCCCGGGTATTTCGGCGATCCGGCCAGGATTCCCGGCACCCCGCCGGAGAACTTGTCCGCCGCCACGCCGGGATCCGGCAGCATCGATTGCACGTCCAGGTCCGTCAGGCAGAACATCTGTGCCCCTGCGGTTTCGAAATCCAGATCAGCGACGACCACCCGCCCGACGTGCGTACCGGCCACCAGCAGACCGGTTTTCAGACCGCCGAGGGTGACCGTGAGATCGGCGTCGAAGGCCGGGCCGTCGAGTCGGCCCGAATCCGGATCAACCCCGCTGGGCACGTCGATCGCCACCTTGAGACAGCTTGCAGAATTGGCCTTCTCGACGATATCGACCAGCGCCGGACGCAGCGGTGGCGTGACACCGATGCCGACCAGACCATCCAGGATGATGTCGGCCCGTTCGAACAGTACGGCGAGATCCGCCTGTGCTGCCGCGATGGTCCGACCACCCGCCCGCTCCAGGGCCGCCAGACCGCCCTGGTGGGCACGGGCGGGATCGAGCAGCACCGCAGTCACGGCCATCCCGCGGCGACGAAGCACCGTGCCGGCGAAAAGCGCGTCCCCACCGTTGTTTCCGGCACCGACCAGCAGGACGGCCTTGCTCCCGACCACCACATCCAGCTCGTCGAGCACGGCCGCCGCGACGGCGTGGGAGGCCCGGCGCATCAACGCGTCGTCGCGATCCCCACGCAGCGCCTGCCTCTCGGCAGCCCTGATCTGATCGACGGTGAAGGCCTCGATCATGACGAGACCCCCAGAGCGAGAACGACAGCCGCAGCGATACCGGCGTCATGCGAGAGCGAGAGGCGCCAATCGGTGACCCCGATCGACGACGCAGCACGCAGGACGGTCCCGGTCGTGACCAGCAACGGACGTCCGGATTCGTCCGAGATCACTGTGCAGTCATGCCATTCCATCCCTCGGGGGACGCCGAGCGCCTTGGCGACGGCCTCCTTCACTGCGAACCGGCCCGCCAGCGAGACCGCTCGCCGCAGCAAACCCGACGGGGTGACCAGCTCGGCGGGCGCGAAGAGTCGCGCAGCGAGACTTGGCGTGCGGGCGAGGGACTCGGAGAACCGTTCCACAGCAACCACATCGATACCGACCCCGAGAACGAGATGACCCTGCGGTATGGCGGGGAGCCCGGATAGCACCTCGACTCCTACTCGACCGTCACGGATTTGGCCAGGTTCCGTGGCTTGTCGATGTTGTAGCCTCTGGTCCGCGCGATCTCTGCGGCCAGGACCTGCAGCGGCACCGTCGCGACCAACGGCTGCAGCAGGGACGGCACCCTGGGGAGCTCGATCAAGACGTCCGCGAACGGCGCGATCGTGTCGTCGCCCTCCTCGCCGATCACGATGGTGCGCGCACCGCGGGCCTGGATCTCCCGGATGTTGGACAGCAGTTTCGAGTGCAGCAGCGGCATCGAACGCGGCGACGGGGTAACCACCACCACCGGCAGGCCCTCCTCGATCAATGCGATCGGCCCGTGTTTCAACTCGCCGGCGGCAAACCCCTCGGCGTGCATGTACGCGAGTTCCTTGAGTTTCAGCGCACCCTCGAGCGCCACCGGGAACCCGACGTGCCGGCCCAGGAAGAGCACCGCCTTGGACTGAGCGATCTCGCGACCGAGCTCCCGCACCGGATCCATCCGGGTGAGCGTGTCGGCGATCGCGGCCGGCATCTCCAGCAGGGTGGTGAACTCGCGGGCCACCTCGTCGGGGTACTTGGTCCCGCGGGCCTGCGCCAGCGCGAGCCCAACCAGGTAGTTTGCCGTCACCTGGGCCAGAAAGCATTTGGTGGAAGCAACTCCCACCTCCGGACCGGCGTGGGTGTACAGCACGGCGTCGGACTCCCGTGGGATCTGCGAGCCGTTGGTGTTGCAGACCGCGAGCACGCGGGCGCGCTGCCGCCGCGCGTGCCGGACCGCCTCCAGGGTGTCGGCGGTCTCGCCGGACTGACTGATCGCCACTACGAGGGTATCCCGGTCGAGAACCGGGTCACGGTAACGGAACTCGCTGGCCAGCTCGACCTCGACGGGGAGTCGGGTCCAGTGCTCGATCGCGTACTTGGCCACCAGACCGGAATGGAACGCGGTTCCGCAGGCCACCACGAAGACCTTGTCGATGGTCCGCAACTCGTCATCGCCGAGGCGTTGTTCGTCGAGAACGATGCGGGTGCCGTCGAAATGCCCGCGCAGGGTGTCCTCGACCGCCGCCGGCTGCTCCTGGATCTCCTTGTCCATGAAGAACTGGTGGCCGCCCTTCTCGGCGGCGGCGAGGTCCCAGTCGACGTGGAACGGACGGAAGTCGGTGGTGGCCGATGATCCGGCCAGGAAGGAGGTGACCTCGTAGGAATCAGGGGTGATCACCACCAGCTGGTCCTGACCCAGCTCGACGGCTTCCCGGGTGTGGGTGATGAAGGCGGCAACGTCGGAGGCCACGAACATCTCGCCCTCACCGACCCCGATGACGAGGGGCGAGTTGCGACGGGCGGCGACCAGCATGTCGGGCACATCCGCGTGGGTGGCCACGAGGGTGAAGGCGCCCTCCAGTCGGCGACAGGTGGCGGCCATCGACGCCGGCAGATCCCCGGCGGTCGGTCCGGTGGCGAAGGCGGCACCGAGAAGGTGTGCCACCACCTCGGTGTCGGTGTCACTGGCCAACTCGACGCCGGCCCGTTCGAGCTCGGCGCGGAGAACCGGGAAGTTCTCGATGATGCCGTTGTGGATGACGGCCGTGCGGCCGGTCGCGTCGGTGTGCGGATGGGCGTTGCGGTCGGTGGGGCCGCCGTGGGTAGCCCACCGCGTGTGCCCCATTCCAGTGGTGCCTTCCAGGGCCACCACCCCGGAATCGATGTACTTCTCCAGGTTGGCCAGCTCACCGGCCTTCTTGGCGGTGTGCAGCTCACCCGCACCGTCCAGCACGGCCACTCCTGACGAGTCGTAGCCGCGGTACTCCAGCCTGCGCAACCCCTCGAGGATCTGGGGAAGCGCCTGTCGAGGACCGGTGTAACCGACGATTCCGCACATAGCAGCCAGGCTAACCGCTGCACGGGGCACAACTGTCCGGTTGATCGATCGTTCGCCGTGTGTCGGGTGATGCGGGTCTGAGGTCGATAGCGAAGGCGGGGCGCTGGTATCAGAGCGTGATCGGAATCCGCCGGCGCAGGGCAGCGGGAGCGCTCGCGGCGTGCGCCCTGGCCACTGCCCGTAGGGCCTCGAGCACCGGGGCGATGTGCGGCTGGTCATGGGTGCCGGCCCGGAACTGTGCCGCGATGCGGCGCATGGGCGGCTCACCGCTGACCGGCAGGATGACGATCGGATCCGAGGTGAAAGGACCCTGGGCGAGCCGCGGCAGCAGGCACACACCCTGACCGGCCGCAACCAGCGCCACGGCTCCGGTGAAATCGTCGGCGTGGTGACGGGACCGGGGAACGAATCCGGCTCGGGCACAGGCCGCCCGCATGGCCGTCCAGCACGGAACCCCGGGCGCGTGGGTGATCCAGTCCTCGTCCACCATCTCGCGCAGGTCGATCTCTTCGAGGCCCGCCAGCCGATGATCCCGTGGAAGCGCCACATCCATGATGTCGTCGAGCAGGTACTCATCGGCCAGCCGGGGATCGTCGGCGCCGAGCAGTTCGGCCCCACCCGTCAGGGTGAGCGCGATGTCGACCTGACGTCCGAGCAGGGCATCGACCGCGTTCTCCGGTTGCACCTCGCTGATCCGCAGGTCGAGCCGGCTGTCGGCGAGCTGGGCGATGACCGGTACGGCGACGCCGCGGATCGCGGTGGGAAACGCCCCGAGCCGGACGGTGCCGGCGTCACCGCGGCGGAAGGCGGCGAGGTCGGACTCGGCGTGCTCGAGGTGGGTGAAGACCTCGTGGGCGTGGCGCAGGAGCAGTTCCGCGGCGGCCGTGAGCCGCACCCGCCGGCCGTCGGGTTCGAGCATGGGGGTGCCCGCCTCGCGGGACAGCGCAGCCAGTTGCTGCGAGACGGCGGACGGCGTCAGGTGCACGACGGCCGCGGTCGCGGCGATGGTGCCACACCGGTCGAGCTCACGCAGGATCTCGAGACGACGAAGATCAATCATGCAGCTGAGCTTACTCGAATCCGGTAGAAGTATTAGTTTGACTGTAGATACAGACGGGTCGACAGTGGAGGAATGGGAATCCTCGTACTTCTCGTCATCCTGGTTGCACTGGCGCTGGCCGCCCTGTCGTTCGCCGCGGATACCCGCGGCGGGCGGGAGTACTCGGTCGGGGCACTCCTGACCCCGGCCCGCGACGACAACACCCACTAGCCGACCCGGCCGTGCGCATGTAGAACGGCACTGCGCAGACAGAACGGCACTGCGCATACCGATTGGTCCGAATTCAGCAGATTTCGGGCCGAACTGGGCAGAACGGTATGCGCCGGGGTGTCCTGTATGCGCACTGGAGCGGCAGGGGACCGGGAGGCGCTCAGGCGTCGACGGGGCGACCGCCGCGGGACTTCACTGCGTCCGGATCCGGGGACAGCACAGCGGAGTCGGGGGTCGGGGTCGAGTAACCGGCACGGTCGGCAGGCGCCGAGGCGGCCACCGCCCGCACGTCGGCCCAGGCCCGCAGCGCATTGATCTGCTCGGCCTGGGTCACGGACAGCGGAACGGTGTTGACGATGGCCCGGGCCAGGTCCTCCGAGGTCAGCGCGCGGCGGCCGTCGAACGCGTCGAAGCAGGCCGAGATCACCGCCTGCTCGATCTCGGCGCCCGAGAACCCCTCGGTGATCTCGACGAGTGGGCCGAGCAGGTCGTCGTCGATCGGCATCTTCCCGAGCGCCGGGCCGGCCTTCAACCTGCCGGCGATGTGCAGCGAGAAGATCACCCGCCGTTCCACCCCGGTCGGCAGGTCGATGAAGAAGATCTCGTCGAAACGGCCCTTGCGGAGCAACTCCGGCGGCAACAGCGATATGTTGTTGGCGGTGGCCATGACGAAGACGGCCGAGGTCTTCTCCTGCATCCACGTCAGGAAGGTGCCGAACACCCGGGCCGACGTCCCCGAGTCCCCCGTGCCGGAAGCCCCTGCCGCGAAACCCTTCTCGATCTCGTCGATCCATAGCACGCACGGCGCGACCGCCTCGGCCGTCCGGAGCGCGGAGCGCATGTTCTGCTCGCTCTCCCCCACCAACCCGCCGAAGATCCGGCCGACGTCCATCCGGACCAGGGGCAGCGACCAGGCACTGGCCATCGCCTTGGCCGTCAACGACTTGCCGCAGCCCGGAACACCGGTCACCAGAACACCTTTGGGCGCCGGCAGTCCGTACAAGTGGGCCTCGTCGAGCCACGACCCGGCTCGTTTGGTCAGCCAGGTCTTCAGATTCCCCAGACCGCCAACGTCGCTGAGCTTCACGGTCGCGGTCACCACTTCCAGCACCCCGGACTTCCGGACGATCTGCCCCTTCTCCCGCTGGACGATGGTGACATCGCCGGCCGAGAGGTGTCCGTCGTCGACCATCGCGCGGGCGAAGGCGTTCTCGGCCTCGAAGGCCGTCAGGCCGAGGGCAGCCTTGGCCAGCCGTTCGAGCGCGTCGTCGGACGGGTCGACGGTCAGTGCCTTCGAATCGGTGTTGAGCTTGATCGCCTTGTCCAGGAGTTCGCGCATCTGCGGCTCGGTCGGCAGCGGGTAGTCAACCACCGTGACGAGCGCTTCGAGATCCGACGGGATCCGCGGCGTCGGCGACACCAGGATGAGGGTCCGAGGGACCGAGCCGACCCGGAACAGCTCGACCGTGTCCTTCAGCGCCCTGACCACCTGGGTATCGGGCAACTGGTTGTTGGTACCGAGCCACGGATGGAGGTCGAGCAGGATGACCACGCTCGGCATGGTCAGCGCGGCAGCGGCGGTCAGGGCGGCGAGCGGGGTCCTGGTCTCCGGATTGCCGGGCTGACCGAGAGCGGCGAACCCGCGCGAAGTGGACCAGAGGTGGACCTGACGCTGCGGCATCACCTGGCTGCGGTCACCCACCACGGACGCGATCTCGCCGAGCACCCGCGACTCCTCGGCCGTGCCGATCGACAGGAGCGGGAAACGCGCCTTGATCAACCGGCGCAGCGTGCCGGCGAAATCGGCCTCGTCGTCCTGTGGCATCGGCGCTCCCGGTCTCTGCGTCAGGTGTCCGGCGCTGTCGGTGTGTAGGTCGTGGTGTAGGTCGTGGTGTCACTGCCTGGTGCGATGGGCACTGCCCTGTGGTCCGACGATGTTGACCCGGTACTGCTCAGTCACACCCCGCGGCCAGCAATACTGTACGGATACGCCCCGGGCACCCCTGGTCGTGTGAGCGGTAGTCGCAATCCAAGGAAACCAAGCCGCGAAGTCCGCCTCGCGCGGAAGTCCAGGAGGACACCGATGCCCCTCTTCGGCAAGAAGACCCCGATCGGGATCGACCGACCGTCGATGGAGTACCTCGGCCACCGCGGCCCGCTTCGCGTGGCGGCCGGCAATCTCGCCGATGCGGGCATGCCCGGACTGATCTTCACGCCCGTCTCCGGACGTCGGCTCCCGGCCGTCGCCCTCTTGCACGGCTGGCTGCAGCCGGCGAGCCGATACGCGAACACCATGCGCTACCTGGCGTCCTGGGGCTTCGTGGTGGTGGCACCGGACACCGAGAAGGGCCCGATCCCCTCCCACGGCGCGATGGCCCGCGATCTGACGGCAGCCCTGCATCTGGTGGCGAATGGTCGTCTCGGCAACGGCCGGGTGCAGGTCGATCCGGACCGGCTCGGCGTCATCGGTCATTCGATCGGAGCCGGCGCCGCCGTCCTGGCCGCCGCCGCGGACTCCTCGATCGGAGCGGTCGTCACGGTCACCGCGGCCGCGACCCGCCCGTCCGCCGTCGAGGCCGCGACCCGCGTCCAGGTGCCGGGCCTTCATCTCGTCGGCGCCGACGACGACATGGCCGACGGCGACGGCGCGGCAATCGCGGCCGCCTGGGCCGGGCCCGCCTCGCTCCGCACCGTCAAGGGCGCCAGTCATCTCGGCCTGGCCGAAGGCTCGCACTGGACGTCGACCCTCAGCGGGTCCGGCAACGAGAAGCGGATCCAGCAGGTGGTCCGGCTGCTGTCCACCGCCTTCCTGCTACGCCACCTGACGGACGCCGACCAGCTCGCCGACGAGCTCGAAGGCAAGATCAAGGGCACTGTGCTCGAGGACCTGGACGAGGTCCGCGCCGAGTAGAGGCGCGCCCCGCGGAGCTGCATTCCACGCCTCATCCCGGATCGAGCGGGGATCAGAAATCCCGTATGTGTCTGATTTGCCGGAAATGAGCTCCCCGCAACTCTGGTGGGGGCGCAGGCAACTCTGGTGGGGCGCAGGCAACTCTGGTGGGGCGCAGGCAACTCTGGTGGGGGCGCAGGCAACGGCAGCGCGGGCGGAGTTGTCCACATACCCGTTCGCCATCCACATTCCGATCGCCGGGCTGGTCCGGTCCACCTGCAGCCACGATGCTGCAGGAGTGCCTCGACCACTCCCTCCCGTACTCGTCGCCCTGGCGATCGAGCAACGGGGCGCGCTGCTGGCGGTCCAGATCGCGGAAGTGTTGGGCGCCAAGCAGATCCGCCGACTGACCGGAGACGACACCGTCACGAAGCTGTGGCACAGCGCCTATGCGCTCCCCCACCATGCAGCCGCGGCGGCTTGTCGCGTGGAAGCGGCTGGACTGTCACTGGATCGGCCGGTGGTGGCGTGCCTGCAGACCGCAGCCGAGCTGTACGGGTTCGATCTGGAGACCGACCCGCGGACGCACATCCTCGCCGATCACGACTGGTCCAATGCCACTGCTGGGATCGTTCAGCACCGGTATCGCCCGGTCCGCGATCACCAACTGCTGGACGGGCAGAAGGTCGCCGACATCGCGGAGACGGCGGTGCGGATGGCCTGCCGCGAGTCGGATCCGGCCCGAGTCCTGGCGGTCCTGGACCGGTCACTGTTCCGGACCGTCCTCGACCAGGCAGATCTCGCCCGGGTCGCCGATGACCTACGGATCCGTGGGATCAGCCTGACTCGTGAACTGATCGGACTGGCGGACGGCCGCGCCGAGTCACCCGGCGAATCCTGGCTCCGGTGGGTCTGCCACGAGGCCGGCTTCCCGCCCGCCACGCCGCAGATCTGGATCACCGACGACTACGGCCGCCGCTGCCGGATCGATCTGGGCTGGGAGAAGTTGCGGGTCGGCTGCGAGTACGACGGCGTCGAGTTCCACACCGGCGGAGCTCTGACTCGGGATCGCTCGCGCTACAACACGCTCGGGCGACAGCAGTGGCTGATGCACGGCGTCACACATTCCATGATCTGGCACCAGCGCCGGTTCCTGGTCGCCGACATCCGCTCGCTGCTCGACCAACGCAGCGCCTGACGTCACCGCCTGACGGACGGGGCCCGTGACCACGCCGCACCTCACCCCGGCCGCACCTCACGATGCCGCACCTCACCGTGCCGCACCTCACCATGCCGCACCTCACCATGCCGCACCTCACCATGCCGGGAGCGATCGAGCAGCGGCCCGATGCGCCGGTCATCGGGCGTCGGCCGGCGATCGAGCGGAGAGCAGAAGTCCCACCAATGTCCGCTTTGCCGGACTTATGCTCCCCGCAACTCGGGGATCCAGGGCCGCAACTCGGGGATCCCGGGCCGCAACTCGGGGATCCCGGGCCGCAACTCGGGGATCCCGGGGGCGCAGCGCAACTCGGGGATCCCGGGGGGCAATTCGAGGGTCCCGGTCGGGCCGCGGGAAGCTCGGCCGAGCCAGGCGTCAGCCGGTGACGTGGGCGACGACGTCGGCCACGCGTTCGGCGACCGTGCGGGCCTTCTCGGCGGTGGCGGCCTCGACCATCACGCGGACGAGGGGTTCGGTGCCGGACGGGCGAAGCAGGATCCGACCGAGGGTGCCCAGCTCCTGCTCGGCCGCCAGGACGGACTCGGCGACCACATCGGAGCTCGCTACGGCGGACTTGTCGCGGACCTTGACGTTGATCAGGATCTGCGGGAATCTGAAGACGCGGGCTGCCAGCTCGGCGAGAGTCTTTCCGGTGAAGGCCATCTCGGCCATCAGATGCAGGGCAGTGAGCAGACCGTCACCGGTGGTGGCCTGCTCGGCGAGCACCAGGTGACCGGACTGCTCACCACCGAGGCTGAAGCCGCCGGACCGCATCTCCTCGAGGACGTAGCGATCGCCGACGCCCGTGGTGACCACCGTGATGCCGGCCTCCGCCATCGCCTGGTGGAACCCGATGTTCGCCATCACGGTGCTGACCACGGTGGAGTCGGCCAGCTTGCCGCGGCCGTTCAGCGCGACCGCCAGGATCGCCAGGATGGAATCGCCGTCCACCTCGTTGCCGGCGGCGTCGATGGCCAGGCAGCGGTCGGCATCACCGTCGTGGGCGATCCCGAGATCCGCACCGTGCTCGAGCACCGCAGCTCGTACGTGGTCGAGGTGGGTGGAACCGACACCGTCGTTGATGTTCAGGCCGTCCGGATGACCGGCGATGACGACCACCTCGGCACCGGCGCGGCGATAGGCCTGCGGGGCCGTATCGAAGGAGGCGCCGTTGGCGCAGTCGACGACGACCTTCAGGCCGGCCAGCGGGTGCGGAGTGCACGCCTGCAGATGATCGAGGTAGGCCTCGATCGACGCGGCGGCCGAGGTGATCCGACCGACGCCGGCACCGGTCGGCAGTTTCCACTCCGCTTCCATGTCGGACTCGATCGCGTCCTCGACGGCGTCATCGAGCTTGACCCCACCGGCGGCGAAGATCTTGATGCCGTTGTCCGGCATGGAGTTGTGCGACGCCGAGATGACGACGCCGAGGTCTGCGGACAGTTCCCCCGTCAGGTAGGCGACAGCTGGGGTCGGTACGACACCGAGCAGGAGGACGTCGACACCCGCCGAGGCCAGTCCGGCAGCCACCGCGGCTTCCAACATCTCGCCGCTCGCACGCGGGTCCCGCCCGACGACGGCGACCGGACGACGAACGAGGGCAGCAACCCCCGTCTCGCCGAACTTCTCTCCCGGAGACGACTCGGCCGCCCGGCCCCCTCCAGTGGCACTCTGCCGGAGCAGGGCCTGCTGGATGAGGACACGGGCGGCCGAGGTCGCCAGCGAGAGCGCAAGGGACGGTGTCAGGTCGGCATTCGCCAGACCTCGCACACCATCGGTTCCGAAGAGCCGGCCCATGCGCGGTGGATCAGCGCTTGGAGTACTGGGGGGCCTTGCGGGCCTTCTTGAGGCCGTACTTCTTGCGCTCGGTGGCGCGGGCGTCACGAGTCAGGAAGCCGGACTTCTTCATGGCCGGACGATCGGTCTCGTCGAGCTCGATCAGGGCGCGGGCGATGCCAAGACGCAGTGCGCCGGCCTGGCCGGACACCCCGCCGCCGTGCAGCTTCGCGTGGACGTCGTAGATGCCGTCCTTCTCGAGCTGGACCAACGGCTCCTTGATGAGCTGCTGGTGCACCTTGTTCGGGAAGTAGTTGTCCATCGTGCGACCGTTCAGGGTGAACACACCGGTACCCGGGGTCAGGCGGACGCGGACGACGGCTTCCTTGCGACGGCCGACGGTCTGCACCGGGCGATCGACGGCAACCTTGACGACGGCCGGGACGATGACGGGGGCGTCCTCGGACTCGGTCGTGTAGTCGCCCGACTCGTCGACGCCGGCTGCTTCGTCCAGCGCGACGTCGTCGTTCTCGACGATCTCAGGGGTTTCGCTCACTGACTCGCTCTTCTCACTGTCTTCGTACTGCAGGGGATGTCTGGAATAGAGGGTGCTGGATGACGCTGCGAGCCGGGGCCCGGACGACTCCGGACTACTGGGCGACCTGGACGATGTCGTACGGCGCCGGCTGCTGCGCGGTGTGCGGGTGGTTCGGACCCACGTACACCTTGAGCTTGCGGGCCATCGAGCGGCCCAGCGAGTTGTGCGGGAGCATGCCGATGATGGCCTTCTCGACCAGCAGGTCGGCGCGGGTGTCCAGCAGCTCGCCGACGCTCTGCTTGCGCAGGCCGCCCGGCTGACCGGAGTGGCGGTACAGGAACTTGCCGTCCCGCTTGTTGCCGGAGACGGCGACCTTCTCGGCATTGATGATGACGACGAAGTCGCCCGTGTCGACGTGCGGCGCGTAGATCGCCTTGTGCTTGCCGCGGAGCAGCTGCGCGGACTGGCTGGCCAGCCGGCCGAGCACGACGTCGGTCGCGTCGATCACGTGCCAGGCGTGGGTGACGTCGCCTGGCTTGGGGCTGTACGTGCGCACGGGTATGCCTCTGTCTCTCACATTGCGGAATCAAAAACCACGGACTCGAACTTGCGGACTCTCGGAAAATCTTGCCTAGGTGTCGCGGGCAGTGCACCCACGACAGGATGCCGCAGATGACGGCGACCTCGGCCTGCGCTGCGACGACCGTCGGGAACCCCCGCTGCGATGATCCGGCGGGTAGACCCGGGGATGTCCCCGGGGCGAACTCCGAAAGGTTCACGTTCGTGAGGCGACGCACAACACAACTGATGACCGCATGCGCAGGACACGATGCAGCGGCACACCGAAGATCGAGGTTACCGTGCCGTGGCGGTCAGGTCAAAATGCCCGGCGGGCCGCCTGACCTCCGGGCGTGTCCGGCGCTCAGAAGCCGGCCAGGAGCTGGTATTGGGCCGACATCGCCGCGTTCAGGTCGGACTCGCTCTTGGCGCTGATCTCGAAGGCGTAGCGACCCTGGGTGCCCACGCAGTAGTACACCGAATTCAGCGCCTGCTGAAGGCACTTCGCCGAAGGAACGGTCGCGGTCAAGGCGAAGGGCTGCATGCCGGTCTGCGTCTTCTGCACGTAGGCGACGAAGTCGTCGCGGACGAGGTCGGCACCCGTCGTGCTCGCTGCGCGGTAGACGGACGCACGCCCGTCCGCCACCAGGTCGACGCCGGCGGTGGCGAAGATCTGCTTCGTCCCGGCCGGATCGTTGTCGTAGTGCAACTGACCCGCCGCGCTGATGGAACCGTCGAAGACGGTGGCGTTGTCGCCGGTATTTGGCAGGGTGTGGGCGAGCAGACCGTCCGGGTCGACCGGGAGCGCCATGATGGCGGCCGGTGCCGTGGGAACGAATGTGCGCATCGACGCCGTCACGGCCGCAAACGCCTTCGCGGCCAGCGCCGCACCGATGGCCGCACCCGTGAACTTCTTGCCGCTCATGTAGGTGTAGATCACCATCCGGCCCTGGGCCAGGAAGCTCTGGAAGTACATGCCGCCGCCGGAGAGCGTGCCGTACCAGCCCGCCGAGGCCGGGTAGCCGGCCACGACGGCCTTGCCCTTGTCCGTGGTCTTGTCGGCCGAGGCCGCGGCGAACGCCGGGACAGCAGCCGTCGCCTGGGCGGCGGTGCCGAACTCGAACGCCGCGACCACCAGCCCGTTGTTCGCGGGGTCCGATCTCGCCGACGAGAAGCCGGTGATCATCCCGGACCGCTGGGCCACGGCCGGCATGGGCGCCGAGCCGAACAGCGTCGACATGGCCGACGGTCCGCCGTAGGGCAAGGTACTCAAGTCCCCGTTGCGGGTGTAGCTCGCGTCGATGAAGGTCGGCACCACCAGCGCACCGGCAATCCGGCGCGCCTCGAGCAGATTGGCGCCGCGCTGCGTGCTCGAGGTCTTGTTGTACTGGAGCGGAGTGGTCGGATACGTCGTCGGCGCCGACCCGCCGGAGCTCTGCGGGGCCGAGGATTCGGTGCTTGCGGTGCTCGCGGTGTCTTCCGTCGGGGTGGTGCCGGTGGTCTGGACCGGTGAGGACTCGCTGGTCGGCGACTCGCTCGGCGTGGTGATGCCTGGCGACGACGGGTCGGAGGTGCCCGGACCCGATGTCCCGGGCGACGAAGAATTCGCCGCGCTGACGGCGGCGGCATTGGGCTCTGCGGTTCCGCCGATGGTGCTCGCGCATCCGGCGATCAACACCGCGGCCACGGCGACGGCCATGATGGCCGACCTGCTCGATCTCATGACACTGTCCTTTCGTGGCGGTCCACCGCCGGCAGGCCGACGGCCTCTGCTGCCCCAAGGTAACCGGCCGGAAAGCCGCCCGGGGCGCGTCGCGTCCGACGCCACCCGGGTCCCTGCGGTTCCCGCGGCCCCTTCCGCAGGCGGACGGGGCCGTCTGCGCGTCCCGATCAGGCTCCCGGGAGAGCCCTGATCGAACGTGTTTCAACGGCTCGGGCGGCCAGTTCGGCATCAGCCGGGTAGTCGACTGCGACGAGAGTCAGACCGTGGGCGGGTGCGACGTGGACACCCGATGCCCGGGACGCGCCGGCCAGCAGCTCGGCGGGGCGGGTGATGGGCACCTGGTGCTCCCCGACCGCGATCAGCGCGCCGACCAATGACCTCACCATCGAGTGGCAGAAGGCGTCGGCCTGCACATCGATGAGGATCACCTGCTCGTCCGAGGTCACCGTCAACGCCTGCAGTTCCCGGATCGTCGTCGCCCCGTCGCGAGGCTTGCAGAACGCCGCGAAGTCGTGCAGGCCGATCAGGGCGTCGGCCGCGCGCTGCATGGCGCCGACGTCCAACGGCCGTCGTCTGGCGAAGACGTCCCGCCGCCGCACGGGTTCGACCCCCCACTCGGCAGCGCCGATCCGGTAGCGGTAGTGGCGGCGGAGCGCCGAGAACCGGGCGTCGAAACCAGGAGGTGCGGTAGTGACGGCCCGGACCCGGACATCGGTCGGCAGCAGACCGGCCAGCCGGCGCAGCAGCCCCCGCCTGCCCGCTGCGGTCGGGTCGTCGTCCTGTGCGGACAACGTCGAGGACACCGAACCCGACCGCGGCACTGATCCCGACGTGGACGCGGCGCGGGGAGCCATGGCGATCAGCGCCGGCTCCGGGACGTCGATGTGCGCCACCTGCCCCGAGGCGTGCACTCCGGCATCGGTCCGGCCGGCCACCACCAACGGGACGGATTGCCGGAAGAGCACCGCCAATGCGTCGGAGAGGCACCCGGCGACGGTCCGTCGGTCCGGCTGGGCCGCCCAGCCGGAGAAATTCGTGCCGTCGTAGGAGATGTCCAACCGGAGCCGGACGGTAGCCCCCTCCTGGGACCCTGCGGGGTTCGCCGCTTCGGTCATCTGGTGTCGTCCTCCTCGGCCGGTTCCGGCCATCGGGAGTCGATCCGGCCGCGCGCATTCCACCATGGGGGATGCGGTTCGATGCTGCCAGGTCCGCAGGACCAAACCCATGGGCACACCGAACAGGCAGTGCGAGAAGAAGGAGTTCGGTATGACGGGGCCGGAAGACGTTCCAGCCCAACGCGTCCGGGGTCGGTACTACCCCAGCCGGCCACGGTCCGCGGATGACGACTGGACGAATGCAACCACCAGTCGAAGGCGATCCACGACGAGGAGACCGGCGACTCCACCGACTGGTCCGGCGCGGTCGCCGGCCCGGTCACGAGCCGGGTCACGAGCCCGGTCACGAGCCCGGCGGCCGGCGTCCCCGTGCCGGCCGCCGTCGTCCCACCCGTCCCGAGATCCCGGTCGTCCACCCGCTGTTCGACGACGCCGGCCCTGGCGAGCTGCGCCGGGACCGCACGAATCATCTCCCCGGTGAGAGATGATCTGGTGGCTTCGATCTCGCGCCAGCGGGCCCAGCAGATCGAGTACGGCAGCGACCCGGCGTCTGCTCGTCCGATCGGACACGCCCAGCTGGCGCGCCGCCACCTCGTCCGTGACCCCTGATTTCAGGATGGCAAGAACGGGACCCGCATGATGTCCGGATGGACTGCCACCACCACGATCTGACGATCGACGATGATCGTCCGGTGGGTCACCCGTCGGGCCACCCTGACCTTCGCCCCGGCCGCCGCGACCTCCGTCAGGTAGCGCAGTACACCGGGTGCACGGGCGGCACCGGCCTCATAGATCACCGGGGTGGGCACCCCGGAACGCAGCAGTGCGATGTCCGACTGCCACGAGCTCATCAGCATGGACAGCGGGTAGGGACCTGCCAGGAGGGTGCTGCACACCTCGCGCCGGGTCCCGGCGATCAATTCCGTCAGGAGCGAGCGCATCGCCTGGCTGTCGTCGATCCGGTCGACACCGACCCCGACGCCGACACCGACGCCGGAGCGACTGGCCCGCTCGATGAGCTGGCGTTCGGACTCGGCGGGACCCCCGCCCGCAGGTGTCACCACAGCTGGGCCCTTTCCGAACTCGTCATCCTGTGCCGGACTCCGCGACACCCGGACGGATTCCCCCCGCAGCGACGCGAAGCGGAGCAGGGTGAATCCTGCGGGGGCGGGGACCGCCGAACTACGGTGAGACGCTCCCGACGGCGCGGAGGATCCTGTCCCCCATGGAGTTTCGAGTGAAGCCGATCCGGTGAAAATGACGAGAACCCGCCACCGGATGGTGGCGGGCTTCGACGTACTGCGGGGCAGGCTCAGGGCCTGCCGGTCCACTACTCGTTCTCGTCAGCGGCCTTCTGCTGCGACTTCGGGAGTTCGAAGCCGGCGGCTTCGGCAGCCCCGGCGGTGGCGAACCACACCTCGGCCACGGTGGCGTCGTAGAAGCGGGTGCCCGGCAGGTGGTACAGGTTCGAGTCGGCGTTGCCCTTGACCGGGAAACCCTCCGGCTCGGTGCCGTCCTCGAGCGGGGCGTGCGAGCCCTCACCGTAGGGGGCGTCGGAGACACCCTCGGCAGGAGCCTCGTCGACAGCCTGCTCGGCCTGCGTTGCCTCATCGGCCTCGTCGGTGTCGGCGACCAGCGGGGCTTCCACTGCAGCAGCAGCCGGCGCCTTGGTGGAGGCAGCACGACGGGCGACACGGTTGGCCGCGGACGACACGGTCTCCTCGGCCACCAGCTCGATGATCGCCATCGGAGCGTTGTCGCCCTTGCGCGGAGCGGTCTTGACGATGCGGGTGTACCCGCCCTCGCGGGTCGCGAACGACGGCCCGATCTCGGCGAACAGCTTGTGCACGACGTTCTTGTCGCGGATGACCTTGAGGGCCTCACGACGGGCCTGCAGATCGCCCTTCTTGGCGTGGGTGATCAGCTTTTCGGCGAAGGGACGAAGACGCTTGGCCTTGGCCTCGGTGGTGCTGATCCTGCCGTGCTCGAACAGCGACTGCGCGAGGTTGCGCAGGATCAGACGTTGGTGCTGCGGCGATCCGCCGAGGCGGGGTCCCTTGGTGGGCTTTGGCATGTCATGTCCTTGTGATCGTGTCCGTCATCCGGATGTGTCCGAATGAGCGGGTGAGGCGGTGGCCCGGGAGCGAACTCCCGGGCCCCGACGTTTTCCTATCCGTGTGTGGCGCTCCGCCCCTGTCCCCCTGAAGGGGTGTCCGGCCGGTGCACCGCCCGCCCGATTGCTCGGGTGGACCAAGTCGCTGCTGGTGGAGATCAGACCTGTTCGGTCTCGGCGTAATCCGTGTCGTCGTTGACCGTCTCGGCCGGGACACCGAAGTTGGTGCCCTCGTCGGGGATGACGGTCGCCGGCGCGAAGTCGTCGTCGGTGTCGCTCCAGTCGGCGTCGCCGTAGGCCTGGGCCGCGGCGGCGGGATCGAAGCCGGCCGGTGAGTCCTTGAGGGACAGGCCAAGGCCGTGCAGCTTGATCTTGACCTCGTCGATCGACTTCTGGCCGAAGTTGCGGATGTCGAGCAGGTCGGCCTCGGTCCGGGAGACGAGCTCGCCGACCGTGTGGATGCCTTCGCGCTTGAGGCAGTTGTAGGAGCGGACGGTGAGGTCCATCTCCTCGATCGGCAGAGCGAACGCCGCGATGTGATCGGCCTCGGCCGGCGACGGCCCGATCTCGATGCCCTCGGCGTCGACGTTCAGTTCGCGGGCCAGGCCGAACAGCTCCACCAGGGTCGTGCCGGCCGAGGCCAGCGCGTCACGCGGGGAGATGGAGGGCTTGGTCTCGACGTCCAGCACGAGACGGTCGAAGTCGGTGCGCTGCTCGACACGAGTCGCCTCGACGCGGTAGGTCACCTTGAGGACGGGCGAGTAGATCGAGTCGACCGGGATGCGGCCGATCTCGGCACCGACGACCTTGTTGGGCGAGGCCGGGACGTAGCCGCGGCCACGCTCGACGACGAGCTCGATCTCGAGCTTGCCCTTCTTGGTCAGGGTGGCCAGGTGCAGGTCCTGGTTGTGGACCTCCACGCCGGCCGGCGGTGCGATGTCGGCGGCGGTGACGTCACCGGGGCCCTGCTTGCGCAGGTACATGGTGACGGGCTCGTCGTCCTCGGAGGAGACGACCAGTTCCTTGAGGTTGAGGATCAGCTCGGTGATGTCTTCCTTCACACCGGGAACGGTGGTGAATTCGTGCAGCACACCGTCGACGCGGATGCTCGTGACGCTCGCGCCGGGGATGCTCGAGAGCAGGGTGCGACGCAGCGAGTTTCCGAGGGTGTAGCCGAAACCTGGTTCCAGGGGCTCGATCACGAACCGGCTGCGGTTGGCCGAGACCGGTTCTTCGGTGAGGGCCGGGCGCTGGGAAATCAGCATGGTGGGTCCTTTCGACTGCAAAAGGTGGCGACCGCTATTTGACGCCACACAGGGGTCCTGCTGGTGAAGCCGCCCGGTCGCGCCGGCCGAGCGTTGCTGCTGGTGAAGCTGCCCGGTCGCGCTTATCAACTTCCTCAGCGCTTGTGAAGTGATCGACTTCTGTCACTTGCGTCCCAAAACCGGAACGTTCGTAAGCGCCGTCGAAGTTGATAAGCGCGGCCGGGGGTGGGGCTGTGCGCGGGTGAGGCTACTTCGAGTAGTACTCGACGATCAGCTGTTCGGTGATCTGCGAGTCGATCTGCGCCCGGACCGGCAGCTGGTGGATGAGCACCTGGAGCGAGTTCGGGACGACCTGCAGCCAGGCCGGGGTCGGGCGGTCGCCGAAGGTCTGGCGGGCCAGCTCCATCGGGAACTTCTCCACGGACTGCTTGCGAACGGTGATGATGTCGTACTGCTCGACGCGGTAGGACGGGACGTCGACGCGCTTGCCGTTGACCAGGAAGTGACCGTGGGTCACCAGCTGGCGGGAGGCGCGACGGGTCCGGGCCAGGCCGGCACGGTAGACGACGTTGTCCAGGCGGGACTCGAGGATCTGCAGCAGGGTCTCACCGGTCTTGCCCGGACGGGACGATGCTTCCTTGTAGTAGCGCGAGAACTGCTTCTCCATGACGCCGTAGGTGAAGCGGGCCTTCTGCTTCTCCTGCAGCTGCGTCAGGTATTCCTTCTCCTTGGTGCGCGCACGACCGTGCTGCCCGGGAGGGAAGGGACGAGCCTCGAACGCCTTGTCCCCACCGACGAGGTCGGTCTTGAGACGGCGAGACTTCTTGGTCATAGGACCGGTATAGCGAGCCATGAGTTAGTTTCCTCTTCCCCGGGTCAGACCCGACGCCGCTTGGGCGGCCGGGTTCCGTTGTGGGCCTGGGGGGTGACGTCGGAGATCGCGCCGACCTCGAGGCCGGCTGCCTGCAGTGAACGGATGGCCGTCTCGCGACCCGAACCCGGGCCCTTGACGAACACATCGACCTTGCGCATGCCGTGCTCGATGGCCTTGCGGGCAGCGCTCTCGGCCGCCATCTGGGCGGCGAACGGGGTGGACTTGCGCGAGCCCTTGAAGCCGACGTGGCCGGCGGAGGCCCACGAGATCACAGCCCCGGTGGGATCGGTGATCGAGACGATCGTGTTGTTGAACGTGCTCTTGATGTGGGCGTGCCCATGCGAGACGTTCTTCTTCTCCTTGCGCCGGATCTTCTTGACGCCGGCGGCACCCTGACGGGTCTTCGGTGGCATGGCGTATTACCTGGCCTTCTTCTTGCCGGCGATGGTCTTCTTGGGGCCCTTGCGGGTCCGTGCGTTGGTCTTGGTGCGCTGACCACGCACCGGCAGGTGACGACGGTGACGAATGCCCTGGTACGAGCCGATCTCCATCTTGCGACGGATGTCGGCCTGGACCTCGCGGCGCAGGTCGCCTTCCACCTTGAAGCCGGCATCGATCTGCTCGCGCAGGGCAAGGACGTCTTCGTCGGTCAGGTCTTTCGAACGCAGGTCCGGGCTGATGCCGGTTGCGACCAACAGGGCGGCGGCACGGGTGCGGCCGATCCCGTAGATGTACGTCAGGGCGACTTCCATCCGCTTGTCGCGGGGAAGATCAACACCCATGAGTCGTGCCATACGGCGCGGTACTCCTTCGGTTGCTCCTTCAGGTGTCGGTCGCGTCCCGTCCCGGTTTCTTGCCGTGATCCCGTATCTCCCGATGGCGGGAGACCGATGGACCGCGACCCAGGCCCCGGCCTGAAGTCCGGGGGTGTACCGAACCGCCCTCGCGGGCGGTGCGGCTGGTGACGCGATGGTGGTGCCCGCGATCAGCGGGCGGTGGTACCTGCTCGTGAAACACAACAAGGCAACTGACAGCGCGCCGACATCAGCCCTGGCGCTGCTTGTGACGCACGTTGTCGCAGATGACCATGACGCGACCGTGCCGGCGGATCACCTTGCACTTGTCGCAGATCTTCTTGACGCTGGGCTGCACCTTCATCTGGCTCTACTTCTTTCTTGCGCCACCCTGGAGGTGGTGCTACTTCTCGCGGACCGGGCCCGAAGGCCCGGCTGCTCGCGGCGCCGACTGATTGCCGGGGCCACACACTGCTGATCGTGCTGTACCGCTGGGTATTGCTGACCTACCGCTTACTTGTAGCGGTAGACGATCCGACCGCGGGTGAGGTCATAGGGCGAGAGCTCCACGACCACGCGGTCCTCGGGAAGGATACGGATGTAGTGCTGCCGCATCTTCCCGCTGATGTGAGCGAGCACGCGGTGCCCGTTCTCCAACTCCACGCGGAACATGGCGTTGGGAAGCGGCTCGACCACGCGGCCCTCGACCTCGATGGCCCCGTCCTTCTTGCCCATATCCTCCGCAATCCACTGCTGTCGACTTGTCTGCTACCGACTGATCACTGCCGTTGGTGCCACGACCATCCCGAAGGACGGACCGATACCACTGCGGGCACAGCCTTGCCCCATCGACAGGATGTCGCTGGGGCGTGATGATCGATGTTGTCCCGGAACGACTCTCGGCACCCGGCGGACCCGGGCAACGCGGCAGTTCAGGACGAACGACACCATCAACGGGCGCAACCAACTAAGGTCCCGAGTGAATCGAGAAGTCGTAGACCAGTTCGCGGCCACAGCAAACCGACACGACACGTACGCCGAAACTCCACTGTACGCGCCCGGCCTGCACGAACCAATTCGCGCAGGCTCAGCGAAGTTCGCCGATCGAGGCCGGTCCGGTGGCAGGGCCACGG
The DNA here is from genome assembly GCF_040546275.1 of Nakamurella sp. UYEF19. Classification (NCBI taxonomy): domain Bacteria; kingdom Bacillati; phylum Actinomycetota; class Actinomycetes; order Nakamurellales; family Nakamurellaceae; genus Nakamurella; species Nakamurella sp. UYEF19. The sequence goes on along the minus strand of NZ_JBEPNO010000004.1, from coordinate 92,696 downwards.
ACCGGACGACTCAGTCCAGCGAGATCGGCTGGACGCCGAACGAGGCAAGGCCGGCGGCGCCGGCGTCAGGGGCGGTGAGCACGCTCAGACCGTCCTCGAGGATGGCCACCGAATGCTCGAAGTGCGCGGCCCTGGCGCCGTCCTTGGTGACGACGGTCCAGCCGTCGTCGAGTTCCTTGGTGGTCGGCTTGCCGAGGGTCAGCATCGGCTCGATGGCCAACGCCATGCCCGGTGCCAGGCGCATTCCCTTGCCCTTCTTGCCCTGATTCGGGATGAAGGGCTCCATGTGCATCGCCGTGCCGATCCCGTGCCCGCCGTAACCGGACACCGAACCGTAACGACGCCCGTCCTGCGCTCCGGACCGATCGCCGGAGGACTCGATGGCGGCGGAGACGTCGCCGAGGCGGCCGCTCGGGCTGACGGCCGCGATGCCGGCCCACATGGCCAACTCGGTGGCCAGGATCAGATCGACCTCGTCCATCGACGGCGGTTCGCCGACGTGCACCGTGACCGCGGAGTCCGAGTGCCAGCCGTCCAGGATGCACCCGGCATCGATGGACAGCAGGTCACCCTCCTGCAGGACTCTCTTGCCGGGGATGCCGTGCACGACCTCGTCGTTGACCGACGCGCAGATGGTGGCCGGGAAGCCCCCGACGCCGCCGTGCGAACCGTAGTTCAGGAAGTTGCTGACCGCGCCGGCCTCGGCGATGACGGCGGCCACGGCCGCGTCGACGTCACCTGTGGTGGCGCCGGGCACCACCGCTGCCCGGCCCGCGTCGATCGCCCGAGCCAGGATGAGCCCGGAGGCCCGCATCATCTGCAACTCGCCGCGCGACTTGTACTGGATCCCCCGCTGTGCCATCAGTGCGAGCGGACCGCATCCAGCACGCGCTGGTGCACTTCTTCGACGCCGCCGACCCCGTCGACGTGGACGACCCGGCCGTCGTAGTAGTCGATCAGCGGCGTGGTCTCGCGGTGGTAGATGTCCAGCCGACGCTGGATGGCCTCGACGGTGTCATCGGTGCGTCCGCGAGCCAGCATCCGGTCCAATAGGACCTGGTCGGGCGCCGTCAGCAACACGACGACCTGGACCGGCGCCGCCATCCCGTCCAGCAAACCCGTCAGCCAGTCGGCCTGCGGGATGTTGCGGGGGAAACCGTCGAGCAGGAAGCCGGGCGCCGCGTCGGGCTGCGAGACGCGGTCGGCAACCATCTCCTGGGTGACCTCGTCCGGCACGAGTTCTCCCGCGTCCATGTACTTCTTCGCCAGCTTGCCCAACTCGGTCTCCGCGGCCAGGTTGGCGCGGAACAGGTCTCCGGTGGAGACGTGAGGGATACCGAGCGACTCCGCGAGCAACGCTGCCTGGGTGCCTTTTCCGGCACCCTGCGGACCGACGATGAGCAGACGCATCAGCGGAGGAACCCTTCATAATTTCGCTGCATGAGCTGGGTCTCGATCTGCTTGACGGTGTCGAGTCCGACACCGACCATGATGAGCACCGAGGTGCCGCCGAACGGGAAGTTCTGGTTGTTGCCGTTGCCGGTGAGCGACAGGAACAGGTTGGGCAGGATCGCCACCACACCCAGGTACAGCGAGCCGGGCAGGGTGATCCGGGACAGCACGAACTGCAGGTACTCCGCGGTCGGTCGTCCCGGACGGATGCCGGGGATGAAGCCGCCGTACTTCTTGAGCTCGTCCGCACGTTCCGTCGGATTGAAGGTGATGCCCACGTAGAAGTATGTGAAGAAGATGATCAGCGCGAAGTAGAGGACGTTGTGGAACCAGTTGCCCTGGTCGACCACGTACACCGTCAGGAACTGCGCGAAGCCGGAGTACGAGACCACACCTGCGGCGTTGGTGCTACCGCCGACCAACTGCACGATCAGCGACGGGATGTACAGCAGCGAGGTCGCGAAGATGACCGGGATGACGCCGGCCTGGTTGACCTTGAGCGGCAGGTACGTCGAGGTACCGCCGTACATCTTGCGGCCGATCATGCGCTTGGCGTACTGCACCGGTAGGCGGCGCTGGCCCTGCTCGATGAAGACGACCGCGGCGATGATGGCCAGGCCGATCAGGATGACGACGCCGAAGATGAAACCGTTGCTCGAGGCCAGGATGTTCTGGCCCTCGGCCGGGATGCGCGCGGCGATCGAGGTGAAGATCAGGATGGACATGCCGTTGCCGATACCGCGATCGGTGATCAGTTCACCCATCCACATGATGGCGGCGGTGCCGGCCGTCATGGTCAGGACCAGCACGATGAGGGTGAACGCGCTCTTGTCCGGGATGACGTCCGTCGGGTTGGTACAGGTGGCCGACGCGGTCAGCAGACCGCCATTGATCGCCAGCGCCACGAACGCGGTGGCCTGCAGGATGCCGAGGCCGATCGTCAGGTACCGGGTGTACTGCGTCATCTTCGCCTGGCCGGGCTGGCCCTGCTTCTTCAACTGCTCGAACCGCGGGATGACGACGGTGAGCAGCTGGATGATGATCGACGCCGTGATGTACGGCATGATGCCCAGCGCGAAGATGCTCAGCTTGAGCAGCGCCCCACCGGAGAACAGGTTCAGCACGGTGTTCAGCGAACTGTCGCTGCCGGCGGCGCACTTGTTGACGACGGCGTAGTCGACGCCCGGCGAGGGCAAGGTAGCGCCGAGCCGGTACACCGCGACCATGGCGAGCGTGAAGAGAATCTTCTTCCGCAGGTCGGGTGTCTTCAGCGCCGAGACGAATGCGGCGAGCAATGGTCCTCCTGTCGACACCGGCCCAGCAGGGCAGGACGGCGGCGATATCTCAGCCCCAGCGACTGGTCGGCACTGGGTCTAGCCAGATAGAGCTGTGTCAGTTGCAGAACTACTTCGATTGCCGGGTGGATCGGTTGCTGGGTGGATCGCTGCCCGGACATTTGCACGGGGCAGGTAAGGCGGGCGTTCGTCGGCAACCGATCACGCCCGGCAGCAATGCCGCCGACCCGAACGGCCGCCAGGGCAGCACACTGCTCCCCGATGAAGAGACTGTAACGCACCGATCCCCCGGGCCCTGGCCTCGTCACGGACGAGGCACTTCCAGGAGCCCGGGGGATTCGGCAATACCGTTTGGTGCAGTACCGGCAGCAGGATCAGACGGCGACGATGGCGGTGCCGCCGGCGGCGCTGATCTTCTCCTTGGCCGCGCCGGAGAAGGCGTTGGCCGTGATGTCGAGCTTGACGCCGGCGATGTCGCCGTCGGCCAGCACCTTCACCAGCTGGTTGGCGCGGACTGCTCCGGCCTCGACCAGCTCGGTGATGCCGATCGCGCCGCCCTGCGGGAACAGGGTGACGATCTGACCGACGTTGACGACCTGGAACTCCACACGGAAGCGGTTCTTGAAGCCCTTGAGCTTCGGGAGACGCATGTGCAGGGGCAGGTTGCCACCTTCGAAGGCGGCCGGGACGTTCTTGCGAGCGCCGGTGCCCTTGGTACCGCGGCCGGCGGTCTTGCCCTTGGAGCCTTCACCACGGCCGACACGGGTCTTGGCCGTCTTCGCGCCGGGGGCCGGGCGGAGGTGGTGGACCTTGATAGTCATGCTTGCTCACCGTCTTTCACGAACTCGACCGTCAGCAGGTGACGGGCCGACTTGAGGTAGCCACGGTTCACCGGGTTGTCCGGAACCGTCACCACCTGGTGGATCTTCTTCAGACCCAGGGAACGCACCGACTCGCGAGCCTTCGGCTTGTTGCCGATGGTCGAGCGGACCTGGGTGATCTTCAGCTGCTGGGCCATGTCACACACCCTGTCCGGCGCGGGCGCGCAGCATCGCGGCCGGAGCCACGTCCTCGATGGGCAGACCGCGGCGGGCCGCGATCTCCTCGGGACGCATGAGTCCCTTGAGGGCTGCGATGGTCGCGTGGACGATGTTGATCGGGTTGTCCGAGCCGAGCGACTTGGACAGCACGTCGTGGATGCCGGCGCACTCGAGTACGGCACGCACCGGACCACCGGCGATGACGCCGGTACCCGGGCTGGCCGGACGCAGCAGGACGACGCCGGCAGCGGCCTCCCCCTGGATCGGGTGCGGGATGGTCGAGGCGATGCGCGGAACCTTGAACTGGTTCTTCTTCGCCTCTTCCACACCCTTGGCGATGGCGGCCGGGATCTCCTTGGCCTTGCCGTAGCCGACGCCGACGGTGCCGTCGCCGTCACCCACGACAACCAGTGCCGTGAAGGAGAACCGACGTCCACCCTTGACGACCTTGGCCACGCGGTTGGTGACGACGATCCGCTCCATCAGCGGGTTCTTCTCGACGGGCGCGTCGCGACGACCGCCGTCACGGCGATCACGGCCACCGCCGCGGCGGTCGCCGCCGCCCTGGCCGCCGTCGCGCTGGCCACCGGCCTGGCCGCCAAAACCGCCGCCGCCCTGCCTAGCTTGTCCGGGCATCAGATGTCCCTCTCGATAACAGATGTGCAGTTGGTCATGTCAGAACTCCAGCCCGGCGCCACGGGCGCCGTCGGCCAGAGCCGCGATGCGGCCGTGGTACTTGTCGCCGCCGCGATCGAACACGACGGACGACACGCCGGCAGCCTTGGCCCGCTCGGCGATCAGCTCGCCGACCTTCTTGGCCTTGGCGCTCTTGTCGCCCTCGACGGCACGCAGGTCCACCTCGAGGGTCGAGGCCGCCGCCACGGTCTGGCCGATGGTGTCGTCCACGACCTGCACGGCGATGTGCCGTGCGGACCTGGTGACCACCAGACGGGGCCGCGCGGCAGTACCGGTGACCTTCTTGCGCAGACGGAAGTGCCGCCTCGTACGCGCCTCGGCGCGCTTCTGTGAAACGTTGGCTGCCATCACTTACCCGTCTTTCCGACCTTGCGCCGCACGACCTCGCCGGCGTACCGCACGCCCTTGCCCTTGTACGGGTCAGGCTTGCGCAACTTGCGGATGTTGGCGGCGACCTCGCCGACCAACTGCTTGTCGATGCCCTCGACCTTGAACCTGATCGGGGATTCGACGGTGAAGGAGATTCCGTCCGGGGCCTTGACCGGCACCGGATGGGAGTATCCGAGTGCGAACACCAGGTCCCTGCCCTCCGCGGCGACGCGGTAGCCGACGCCGACGATCTCCATGGGCTTCGAGTAGCCGGCGGTCACGCCGACCACCATGTTGTTGACCAGGGTCCTGGTCAGGCCGTGGCGTGACTTGGAATCACGCAGGTCGTCCGGGCGGGTGACGGCGATGGTGCCGTCCTCCGCCTTGGCGACCAGGATTGGCTCGACGACCGAGTGGGACAGGGTGCCCTTGGGCCCCTTGACCGTCACGGTGCGACCGTCAATCGTCACGTCGACCCCAGCAGGAACTGGGATCGGCAGTCTTCCGATTCGCGACATGAGGTTTCGTCCCTTACCAGACGTAGGCGAGGACTTCCCCGCCCACCTTCTTCTTGGCGGCCTGACGATCGGTCAGCAGACCGGTCGAGGTCGAGATGATGGCGACGCCGAGGCCTCCGAGGACCTTTGGCAGCTCGGTGGAACGCGCGTAGATGCGCAGGCCGGGCTTGGAGATGCGGCGGACGCCGGCGATCGAACGCTCACGGTTCGGGCCGTACTTGAGCGTGACCACGAGCGACTTGCCGACGGTGGCGTCGGCGGTCGTCCAGGAGCCGATGTAGCCCTCCTTGACGAGGATGTCGGCGATGTTCCCCTTCAGCTTGGAGAAGGGCATCACCACCTCGTCGTGGTAGGCGGAGTTCGCGTTGCGGATCCGGGTCAGGAAATCCGCGACCGGGTCTGTCATGACCATGTCAGGTAGTGCCTCTCTCGACCGGTTCCACACCCGCTGCGAAAGCGGATCTGGCCTGTGACGATGTAGCGCGCCGCTGGGCGCGACCGGGGCGCGGACGGATGCGTCCGCGCCGTGGGTGCTGCCGGAGCCTTGTACGAACGGCTGCCGTGGTACGCACCAAAAGACCAGGAGCTTGCCGAGAGATCCTCGGTAGTTCTCCTGGTCTTGCTGGTGGTCATCTTAAGGCATCTCAGCTGGTGAGAACTACACCGGCTGCATGCCGACTACCAAGAAGACTTGGTGATGCCGGGCAGTTCGCCGGCGTGCGCCATCTCGCGGAGGCAGATACGGCACAGGCCGAACTTCTTGTAGACCGAATGCGGGCGACCGCAACGGTTGCAACGGGTGTAGCCGCGCACCGCGAACTTCGGCTTGCGCTTGGACTTCATGATCAGAGCGGTCTTCGCCATGGTCAGATCTCCTTGAACGGGAAGCCCAGGAGCTTCAGGAGCGCCCGGCCTTCGTCATCGGTGGTGGCCGTGGTGACGACAGTGATGTCCATACCGCGGGGGCGATCGATCCGGTCGATGTCGATCTCGTGGAACATCGACTGCTCGTTCAGACCGAAGGTGTAGTTGCCGTTGCCGTCGAACTGCTTCGGCGACAGACCGCGGAAGTCGCGGATACGGGGCAAAGCGATGGTCACCAGACGGTCCAGGAATTCCCACATGCGGTCGTTGCGGAGGGTGACCTTCGCGCCGATGGGCATGCCTTCGCGCAGCTTGAACTGGGCGATCGACTTGCGGGCCTTCTTGACCTCGGGCTTCTGCCCGGTGATCAGGGCCAGGTCGCGAACGGCACCTTCGATGAGCTTCGCGTCACGCGCGGCCTCACCGACACCCATGTTCACGACGACCTTGACGACGCCGGGGATCTGCATGACGTTCGGGTAGGCGAACTGCTCGTGCAGCGCCGACTTGATCTCGGCCGCGTAGCGGGTCTTCAGGCGCGGGTTGACCTTCGCGGTCGTTGCTGTCTCTTCTACGGTTGTCATCAGAGGTCCTTACCGCTTCGACGGCCGACGCGGACGTTGCGGCCCTCGTCGTCGACTCGCTTGCCGACCTTGGTCGGCTTGTTGTCGCCGTCCACGACCATCACGTTGGAGATGTGGATGGCAGCTTCCTGGGTCACGATGCCACCGGACTTCGCACCACGCTGGGTGGTGGAGACCTTGGTGTGCTTCTTGATCCGGTTGATGCCTTCGACCAGGACGCGGTCCCGCTCGGGGTAGGCCTGGATGACCTTGCCCTTGGCTCCCTTGTCCTTGCCCGCGATCACCAGCACGGTGTCGCCCTTCTTCACCTTCATGGCCATGACTACAGCACCTCCGGTGCCAGCGAGATGATCTTCATGTACTTCTTGTCGCGCAGCTCCCGGCCGACCGGCCCGAAGATGCGGGTGCCACGCGGATCGCCGTCGCCCTTGAGCAGCACGGCAGCGTTCTCGTCGAACTTGATGTAGGAACCGTCCGCACGACGGCGCTCCTTGACGGTGCGCACGATGACGGCTTTGACCACGTCACCCTTCTTCACACCGGCACCCGGAATAGCATCCTTGACCGTGGCGACGATGATGTCGCCGATCCCCGCGTACCGACGGCCGGAGCCACCGAGGACGCGGATGCACAGGATTTCCTTGGCGCCGGTGTTATCGGCGACGCGGAGCCTGGACTCCTGCTGAATCACGTCAATCCCAACCTTCGCACTGTGTGTCCTGCCGAACTTGTCGGCCGAACACTTCTAGGTCTTGCTGTTCGGAGCACCGATTTCCGACCGGGTCTCCTGGGAAAAGGGACGATGACGCCCCAGGTCCCATCTCCTGCTGGTGTTGCCTACTTGGCCTTCTCGACGACCGACACCAGACGCCAGCGCTTGGTGGCGGAGGTCGGCCGGGTCTCGGCCAGCAGGACGCGGTCGCCGATGCCGGCGACGCCGGTCTCGTCGTGCGCCTTGACCTTGGTGGTGCGACGGATGACCTTCGAGTATCGCGGGTGCTTCACCCGGTCCTCGAGCTCGACGACGATGGTCTTCTCCATCTTGTCCGAGACGACAAGGCCCTCCCGGGTCTTGCGGTCGCCGCGTGTGACGTCGGCAGCCTCGGTCGGTCCGGCTACTACGGTTTCCTGCTCGCTCATGCGGCACCCTCTTCTGTATCCGTCGAACCGTCAGGTCCGGTGGACAGACCCAGTTCGCGCTCGCGCATGACGGTGTAGATGCGAGCGATGTCGTGCCGAACGGTGCGCAGCCGACGGTTGTTGTCCATCTGGCCGGTGGCCATCTGGAACCGGAGGTTGAACAGCTCCTCCTTGGACTCGCGGAGACGGAGAATCAGTTCCTCCGCGCCGAGTTCACGCAGTTCGTTGGTGACAGACGTGGTCGTCGCCATCAGGAATCTCCTCCTTCACGGGTCACGATGCGGCACTTCATCGGCAATTTGTGGATCGCGCGGCGCAGGGCCTCGCGGGCGATGGCCTCGGTCGGGTAGCTCATCTCGAAGAGCACACGACCGGGCTTGACGTTGGCGACCCACCACTCGGGCGAACCCTTGCCGGAACCCATGCGAGTTTCGGCCGGCTTCTTGGTCAGCGGACGGTCGGGGTAGATGTTGATCCAGACCCGGCCACCACGCTTGATGTGGCGGTTGATGGCGATACGAGCGGACTCGATCTGCCGGTTGGTGACGTAGGCGGGCTCGAGAGCCTGGATGCCGTAGTCGCCGAAGGTGACGGCCGTGCCACCGGTAGCAAGCCCGGTCCGGTGCGGACGGTGCTGCTTGCGGTGCTTGACCCTGCGGGGGATGAGCATTGGTCAGCTCTCCTGAGTCGGCGCGGCCGAGGCCGCTTCGTCAGTGACCGCCGGCGCGTCGTCGGCAGCTGCGCGGCCGGCGTCCGTCGAGGTCGGGGTGGTGCCGCTGGCACCCGAGCGCCGGCGGGCCGGACGATCGGAGCGGTCGGCGGAGGCAGCCGGACGGCCACCGGCGCTGCGCTGGGCGTTGAGGGCTTCGGCCGCCTTCTGCTCGGCAAGGCTGCCGGTCTTGTCGCCCTTGTAGATCCAGACCTTCACGCCGATGCGACCGAACGTCGTCTTGGCCTCGAAGAAGCCGTAGTCGATGTCGGCGCGCAGGGTGTGCAGCGGAACGCGACCCTCGCGGTAGAACTCGGACCGGCTCATCTCGGCGCCGCCGAGGCGACCCGAGCACTGGATCCGGATCCCCTTGACCGCACCGGAACGCTGGGCCGACTGCATCGACTTGCGCATGGCGCGACGGAAGGACACGCGGTTCGAGAGCTGCTCGGCAACGCCCTGGGCGACGAGCTGCGCATCGGACTCGGGGTTGCGGACCTCGAGGATGTTCAGCTGCACCTGCTTGCCGGTCAGCTTCTCGAGCTGGCCGCGGATGCGATCGGCCTCGGCGCCACGGCGACCGATGACGATGCCCGGACGGGCGGTGTGGATGTCGACACGAACCCGATCACGGGTGCGCTCGATCTCGACCTTGGCGATACCTGCCCGCTCCATGCCCTTGGACATGAGCTTGCGGATGGCGACGTCCTCGGCCACGTACTCGGCGTATGCCTTGTCGGCGTACCAGCGCGAGGTCCAGTCGGTGGTGATACCGAGCCGGAATCCGTGCGGGTTGACTTTCTGTCCCACTAGCGGGTCCCTCCCTTCGCGCTCTGGCTGCCGCGAGCACCGCGACGAGCTTCGGTGGTGCCGGCCTTCGGGCTACCCGAGAGCGACACCAGTTCAATGGTGATGTGGCAGGTGCGCTTCCGGATGCGGAAGGCGCGGCCCTGGGCACGGGGCTGGAAACGCTTGAGCGTCGGGCCCTCGTCGACGTAGATGGTGTCGACGAAGAGCGAGTCGCGCTGCAGACCCTGGTTGTTCTCCGCGTTGGCGATGGCCGACGCCAGCAGCTTGGCGACCGGCTCGGCCGCTGCCTGCGGGGAGAACTGCAGGATCGACGCCGCGGCTGCGACATCGGTCCCACGGATCAGGTTGACGATGCGGCGAGCCTTCATCGGCGTCATCCGCAAGTGCTTGAGCTGTGCCCTCGTACGTGGGGCCGTAGCGGCTACGTCAGCTTTCTTGGCATTCATGAAATATCCCGCATCCCTATCTCAGCCGCGCCTGGCGCGACGGTCGTCCTTGATGTGGCCCTTGAAGGTCCGCGTCGGAGCGAACTCGCCGAGCTTGTGACCGACCATCGACTCGGTGACGAACACCGGGACGTGCTTGCGGCCGTCGTGCACGGCGATCGTGTGCCCGAGCATGTCGGGGATGATCGTCGAGCGGCGCGACCAGGTCTTGATGACGGCCTTGGAGCCCTTGTCGTTGGCGACGTCCACCTTCTTGAGCAGGTGGTCATCGATGAACGGGCCCTTTTTGAGACTGCGTGGCATCTCTTGTCCTCCTGCTCAGTTCTCGGTGTTCGTGGTCTGAATTTTGCTAGCGGTGCTCATCGCTTCTTGCCGCCCTTACGACGACGACGCACGATCAACTTGTCGCTGGCCTTGTTCGGGCGGCGGGTGCGGCCCTCGGGCTTGCCGCCCGGGTTGACCGGGTGACGTCCACCGGACGTCTTGCCCTCGCCACCACCGTGCGGGTGGTCGACCGGGTTCATGGCGACACCACGGACGGAGGGGCGCTTGCCCTTCCAACGCATGCGGCCGGCCTTGCCCCAGTTGATGTTCGCCTGCTCGGCGTTGCCCACCTCGCCGATGGACGCGCGGCAGCGCGCATCGACGTTGCGGATCTCGCCGGACGGCATGCGCAGCTGGGCGTAGGGACCGTCCTTCGCGACGAGCTGCACCTTCGTGCCGGCCGAGCGGGCGATCTTCGCGCCGCCACCGGGGCGGAGCTCGATGCCGTGGACAACGGTGCCGACCGGGATGTTGCGGAGCGGCAGGTTGTTGCCCGGCTTGATGTCGGCGCTGGGGCCGGTCTCGACGGTGTCGCCCTGCGCCAGCTTGTTCGGCGCCACGATGTAGCGCTTCTCGCCGTCGGCGTAGTGCAGCAGCGCGATGCGCGCGGTGCGGTTGGGGTCGTACTCGATGTGAGCGACCTTGGCCGGCACGCCGTCCTTGTCCTGCCGCTTGAAGTCGATCAGCCGGTAGGCACGCTTGTGCCCGCCGCCCTGGTGCCGGGTGGTGACCCGGCCGTGGACGTTCCGACCACCCTTGGAGTGGAGCGGAGCGATCAGCGACTTCTCCGGCGTCGTACGGGTGAGCTCGGCGAAATCGGCCACCGAGGCCCCACGACGACCGGGAGTGGTCGGCTTGTATTTACGGATACCCATTGTCCTCTAGTCCTCTTCGCCTCAGGCGCCGGTGAAGATCTCGATCGCCTTGCTGTCCGGAGACAACGTGACGATCGCGCGCTTGGTTGCTTTGCGCTGTCCGAAGCCGGCCCGGGTGCGCTTGCGCTTGCCCTGCCGGTTGAGCGTGTTCACCGAGGTCACCTTGACGTCGAAGATCTTCTCGATGGCAATCTTGACCTGGGTCTTGTTCGCATCCGGGTGCACCAGGAAGGTGTACCGGCCGGTCTCGAGCAAGCCGTAGCTCTTCTCGGAGACAACCGGCGCGAGGATGATGTCGCGCGGATCGGAGATCACTTGGACTCCTCCTCATCTACTTCGGTCTTGGCAGCCTTCGTTGCCGAGACCTTCTTCTTGGGCGCCTCTTCTTCTTCGACCACCGTTTCTACGACAGCGGCCTGCGCCCTGGCGAAGATCAGGAAGTCGTTCAGCGACTGCTCGGTGAAGACGACGTCGTCGCTCTTGAGCACGTCATAGGTGTTGAGCTGATCGCTGGCGATCAGGTGCACGTTGTCGGCGTTGCGAAGGCTCTTCCAGCCGGCCTCGTCCTCACGGGCGATGACGACCAGGATGTTCTTCGCGGTCGAGACCGCAGCAACGGCGCCGATGGCAACCTTTGTCGACGGCTTGACGCCTTCGACCAGTGCGGACAGCACGTGGATGTTCCCGCCGCGGGCCCGGTCGGAGAGGGCACCGCGCAGAGCGGCGGCCTTCATCTTCTTGGGGGTGCGCTGCAGGTACAGGTGCGGGACCGGTCCGTGGGAGGTACCGCCGCCGACGAACTGCGGCGAACGGGTCGAACCCTGACGGGCGCGGCCGGTGCCCTTCTGGCGGTACGGCTTCTTGCCACCACCGGAGACCTCGCCGCGGTTCTTCGACTTGTGCGTTCCCTGGCGTGCGGCAGCGAGCTGCGCGACGACGACCTGGTGCATCAGGGCGATGTTGGCCTGGACGTCGAAGATCGAGTCCGGAAGGACGATCGAGTCGCCCTTCTCGCCGGCCGGCGTGGTGATCTGAACTGTGGTCGTCACTTCGACGCCCCCTTCACAGCTGCGTTGCCGAGGTGCTTGACGGCGGACTTGACGAAGACGACGCCACCCTTGGGGCCGGGGACGGCACCCTTGATCAGGATGAGGCCCTTGTCCGCGTCGATCGCGTGGATGGTGAGGCTCTGGATGGTGACCTTCTCGTGGCCCATCCGACCCGCCATGCGCATGCCCTTGAAGACACGGCCGGGGGTGGAGCAGCCGCCGATGGAACCGGGTCCACGGTGCTTGCGGTGCACACCGTGCGAGCTGCTCAGGCCCTTGAAGCCGTGACGCTTCATGACGCCGGCGGTGCCCTTGCCCTTGGAGGTGGCCGTGACGTCGATCAGGTTGCCGGCCTCGAAGACCTGCTCGGCCGTCAGTTCCTGGCCCAGCTCGTAGCCGGAGACGTCCTCGGTGCGCAGCTCGGCGATGTGACGGCGAGGCGTGACACCTGCCTTGGCGAAGTGCCCGGTGACCGGCTTGGTCACCTTGCGGGGGTCGATCGCGCCGAAGGCCAGCTGCACACCCGAGTAGCCGTCGGCTTCGGGGGTACGGACCGCGGTCACGACGACCGGGCCGGCGGCGATGACGGTGACCGGGACAACCCGGTTCGTCTCGTCGAAGACCTGGGTCATCCCGAGCTTGTGGCCCAGAATTCCCTTGATCGTGTTAGCCATGATTTGAAATACCCATCTCCTCGAGATCTCTTCAGCCTCAAGGGGTCGGAGGAGATCCCTACTGGATGTTGACGTCGACCGACGCCGGGAGATCGATGCGCATGAGCGCGTCGACCGTCTTCGGGGTCGGATCGAGGATGTCGATCAGACGCTTGTGGGTGCGCATCTCGAAGTGCTCGCGCGAGTCCTTGTACTTGTGCGGCGAGCGGATGACGCAGTACACGTTCTTCTCCGTGGGGAGCGGCACCGGGCCGACGACGCGGGCTCCGGTACGGGTCACCGTCTCGACGATCTTGCGCGCTGAGGCGTCGATCGCTTCGTGGTCATAGGCCTTGAGCCTGATGCGGATCTTCTGTCCCGCCACGCTTGCCGTCCTTCTAGGTTGTCGCTGCATCGGGTCTGTCTTGTCTCGTACTGCTGCCGGCTCGTCCTGCTGGTGCCTCTGCCGGCCGGTACTGCTGGTCGTCACTCTCAACCGCTCGCACGGGCCCGAAGGCCGTGCTCGCGCCTCACCCCGGGGGGCGAGACTGGCGCATGGCTGCACCGGCACTCTCGTTGCGCGAGGGTTGAAGCTCGCCGCTGTTCATCTGTCCGGGACCACCGGTCCACGCGGTCGGGCGTGTCGCGCCGACTGCACATGCCTGTGGTGCTGACATGTCGGACCAGTTGCGCTCGTGAGGAGCACAGTCTGGAGTTCAAAGCTATTGGCCTTGCTGGTGGCTGCCTGTTTCGTAGTCCGGTGGACCTGCTGTCGGACCTGCGGTGCTCACCAGGAAAATCTGACCGCGAACAGCAGCCAACCCGGCGAGGGCAACCTGACGAGTATGCCTCACTTCACCGGTCGACTTCAAATCGAGTGGATCACAGGGCTGTGCCGGCACGCGTCCTGGCAAGGTCACGGAGCGATCAGCGGGTGTTGGTCGGATTGGCGTCACCGGCTGGTGAAGACGGGGCGGGTTCGACCCGGATGGGCCGACGCGCACGGAGCCGTCCGGAGGTCGCGCCTGCGTCACGCAAAGCCCTTCCCTGCAGGCGGGTCAGTTCGATTCGACGTTCCAGCATCAGGGGCCGGTTCAGCTCCGACCAGACGATCCGCATCACGCTGGTACCGACAGCCCGGATGGCATCCTCGCGTTCCTTCTCCCGTACGACGACGTCACTCGGGTCCTCGCCCGGCTGAAGCAGCCTGCCGTACTTCACCTTTCCATCGAACTCGATCAGGGCGGAATCTTCCACGTAGCCCAGATCTGTGCGGCCTACAGCATTCCCGAACCGGTCGGACACCTCTATCTGCAGCTGGGGTGCCGGCAGTCCGAGGCCGTGGATCAGGACCCTGGTCCGTGATTCGCCCGGGCTCTCCGACCGTCCGTCGGCAAAGGCGATGGCACGGCGGGCTGCAGCGTTGCCCGGACGGTGGCGGGCCCGGTCCAGGGCTGTCGCCAGGTCCAACGGACTGGCCAACCTGTGGTGCAGCACGTAGTCACATGCCATGACCGCCGGTTCGAAGGCGGACCCACGGCAGAGGTCGACCAGGGTCCGCGCCGGCGACGTCACGAGAATGCCGTTGACCATGACGATCTCGTCCGACTCGACCCTCGTGGCGTCGACCACCCGGCCCGGTGTCCTGGCGGACCCGCCGCCCGGTTCTCTCGTCAGGTGCACGACGGTCGGGTCCGCCAGCCACAGCGGCAGATCGTGGAGCACTGCTGCTGAGGTGTGGGACACCACCATGGAGGGAGAACGCGCAGCCACACCGATGATCCGCAGTACCTCGAGCGGGCGGCGGGCACCCGGAATCTGGAGGCCGAGGGCATAGACGCCGCGGTACAGACGGACGAGAGTGCCTGCCGCACGGGCGCTTCGGATCTCGTCCTCGGAGAAGCCCTCGGCCAGCAACTGCCGCCGGTCGAGCAGTCCGGTGGATGCGCCGGCGACGTGTTCGAAGATGCTCATCGGTCCAAGGTGACAACCTGACGGCCCTTCTTCCAGCCTCCCCGGCCGAATGTGGACAACCGGAGGCATGGGGACAACCGCGCAGTGCTCACCTGACGGGCCGGCTGGCTCATCTGACGAGTGCTGGTGGTCCACCTGGCAAGGTCTGCCCCTACCTGGCAAAGCCCGCGGGCGTTGCCGAGACCAGGCAAACCTTGCCAAGACGCCTGGACGCCTGGAGCAGACGACAGGCGCGCACCGTCAGGAAGGCTCGCGAGCGTAGAGGCTGAGCAGGCCGCATCCGCGGCAGCGGAACGCCTCGACGATCACGCGTTGCTTGCCCATGACCTTGGCCCCGCCGAAGATGCCGCGCTCGAGCGGGCCGGCGATCCAGCGGAGGTAGCCGGTGGAGCGTTCTCCCCTGTCTTCGAAGAATCCGGGCTCGAGGGCACTGGCACTCCCGCAGCTCGGACAGGTCGCAGTCGCTTCCGTCATGTCGATCACGGTATCGGCCTCGCCAGTACAGATCTCGCGAACGACGAAGATTATGCCGGCCGTGCACCGACCCGGCCGCGTTGGTCTCCGGAACCAGCACGACGCAGCTGGGCCCCGACGCGAATCGCGTCGGGGCCCAGCTGGTCAGAACAGGAACTGAATCACCGGCAAGCCGGAGCGGGAACTACTTGACGATCTTGACGACCGAGCCGGCACCAACGGTGCGGCCACCTTCGCGGATGGCGAAGCGGAGGCCTTCCTCGATGGCGATCGGCTGGATCAGCGAGACGGTCATCTCGGTGGTGTCGCCGGGCATGACCATTTCGGTGCCCTCGGGGAGGGTGACGACGCCGGTCACGTCGGTGGTGCGGAAGAAGAACTGCGGGCGGTAGTTGTTGAAGAACGGCGTGTGGCGGCCGCCTTCGTCCTTGCCCAGGATGTAGACCTGCGCCTCGAACTCCGTGTGAGGAGTGATCGAGCCCGGCTTGACGACGACCTGGCCGCGCTCGACATCTTCGCGCTTGGTGCCACGAAGCAGCAGACCGGCGTTGTCGCCGGCGGTCGCCGAGTCGAGCAGCTTGCGGAACATCTCGATGCCCGTGACGGTGGTCTGGAAGGACTTCGGCTTGATGCCGACGATTTCCACTGTGGCGTTGACGTTGATGACGCCACGCTCGACCTTGCCGGTGACGACGGTGCCACGACCGGTGATCGTGAAGACGTCCTCGATCGGCATCAGGAACGGCTTCTCGGTGTCGCGGACGGGCTCCGGGACGGACTCGTCGACCGCGTTCATCAGCTCGACGACGGTCTCGACCCACTTCGGGTCACCCTCGAGAGCCTTCAGACCGGAGGTCCGGATGACCGGGGCGTCCTCGTCGAAGTCCTGAGCGGCCAGCAGTTCACGGACCTCGAGCTCGACGAGCTCCAGGATCTCCTCGTCGTCGACCATGTCGGACTTGTTCAGCGCGACCAGGATGTAGGGAACGCCGACCTGGCGGGCCAGGAGCACGTGCTCCTTGGTCTGCGGCATCGGGCCGTCGGTGGCGGCGACGACCAGGATCGCGCCGTCCATCTGAGCCGCACCGGTGATCATGTTCTTGATGTAGTCGGCGTGACCGGGCGCATCGACGTGGGCGTAGTGACGCTTCTCGGTCTGGTACTCGACGTGCGCGATGTTGATGGTGATACCGCGCTGGCGCTCTTCCGGCGCCTTGTCGATCTGATCGAAGGCCGACGCCTGGTTCAGGGTCGGGTACTTGTCGGCCAGCACCTTGGTGATGGCCGCGGTCAGTGTGGTCTTGCCGTGGTCAACGTGGCCGATCGTGCCGATGTTGACGTGGGGCTTACTGCGGTCGAACTTCGCCTTCGCCACTGCAGGTCCTCCTCAGGACTGTTTGATGCGCCTCGCGGTCCTTTTCGAAGAACTGGCCGTCGAAGCGTTCGTTGGTGGATCTGGACCTGACCGATGTTCAATCAGGACCCTTGGTGGACCAGCGGACTCGCTGACCCACCGAGCTTGGGGATATCAGAGGTGATGAAACCTCTGGAAGGGTACGGACTGGCTCTCGCAAGAGCCAATCCGTACCTCAGCCGGTGGAAACTACTCGCCGTTCCGCTTCCGCAGACCTACTCGCCGTTCTGCTTCGCGATGATCGTTTTCGCCACGTTCGTCGGAACCTCGGCATACGTCGAGAACACCATCGAGTACGACGCGCGGCCTGCGGTCTTGGACCGGAGATCGCCGACGTAGCCGAACATCTCGGACAGCGGGACCAGAGCGGTCACGACGCGGGCGCCGGAGCGCTCGTCCATGCCCTGGATCTGGCCACGGCGGGAGTTCAGGTCGCCGATGACGTCGCCCATGTTCTCTTCCGGGGTGACGACCTCGACGCTCATCAGCGGCTCGAGCAACACCGGATTGGCCAGCCGGGCCGTCTCCTTCATCGCGATGGAGCCGGCGATCTTGAACGCCATTTCCGAGGAGTCGACGTCGTGGTAGGCACCGTCGACCAGGGTCAGCTTGACCCCGAGCATCGGGAAACCGGCCAGGATGCCGTACTGCAGAGCGTCCTGGGCACCGGCGTCGACGGACGGGATGTACTCGCGCGGGATGCGACCACCCGAGACGGCGTTGACGAACTCGTACGTCGCGCCTTCCGAAGCGGCCATGTCCAGGGGCTCGACCGTGATCTGGATCTTGGCGTACTGCCCGGATCCACCGGTCTGCTTCTTGTGGACGTACGTGTACTTCTCGACCGTGCCGCGGATGGTCTCGCGGTACGCGACCTGCGGCTTGCCGATGTTGGCCTCGACGTTGAACTCACGCCGCATCCGGTCGACCAGGATGTCGAGGTGGAGCTCGCCCATCCCGCCGATGACGGTCTGGCCGGTGTCGTCGTCCTGGTGGACCTTGAACGTCGGGTCCTCCTCGGCCAGCTTCTGGATGGCGACACCCAGCTTCTCCTGGTCGGCCTTGGTCTTCGGCTCGATGGCGACCTCGATGACCGGATCCGGGAACGTCATCGACTCGAGCACGATCGGGTGCGCGGGATCGGACAGCGTGTCGCCGGTGGTCGTCTGCTTCAGCCCCATGACGGCGACGATGTCGCCGGCCGCGGCCGAGGCCAGTTCCTCGCGCTTGTTGGCGTGCATCTGGTAGATCTTGCCGATCCGCTCCTTGCGATCCTTGGTCGCGTTGACGACCTGGGTGCCGGAGTTGAGCGTGCCGGAGTAGATCCGGACGAAGGTCAGCTTGCCGAGGTGCGGGTCGGTCGCGACCTTGAACGCCAGCCCGGAGAAGTCCGACTTGGGGTCGGGCTCGCGGGTGGCCTCGGTGACGCCGTCCTGCAGCAGGCCCATGGTGGCGCCGACGTCGAGCGGGGACGGCAGGTAGGCCACGACAGCGTCGAGCATGGGCTGGACGCCCTTGTTCTTGAACGCCGAGCCACAGGTGACCGGGTTGACCTTGCCGGCGATGGTCGCGCGCCGCAGCGCAGCGTTCAGCTGGTCGACGGACAGCTCCTCGCCGACGAGGAAGGCCTCCATGGCCTCGTCGTCGTTCTCGGAGATCATCTCGACGAGCTTCTCGCGGTACTCGATCGCCTGATCCATGAGGTCGGCCGGGATCTCCTCGACCGCATAGTCCTCACCCTTGACGGTCTCGCCGCGCCAGGTCAGGGCCCGCATGTTGAGCAGGTCGACGACACCGATGAAGTCGCCCTCGGCACCGATCGGCAACTGCAGCACGGCCGGCCTGGCGTTGAGGCGGGTCACCATCATGTCGACGCAGCGGAAGAAGTTCGCGCCGGTGCGATCGAGCTTGTTGACGAAGCACATCCGCGGCACGTGGTACTTCTCGGCCTGACGCCAGACCTGCTCGGTCTGGGGCTCGACACCGGCGACACCGTCGTACACCGCAACCGCGCCGTCAAGGACACGCAGCGACCGCTCGACCTCGACCGTGAAGTCGACGTGGCCGGGCGTGTCGATGATGTTGATCTTGTGACCCTTCCAGTGGGTCGTCGTCGCAGCGGAGGTGATGGTGATGCCACGCTCCTGCTCCTGCTCCATCCAGTCCATGACGGCACCGCCGTCGTGCACTTCACCGATCTTGTAGGTGATACCGGTGTAGAACAGGATGCGCTCGGTCGTGGTGGTCTTACCCGCGTCGATGTGCGCCATGATCCCGATGTTCCGGGTCTTGTCGAGGGCGTTGGGTGCCACGTGCGGTTCTTCCTCGTCTCTTTTCCTAAGCAGGCTGTGGGGCGGGACGTGATCCCGGTGCGCTCACAGCATGCTGGCGCGGCAGGGCGGGGTATCCGCCTCTGCCGCGCCGGGGGTGTAGTTCCACAGTACTCACTGCTGAATTCGATTACCTGCCGACTTCGTCGTCAGTCGCCCGGCCAGGAGCCAGGCGGCGATCCAGGCGGCGTCAACCGCCCGGTCACTACCAGCGGTAGTGCGCGAAGGCCTTGTTGGACTCGGCCATCTTGTGGGTGTCCTCGCGACGCTTGACAGCGGCACCGAGGCCATTGCTGGCGTCGAGCAGTTCGTTCATCAGGCGCTCGGTCATGGTCTTCTCACGACGGGCCTTGGAGTAGCCGACCAGCCAGCGCAGGGCCAGCGTGGTCTGGCGCGGGACGCGGACCTCGACCGGGACCTGATAGGTGGCGCCACCGACACGACGGCTGCGGACCTCGAGCGACGGGCGGACGTTGTCCAGCGCGCGCTTGAGAGTGACAACCGGGTCGGTGCCGCTCTTCTCGCGGCAACCTTCCAAGGCGCCGTACACGATGGCTTGCGCGATGGAGCGCTTGCCGTCCTGCAGGACCTTGTTGACGAGCTGGGTGACCAGCGGGGAGTTGTAGACCGGATCGGCAACGAGTGGCCGCTTCGGGGCGGGACCCTTGCGGGGCATTAGCTCTTCTCCTTCTTCGCGCCGTAACGGCTGCGAGCCTGCTTGCGACCCTTGACGCCCTGGGTGTCCAGCGAGCCACGGATGATCTTGTAACGGACACCGGGAAGATCCTTCACCCGGCCACCACGAACCAGCACGATGGAGTGCTCCTGCAGGTTGTGGCCCTCGCCCGGGATGTAGGCGGTGACCTCGACCTGGCTGGTCAGTCGGACGCGAGCGACCTTGCGAAGCGCCGAGTTCGGCTTCTTCGGGGTGGTCGTGTAGACGCGAGTGCAGACTCCGCGGCGCTGGGGGCTTCCCTTCAGCGCCGGCGTCTTCGTCTTGCTGCTCTTGTCCTGGCGGCCCTTCCGGACCAGCTGCTGGATAGTTGGCATGTGCAGGAGACTTCTTTCTGGGTCGATTGGTGCTGAACGCGAGTACTGCTGCGTGAACGGGTGCTGCACGAGGTCTGTAGGACGTGTCGAACCGCGGCGCTGGAACGTCGGGCACCTCGGGACACGACGATGACCCAGCTGGACCGGGCCAACCAAGAATGCTACCGCAGGAAATGCGGCGACAGAAATGGTCGAAGCCTGATCCGAAGCTGGGTGGATTCGCACGACCCCGGGGCGGGGGTTGTCGATGGCCACCGGCCCGGCTCCCTGGTCCGCTCCGACCGAGGTCGAGTTGGGGGCGAGCCGGACGTCAGCGCTGGGTTCGCTGTCGATGCTACCCCGCCGGCCGCGCTCTTCCGGACAGTGTGAACGGGCCGGACAGGCTGATCGGGACAGTGCGATCCGCACGGTGCGAGCGGGACGGTGCGAGCGGGACGGTGCGAGCGGGACGGTCCGAGCGGGACGGTCCGAGCGGGACGGTCCGAGCGGGACGGTCCGAGCGGGACGGTCCGAGCGGGACGGTGCGAGCGGGACGGTGCGAGCGACCACCCGAGGTGGTCCCGACTGACCGTTATCGGACCGTGATCGGGCCGTGATGTGCCCGCACGGGCGCCGTCGGGGCGCACCCGCCCACCGGGGCCGCCGCGATCGACACCCACCGAAGGACATTCACCCCGACCGACCCACCCTCGAATCAGGTCCGATGTGGAAAACAACAGGACCCGGGCATATCTGTTTCACACTTCAGGCACACTCGTTTCCCCGCTTACGGGGGATTCAGCGTGAGATCAGCCACCCAGCTGTCCGATCTTCCACACCAATCGGGCACGGAATGTGGTCGTTGTGACTGGACGCACAGCGAAGCGGCGGAGTACTCATAAGGGGCAGTCGATGTGGTCGAACCCACAAATCGACGAAGCGACCAATTGACCCGCAGATGAGCTCGATCCAGCAGTCGAGTAGCCGCAGAGCCGCCCGAACCCAAGTAACCGCAAGCGCCCCAATGACGAGGAGGTCGGGACCATGAACGCCAAGCAGGGCGAGGAACGTCGCCGGCTGATCCTGGCGCAGGCACGGGGTGCCGGGCACATAGCGGTCACCGAGATCGCCGACGAACTCGAGGTTGCCGCCGAGACCGTCCGCCGCGACCTGAAGGTGCTGGAGGACCACGGCCTGCTCCGGCGGACCCACGGCGGTGCGTATCCGGTCGAGGGCGCCGGCTTCGAATCCAACATGGCCCACCGGTCCGAATCCTGGGTCCCGGAGAAGCGGCGCATCGCCGCAGCGGCCGCGGATCAGCTCGGCCCGGCCGAGACCGTCTACCTGGACGAGGGTTTCACCCCGCAGCTGGTCGCCGAGGAACTGGTCAACATCGGCCGTCCGCTCACCGTCGTGACCTCGTCGCTGGCCACCGCGAGCATTCTCGCAGCCAGCGCCACCATCAACGTCATCCTGCTCGGCGGCCGGGTCCGCGGGCGCACGCTCGCCACCGTCGACCACTGGGCCACCGCGATGCTCTCCGACCTGGTCATCGACCTGGCCGTGATGGGCGCCAACGGCCTGACCCGTGACCGCGGCCTGACCGTCCCGGACAGCGCGGTCGCCGCAGTGAAGGCGAAAGCCATGGCGGTCTCGCGCCGCAAGGTCTTCGTCGGCATCCACACCAAGTTCGGGGTGACCAGCTTCTGCCGGTTCTCCGACGTGGGGGATTTCGAAACCCTCATCACCGACTCCACCCTCTCGGCGCACGAAGCGCACCGCTACAGCGCACTCGGACCCCAAGTGATCCGGGTCTGACCGCCGGGGCCGGCACCCCGGGGCCCGCCGGGTCCAGCAGTAGCCCACCAACCCCACACCCGTCGACACCGGTGAACACCCTCACCGGTGCTCGAGCTGCCCCCGTGATCAGCCCGATCACAGCAAACCCGCAGTACACAACCCCGAAAGGAACCACTCCAGATGCGTTGGACACACAAGGCGGCAGTTGCCGCCGGCTGCGCCGCGATGCTCGTCACCGCCTCCTGCAGCAGCAGTTCGACCGGAACGGCCGCGCCCACGACGTCGTCGTCCTCGGCCTCGGCTCCCGGCTCCGCTTCGGCTCCGTCGTCGGCCTCGGCGCCGTCGTCGGCCTCGGCGCCGTCGTCAGGCCCGAGCTCGTCGGCGGGCATTCCGTCGTCGGTCCCCGTCGCGAGCGGATCGGCACCGGTCGGCACCGCCGCGCCGCTGACCAAGGACCCGGCCACCGCCGGCAAGACCATCAACGTCCTGATGGTCAACAACCCGCAGATGATCGACCTGCAGAAGCTGACCGCCGCCAACTTCACCGCCCAGACCGGCATCAACGTCAACTACACCGTCCTGCCGGAGAACGACATGCGGGCCAAGGCCTCGCTGGAGTTCAAGAACCAGGCCGGTCAGTACGACGTGGCCACCCTGTCCAACTTCGAGATCCCGATCTACGCGGGCAACAACTGGATGGCGGACCTCACGCCGTACACGACCAAGGACACCGGCTTCAACCAGTCGGACATCTTCCCGGCCTTCACCAAGTCCCTCTCGGTCGACGGGAAGATCTACGGCGAGCCGTTCTACGGTGAGTCGTCGTTCCTGATGTACCGCAAGGACGTCTTCGCCGCCAAGGGCGTCACCCTGGCGGACAAGCCGACGTGGGACGAGGTGTCCGCGGCGGCGGCCAAGGTCGACGGCGCGCAGCCCGGCATGAAGGGCATCTGCCTCCGTGGCCTCCCCGGCTGGGGCCAGCTCGGCGCCCCGCTGACCACCGTCGTCAACACCTTCGGCGGCACCTGGTGGGACAAGGACTGGAACGCCAAGGTCACCGACCCGGCCTTCAAGGACGCGGTCAACTTCTACGTCAACCTGGTCAAGTCCCACGGCGAGGTCAGCCCGGACCAGGCCGGCTTCACCGAGTGCCTGAACAACATGCAGCAGAGCAAGGTGGCCATGTGGTACGACGCCACCTCCGCCGCGGGCTCGCTCGAGGCCAGTGACTCACCGGTCAAGGGCAAGGTCGGCTACGTCCAGGCCCCGGTCAAGAACACCAAGTCCTCCGGCTGGCTGTACGCCTGGTCCTGGGCCATGGAGAACGCGTCCAAGAACAAGGACGCCGCCTGGCAGTTCATCTCGTGGGCTTCGTCCTCGGCCTACGAGAACACCGTCGGCAAGCAGCTCGGCTGGGCCCGTGTCCCGGCCGGCAAGCGCACCTCGCTGTACGCGAACGCCGAGTACAACGCGGCCGCTTCGGCCTTCGCTCCGGCCACCCTGGCCGCGCTGAGTGCCGCTGACCCGACCAACCCGGGCACCCAGCCCCGGCCGACGGTCGGCATCCAGTTCGTCGACATCCCCGAGTTCACGTCATTCGGCGACAAGGTCACCGCGAGCCTGTCCCAGGTGCTCGCGGGCAACGGCACCGTCGACAGCTGGGCGACCGACGCCCAGGCGCAGGCCACCGACGTGGGCAACGCCCAGAAGTAGTTCCGCAGGCGGCGGGTCCGCGTGAACCTCGCGCGGGCCCGCCGCCCCCTTCGGGCCGACCAGTCTTGTTCGGACCGCTCGGACCCGATGGTCCGCCGAGGCCCGTTCGGGCCGCCCAGGTCATCCCTCACACGACACGTTTGCGAAGGAACCGTTCGAATGACCGCTCTCCAAGAAAAAAGCTCGGCGTCGGCCGGCCCATCCGCAGCTGTCGCCAACGAGGTCAACCGCAAGGCCAAGCGCGAGGCGTGGCTGCGTCGCGGCCCGCTGCTCCCCGCCCTGATCTTCACCGTCCTGGTGACCCAGCTGCCGTTCCTGGTCACCATCTACTTCTCGTTCCGTCGATACGACGCGGACCGGCCCAAGATCAGCGGCTGGACCCTCCGCAACTTCCAGCAGGTGTTCACCAACCAAACGATCCTCAAGGACATGTGGCACACGGTGCAGTTGGTCGTGGTCGTCGTCCTGGTCTCGCTCGCCTTCGGGCTGGGGATCGCGCTCCTGCTCAACCGCAGGTTCCCCGGCCGCGGAGCCGTCCGCACCATGATGATCACGCCGTTCCTCATCGTCCCGGTGGCCGCCGCGCTGTTCTTCCGCTACGGCATCTTCGACGCGCAGAACGGCCTGCTCAGCGGGATCGTGACGACGGTGAACCACTGGTTCAACCCGGGCGCACCCGCCTCGACCGTGACGCTCGTCAGCCAGCACCCGCTCCTGGCCGTCCAGATCGAGCTGATCTGGCAGTGGACCCCGTTCATGACGCTCATCCTGCTGGCCGGCCTGCAGTCCCGCCCCGGCGACGTCATCGAGGCGGCCTCGGTCGACGGTGCGAGCCCTTGGCAGATGTTCCGGTTCCTGACGATGCCGCACATGCGGCAGTACCTGGAGTTGGCCGGCCTGCTCGGCAGCATCTACATCATCCAGAACTTCGATGCCGTCTACCAGCTGACGCCGCTCAACCCGCAGACCGAGAACCTGCCCTACCTGATCTTCAACACGATCAACTCGGACAACGACTACGGTCTGGCCTCCGCCCAGGGTGTGATCATCGTGATCGCCACCATCGTCATCGCGACGTTCGCGCTTCGCACCGTGTCCAGCCTGTTCAAAGAGGAGAACTCGCGATGACGACCATTGCCCACGTCGAACCGGTCAGCAAGGGAACCACCGGTGCCTCCTTCAAGAAGAAGGGTGTCGGGTCCGCGCTGACCACCATCGCGACCTGGATCATCGGGCTGATCTTCATCGCGCCGGTCTTCTTCATGATCCTGACGAGCTTCCACCCCGAGGTGAAGGCCAGCCTGAACACGCCGCAGCTCTTCGCGCCGTTGACCCTGGACGGGTACAAGCAGTTCTTCGGCTCCAGTTCGGGCCAGAGCCCGTGGCCGTTCGTGCTGAACTCGGTGCTGTGCTCGGTGATCTCGACGCTGCTGGTGCTCTGCTTCGCGATCCCCGCGGCCTACGCGCTCTCGGTGAAGCCGGTCCGCAAGTGGACCGACGTGATGTTCTTCTTCCTGTCGACCAAGTTCCTGCCGGCCGCAGCCGGCCTGGTGCCGCTGTTCCTCATCGCCAAGGCCGTCGGTGGACTGAACCAGATCTGGTTCATGATCATCCTGTACACCGCCATGAACCTCCCGATCGCCGTCTGGATGATGCGGTCGTTCCTGGCCGACATCCCACCGGCCCTGTTCGAGGCGGCCTCGCTGGACGGCGCCGGCCTGATCAAGACCCTGCTCAAGGTCATCGCGCCGATCGCCGGACCTGGCATCGCCTCCACGTCGCTGATCTGCTTCATCTTCTCCTGGAACGAGTTGTTCCTGGTCAACGTGCTCACCAGCACCTCGGCAGCCCAGACGCTGCCCGCCTTCCTACCCAGCCTGGTCACCTCCCAGGCGCTGTTCCTCGGCAAGCTCTGCGCAGCTGCGACGGCCGTCTCCCTGCCGGTGCTCATCGCCGGTTTCGCGGCCCAGGACAAGCTCGTCCAGGGCCTCTCGTTGGGCGCCGTCAAGTAGTCGCCCGAGCTTCCGGCCGATCCGGTCAGGTGTGGCCCCGCCCACCTGACCGGGTCGGCGATACTACGAATTCCACTTCGGTGGGCAGCGTCTCCGCGACCCACCTCAGGCAGGCAAGACAAGGACACTTCGATGGCCCAGCTCAGTACGGCCACCCTTTCGAGCATCGGCGGGACGGTTCCCATTCCGACGTACGACCGGAGCAAGGTGACGACCGGGGTCGTCCATTTCGGCGTCGGCGGATTTCACCGGGCTCATCAGGCGATGTACCTCGACCGGCTGATGAACGAGGGCAAGGCGCTGGACTGGGGCATCTGCGGGGTCGGCGTGATGCCCTTCGACGCGAAGATGCAGCAGATCATGAATGCCCAGAACTGCCTCTACACCCTGGTCCTCAAAGATCCCGACGGCTCCTGGGAGCCCCGCGTCATCGGGTCGATCGTCGAGTATCTGTTCGCTCCTGACGATCCGGAGGCCGTCATCGAGAAGATGGCCGACCCGGCCACCCGCATCGTGTCGATGACGGTGACCGAAGGTGGCTACAACTTCCACCACGTCACCGGGAAGTTCGACGACACGAACCCTGCCGTCGTCGCCGATCTCGTCCCCGGTGCCATTCCCGGCACCACTTTCGGGCTGATCACCGAGGCGTTGGTCCGCCGGCGTTCGCGCGGTCTGGCGCCCTTCACGATCATGAGTTGCGACAACATCCAGGGCAACGGCCACGTCGCCCACGAGGTGTTCACCGCCTACGCCCGCCTGCGCGAGACTGCCTCGGGCGATGTCGGTCTCGGTGATTGGGTCGACACCCAGGTGCACTTCCCGAACTCGATGGTCGACCGGATCACACCCGTCACCACCGATGACGACCGCGCCGCGATCAGCAAGCGCTTCGGCATCGAGGACGGCTGGCCCGTCGTCTGCGAACCGTTCACCCAGTGGGTGCTCGAGGACAACTTCACCCTCGGCCGGCCGCCGCTGCACCAGGTCGGCGTCCAGGTGGTCGCCGATGTCGAACCCTACGAGCTGATGAAGCTCCGGCTCCTCAACGCGAGCCACCAGGCCCTGTGCTACTTCGGCTACCTGGCCGGCTACCGGTTGGTGCACGAGGTCGCCCAGGACCCACTGTTCGACCGATTCCTGTTGGGCTACATGGACTTCGAGGCCACTCCCACCCTGGAGCCGGTGCCGGGCATCGACCTCGACGACTACAAGCACCAGCTGATCGCCCGGTTCTCCAACAGCGGCGTCCGCGACACGGTGGCGCGGCTCTGCGCCGAGAGTTCCGACCGGATCCCGAAGTGGCTGCTCGCGGTGATCCGCTCGCAGCTGGCGTCGGGTGGTCCGGTTGCGCTGTCCACCGCGGTGGTCGCCAGCTGGGCGCGCTACGCCGAGGGCGTCGACGAGCAGGGCGAGCCGATCGAGGTGGTCGACCGGCTGGCAGACCGGCTCAAGGCCGCGGCCCTTCGGCAGCGGGACGAACCGCTGGCCTTCGTCTCCGACCGCGAGCTCTTCGGGGATCTCGTCGACAACCCGGTCTTCACCGAGGCCTACCTGGAAGCGCTGCAGTCGCTGCACGCCGTCGGCGCCCGCGCCACCCTCGAACGCCTCGTCAGCCTCATCCCCGCCTGACCCGCCCCCTCGTTTTCCGCGCATACAGGAGTGCCCGGCGCATACGGAAGTGCCTGAATTACGGTCATTTCGGTCGAATTCAGGCACTTCTATATGCGCAGCCCGCTCCTGCTTCGGGTCCCCCTTCCGCCGCCGGTCCCGCCTCCGCCGCCGGTCCTGCTTCCGCCGCCACAGGGTCCCCATGTCTGGACAGCCGGCGCAGTCCGAGCAGTCGCGTGCGGTCAGCTGTGGCGCGGGACGGCGCTGAGCACGGTCTTCCCGTTGGGCCACTGCACCTCGACGCGCGCGATCTGATCGAGGTTCAGCGAACTGGAGGCCCACACCGTGGTTCCGCCGCCGGCCACCGACTTCCAATCGCCGACCAGATGCGGCTTGCCCGACGCGTCGTAGACGACGACCTGGTACTTCTCTCCCGCACCGTGTTCGCCCCGGTACTCGCAGTTGACGACAATGCTTGTCCCCCACTGCTTGTCGACCAACTGCATCGACGCATTCATGGGTCCCTTGACGACCTGTTGCATCTCGATGGGGGGCGGCAGTGCGACCGCGGTCGTCGGGGTGGACGGCCGGACGATCAGGGTGATGACCAACGCCACCACGCAGGCCGCGGCGGCGGCCACCGTCCCGGTCCAGATCACGCGTCGTCGCTTGCGTTCGCAGGCCGCAGCGGTGAGCAGACGCGGGAGCAGCGTGTCGGGCACCGGAAGCGGCTCCCGCTCGAGTTCGATTGCTGACGTCAGGGCCAGCAGACCGGGCAGACCGGCCAGTTGGGAGATCGACGCCTGGCACCGCGGACAGGTCGCCAGGTGCAGTTCGAAGGCCTGCCGCTCCGCGGGCGAAAGGCTACCGATGACGTACGACGCGTCGTCCAGGCAGTGGGTCGAGGACACCGAGGCCGGGTTCTGCGGCTCGCGGCTGCTCATGTGACGACCCCCATCTCCTGTAGTGCCAGTCTCAGTGCATGCAACGCGTAATGCGTTCGTGATTTCACGGTACCCAGCGGAATGCCCAGATGGGAGGCAGCCTGACCTGCGGTGCAGCCCCGGAAGTAGCACTCGAGCAGGACCGCCCGGTGTTCCGGCGTCAGCCGCCCCAGTGCCTCGGACACCAGCATCGACTGGAGCGCGGCATCCGTGCGGTCCGGCTCCGATTGCTCCGGCACCGCGTCCATCAGCGCCTCAGGCCGCCGACCTCTGGCCCGCCACTGATCGACGACGATGTTGCGGGCCACGGTGAACAGCCAGCTGCGGGCCGACGAGTGTCCGCGTTCGTCCTGGCCGTGCTGCTCCAGGAGCTCCGGGCGGCGCCAGGCCCGCAGCAGGGTTTCCTGGACCACGTCTTCGGCGCGGCCGCGATCTCCGCTGGTCAGGCCGAGGACGAACGACCAGAGCGCGGCGGCATGCTCGTCATGCAGGGTGCGCATGAGGTCTGCACCGGACTCCACCGCCACCTCCGCTTCGCCATCCAACTGTCATGACCTGATTGCCACTACCCACGTCGGCCCGACCTACCGGACGAGAACCGACCGGGCCCGTCGAAGAGTCTCACGTCATCGGCGGTCAAAAGGTTCATCCGCGTTGATCCGGTGAACTGGTGGTGAACCATTCCACGACCCTCGTCGTGACGAAGGGCATGACGACTCAACTGAACCCCACCGCAGCAGCCGCCACCGACCTCGAGTCCCTGACCGAACCACGTCCTGACTCCTCACCGACCCGACGTCAGGTCCTGGTCGCCGCCGGACTGGGAGCCGGCGCTCTCACCCTCACTGCGTGTGGCAGCACCAGCACACCCGCAGCCGCTGCCCCGACGACATCGGCCAGCACCGCCGCTGCACCGGTCGTCAGTGCCCCGCCGGCGGCGGCGCCGTCCGCGGCTGCAGCACCGTCCGCAGCCGCGCCATCCGCGGCTGCACCGTCCGCCGCGGCGCCATCCGCGGCTGCACCGTCGGCCGCTGCGTCCGGTAACACGCTGGTCGCCTTGAGCAAGGTGCCGGTGGGCGGAGCGGTCGCGGCCAGCGACGCCAACGGCAAGCCGATCATCGTGGCGCAGCCGACCGCCGGGAAGGTGGTGGCCTTCAGCGCCATCTGCACCCACATGGGCTGCCAGGTCAAGGTAGCCGGCGCGGAACTGGACTGCCCGTGCCACGGGTCCAAGTACAACGCGCTCACCGGGGCCGTCCTCGGCGGCCCAGCGCCTGCGCCATTGCCACCCGTCACCGTTGCCGTCTCCGGCGGGAACGTCGTCGCCGGCTGACCAGACGGAGAGGCACGCCAGGGGGACCGCGTTCTGACGCGCCACCGAGGGCGTCGTCCTACCATCGGCGCGTAGACCCAGAAGATTCTGCAACCCGCTCCGCAACCCGGCCGGGGCTCCGGCGTCCACTGCAGCACAAGGGTTTGACCAGCGACAACGAGGCGTTTCGCACCCGATCGGGCCGATCGTCACACGGTCGAGATCGTTGTCAAGCGGGGGTATTTCTCCGGTACTTGCCGGTCTCCTTCAGCTCGATGACGCGAATGTCGTCACCAGAGTTCGACGAATCATCCCTTGTCGCAACCTGCAGCCCGACACCTCACGTCCCCGAACCCATGTCACGGAGCCCGCCATGAACCGCACCCTTCGCGCCGCCGCCGGAATCGCCGCCACTGCCCTGACCGTCCTCACTCTTGCCGCCTGCCAGTCCGGGATCGCCGGGCAGCAACTCGTGGCTGCGACGGCGAACTCGGCGGCTCAGAGCGCGGCGGTCAGCAGCGGCCCGGCGGCGATCGGAACTACAGCCGGTGCCCCACTTTCCAGTGCTCCGCAGTCCAGCGCTCCCGAGCAGAGCATCGCCGCGTCCGCCGACGCGGGAACCGCAGCGGATGGTCCAGCATCTGCACCTGCATCCTCGGCCGTCGTCAGCGACACCTCGGTGACCGACCCCGACACCACCACGGGAACCGGTTCCGGGTCCGGTAGCGGGAGCGGATCCAATGGTGGGAGCGGATCCAGCAGCGGGGGCGGATCGAACTCCGGCACTCAGAACAGCTCCGGCGGCGGTGCGAATTCCAACAGCGGATCCGGTGGAACGAACGCCAAGAGCGCACGCTTCGTCTCCGCGTCCGCCGAATGCGTGCTGGACAGCGGAGACGGCACGTACCACCTGATCGTCTCATGGGAATTGGCCAACGCCACCGGCCTGGCGCTGTCAGTGGACAACCCGGGCCTCGTCGGTTCCTACGGGACCTACAGCTGGCACGGTTCGCAGGATCTGTCCACGCTCGGCTGCTACGCCGACGACCGGGTCCAGGACATCGACCTGTACTCCGTCGGCGGCACCGGCCACCAGGCGAAGAAGAGCTTCCACGTCCACGAGAACCACACCCGGATCACCCCACCCCCGTTCGCCAGCGGCGGCATCTCGGCTGCGACGACAACGCCTTCGACAACGAGCGAAACGGATGCGGCCACCACCGAGCAGGCTCCCGCGACGACCTCCGCGCCCCCGACCACCGAAGCGCCGGTCACGACGACGAACTGACGCCTCACTCCGACACCGGGCCGGGCTGGAAGCTGGGCTGGGGTGATCGACAGAGGCGGTCGCGGATTGGCAACACGGGCGACTTGGCAAGGCTCGACTGGACCTGGCAACGTCCGCGGGCCTTGCCGAGTCCGGGCAGCCCTTGCCAAGACGCCGAAAACGCCGAGGGCCCGGTCACGCCGAACGGGCTGGCTCCCCAGTGGGGAGCCGGCCCGTTCGGCCGTGCAGGGCGGTGCTACCTAGGAGCTCAGCGGTAGTCGCGTCCCATGTCGTAGTCGTCCAGCGGCACCGAGGTACCGGCGGAGACACCGAAGGTGTCGGCGCCGTAGTAGGTGTCGTCGAACGAGGACATCGAGTACGCGGCGGACCGCGCCTCTTCGGTCGGCTGCACCGCGATGTCGCGGTAGCGGGCGATGCCCGTACCGGCCGGGATGAGCTTGCCGATGATGACGTTCTCCTTGAGACCCACCAGCTTGTCGGACTTGGCGTTGATCGCCGCGTCCGTCAGGACCCTGGTCGTCTCCTGGAAGGAGGCGGCCGAGAGCCATGAGTCGGTGGCCAGCGACGCCTTGGTGATGCCCATCAGGGCAGGACGACCGGCAGCAGCCTCGCCACCTTCGGCCAGGATCCGACGGTTCTGCAGCTCGAACTCCTTGCGCTCGATCACCGCACCCGGCAGGAACTCGGTCGAACCGGAGTCGATGATCGTCACGCGGCGCAGCATCTGCCGAACGATGACCTCGATGTGCTTGTCGTGGATCGACACACCCTGGCTGCGGTAGACCTCCTGGACCTCGCGGACCAGGTGCAGCTGCACCCGGCGCGGGCCCATCACGCGGAGCACCTCGTGCGGGTCGACGTTGCCCTCGAGCAGGTGCTGCCCGACCGCCACCGTGTCGCCGTCGATCAGCAGACGCTCGGAACCATCGACCATGATGGTGGCCAGGCGCTGCGTCTTCGGCAGCTTGTCGTACAGGACCTCTTCGCTGCCGTCGTCCGGAGTGATGATGATCTTGAAGAACTTGTCCGAGTCCTCGATCCGGATCCGTCCGGCGGCGTCCGCGATCGGCGCCTTGCCCTTGGGGATACGGGCTTCGAAGAGCTCCTGGACACGCGGCAGACCCTGGGTGATGTCCGAGGACCCCGAGGCGGCACCGGTGTGGAAGGTACGCATGGTCAGCTGGGTACCCGGCTCGCCGATGGACTGGGCGGCGACCACACCGACAGCCTCACCGACGTCGACGAGCAGCCCGGTGGCAAGCGACCGCCCGTAGCAGACGGCACAGGTGCCGATTGCTGCTTCACAGGTCAGCACCGACCGCATTTTCAGCGTCGTGATGCCGGCGGCAACCGCCGACGCCACGTGCCACTCGCGCATGTCGGTGCCGGCCGGCACCGCGACGGTCCCGTCCGTTCCGACTGCGTCCACCGCGAGAACCCGCGCCTGGATCGAGGTCTCGACGAACTCGTCCTGACGCAGCACGCCGTCCGGACCCATCGCGGCGATCGGCAGATCGACACCGCGCTCGGTCCCGCAGTCGGACTCACGCACGATGACGTCCTGCGACACGTCCACCAGACGACGGGTCAGGTAACCCGACTCGGCGGTACGCAGCGCGGTGTCGGCAAGACCCTTACGGGCCGAGTGCGTGTTGATAAAATATTCCAGCACCGACAGACCCTCGCGGAACGAGTTCCGGATCGGCCGCGGGATCTGGACGCCCTTGGAGTTGGCGACGACACCCTTCATCCCGGCGAGCGAGCGGACCTGGATCCAGTTACCGGCGGCACCGGCGGCAACCAGGGTGTAGACCGGGTTGTCCTTCGGGTAGGCCGGCGGGATGGCCGCCTCGATCTCCTTGGTGGCCGCCTCCCAGATCTTGACCAGGTCTTCGCGACGCTCTTCCGGCGAGAGGTTTCCTCGCTGGTAGGCCTTCTCCACGGTCTCGGCCTGGCCGTCGTACTTGGCCAGGATCGCGGGCTTGGACGCCGGGATGATGACGTCACCGATGGCGACCGTCATGCCCGAGCGGGTGGCCCAGTGGAAACCGGCTTCCTTGAGCTTGTCCAGGGTCTGTGCGACCAGGGACATCGGGTAGTGCTCGGCCAGATCGTTGACGATCGCGGCCTGCACCTTCTTCGGCAGCTCCTGGTTGACGAACGGGTAGCCCGCCGGCAGCAGCTCGTTGAAGAGCACGCGGCCCAGGGTGCTGCTGACCGTCCAGGCGTCGCCGGACTTCCAGTCCTCCGGCAGCTCGACCCCGGGGGTGGGGACGACGCCGTGCAGCCGGATGTTGATCGGCGTGCGGACCGAGATCTCGTGACGGTCCAGCGCCATCAGCGCCTCGGCCGACGAGGAGTAGGACCGCAGTTTGCCCTTCGCCTCTTCGAGCGTGCCGTCGTCGAGCACGTGGTGCGAACCGATCGCCTTGTCGTCGAGCCCGCACAGGTAGTACAGACCGGTGACGAGGTCGAGCGAGGGCATGGCCAACGGCTTGCCGGACGCCGGGGAGAGGATGTTGTTGCTCGAGAGCATCAACACGCGCGCCTCGGCCTGGGCCTCGGCGGACAGCGGCAGGTGGACTGCCATCTGGTCACCGTCGAAGTCGGCGTTGAACGCGGCGCAGACCAGCGGGTGCAGCTGGATGGCCTTGCCCTCGACGAGCATCGGCTCGAAGGCCTGGATGCCCAACCGGTGCAGGGTCGGTGCACGGTTCAGCAGCACGGGGTGCGAGTCGATGACCTCTTCGAGGACGTCCCACACCTGCGGGCGCTGACGCTCGACCATGCGCTTGGCGGACTTGATGTTCTGCGCGTGGTTCAGGTCGACCAGACGCTTCATCACGAACGGCTTGAACAGCTCGAGGGCCATCAACTTCGGCAGACCGCACTGGTGGAGCTGCAGCTGCGGGCCGACGACGATGACCGAACGGCCGGAGTAGTCGACGCGCTTGCCGAGCAGGTTCTGGCGGAACCGGCCCTGCTTGCCCTTGAGCAGATCCGACAGCGACTTGAGCGGGCGGTTGCCCGGTCCGGTCACCGGACGTCCACGACGACCGTTGTCGAACAGCGCGTCGACGGCCTCCTGGAGCATCCGCTTCTCGTTGTTGACGATGATCTCGGGAGCACCGAGGTCGATCAGTCGCTTCAACCGGTTGTTGCGGTTGATGACGCGGCGGTACAGGTCGTTGAGGTCGGAGGTCGCGAAACGGCCACCGTCCAGCTGCACCATCGGGCGGAGCTCCGGCGGGATGACCGGGACGCAGTCGAGGACCATGCCCAGTGGCGAGTTGTTCGTCGACTGGAACGCGGCGACGACCTTGAGACGCTTGATCGCGCGGATCTTGCGCTGGCCCTTTCCATTCTTGATCGTGTCGCGAAGCGAGGTCGCCTCGTTGTCGATGTCGAAGTCGGCGATGATCTTCTTGAGCGCCTCGGCGCCCATGCCGCCCTGGAAGTAGTCGCCGAAGCGATCCTGCAGTTCGCGGTAGAGGATCTCGTCGATGATCAGGTCGCGGACCTTGAGCTTCTTGAAGAGGTCGAGGACCTCGTCCAGCTTGTCGATCTCGCGCTGCGCGCGGTCGCGGATCTGGCGCTGCTCGCGCTCGCCACCCTCTCTGACTTTCCGCCGAACGTCCGATTTCGCACCCTCGGCCTCGAGCTCGGCCAGGTCGGCCTCGAGCTTCTTGGCGCGGGCGTCGATCGCGGCGTCGCGCTCGTTCTCCAGGTTCTTGCGCTCGACCGACATCTCGGCCTCGATGGTGGGCAGGTCGTTGTGACGCTGCTCGTCATCGACGGACGTGATCAGGTAGGCCGCGAAGTAGATGATCTTCTCGAGATCCTTCGGGGCCAGGTCGAGCAGGTAGCCCAGCCGGCTGGGGACACCCTTGAAGTACCAGATGTGGGTGACCGGAGCGGCCAGCTCGATGTGGCCCATCCGCTCGCGACGCACCTTGGCGCGGGTGACCTCGACGCCACAGCGCTCGCAGATGATGCCCTTGAAGCGGACACGCTTGTACTTGCCACAGGCACATTCCCAGTCCCGGGTCGGGCCGAAGATCTTCTCGCAGAAGAGTCCGTCCTTCTCGGGCTTGAGGGTGCGGTAGTTGATGGTCTCCGGCTTCTTGACCTCGCCGTGGGACCAGGTACGGATGTCGTCAGCGGCCGCCAGGCCGATACGGATCTCGTCGAAGAAATTGACGTCGAGCACTGATTGCACGTCCCTGTCTTGTCAAAAATGGTGGAGCGCCGCAGTCCCGCCCGCTCTGCGAGCGGGACTGCGATGCACCGGGGTGGAAGTTCTACTTCCGGATCAGTTCACCAATTCGTCCACCGAGGCCGACTCGTTGCGGGACAGGTTGATTCCGAGGTTGGCCGCAGCCCGCTCGAGATCGTCGTCGTCGGTGTCGCGCATCTCGATGGTCGCGCCGTCGCTGGACAGCACCTCCACGTTCAGGCACAGGGCCTGCAGTTCCTTGAGCAGCACCTTGAACGACTCGGGGATACCCGGCTCCGGGATGTTCTCGCCCTTGACGATGGCCTCGTAGACCTTGACGCGGCCCACGATGTCGTCCGACTTGATCGTCAGGAGCTCCTGCAGCGTGTACGCCGCGCCGTAGGCCTGCATGGCCCAGCACTCCATCTCACCGAAGCGCTGGCCACCGAACTGGGCCTTACCGCCGAGCGGCTGCTGGGTGATCATCGAGTACGGACCCGTCGACCGGGCGTGGATCTTGTCGTCCACCAGGTGGAGCAACTTGATGATGTACATGTAGCCGACGGCCACCGGGTACGGGAAGGGCTCGCCGGTCCGGCCGTCCATCAGGAGGGCCTTCCCGTCGGTCTTCACGAGACGCTCGCCATCGCGGGTGGGGGTCGTCGAGCCGAGCAGCCCGATGATCTCCTCCTCGGTGGCGCCGTCGAACACCGGCGTCGCGGTGCGGGTGAACGCACCGGCGGAGCGGGCGGAGTCCTCGAGGTACTGAGCCCACTGCGGGGTCCCCTCGATGTCCCAGCCCTGAGAAGCCACCCAGCCCAGATGTGTCTCCAGGATCTGGCCGACGTTCATGCGTCGCGGCACACCGTGCGGGTTGAGCACGATGTCGACGGGGGTGCCGTCGGCGAGGAACGGCATGTCCTCCTGCGGAAGGATCTTGCCGATGACGCCCTTGTTGCCGTGACGGCCGGCGAGCTTGTCGCCGTCCTGGATCTTGCGCTTCTGGGCCACGTAGACGCGGACCAGCTCGTTGACGCCCGGGGGCAGCTCGGCGCCGTCCTCTTCACGGTTGAAGACACGGATGCCGATGACCTTGCCGGTCTCGCCGTGGGGCACCTTGAGCGAGGTGTCGCGCACTTCGCGCGCCTTCTCGCCGAAGATGGCCCGCAGCAGACGCTCTTCCGGGGTCAGCTCGGTCTCGCCCTTGGGCGTGACCTTCCCGACCAGGACGTCGCCGTCCTGGACCTCGGCACCGATCCGGATGATGCCGCGCTCGTCGAGGTCGGCCAGCACGTCTTCGGAGACGTTCGGGATGTCCCGGGTGATCTCCTCCGGCC
The DNA here is from genome assembly GCF_040546275.1 of Nakamurella sp. UYEF19. Taxonomy (NCBI): domain Bacteria; kingdom Bacillati; phylum Actinomycetota; class Actinomycetes; order Nakamurellales; family Nakamurellaceae; genus Nakamurella; species Nakamurella sp. UYEF19. Next base: position 56,418 of record NZ_JBEPNO010000004.1, on the reverse strand, counting down.
CGAGCTTCGTGTCGCGGGCGTCGATCTCGTGCTCCTCGATGTGGATCGAGGTGAGCACGTCGTCCTGGACGATGCGCTGGCTCAGGATGATCGCGTCTTCGTAGTTGTGACCCTCCCAGGGCATGAAGGCGACGAGCAGGTTCTTGCCCAACGCCATCTCGCCACCGTCGGTGCAGGGACCGTCGGCCAGGACCTGTCCGGCCTCGACCCGCTGTCCTTCGTCGACGATCGGCTTCTGGTTGAAGCTGGTGCCCTGGTTGGAGCGGCGGAACTTGTGCAGCCGGTAGGTGCGGTGGGTCCCGTCGTCGGCCATCACCGAGACGTAGTCGGCGGTCGCCTCTTCGACGACACCCGACTTCTCGGCGATGACGACGTCGCCGGCGTCAACCGCGGCGCGAGCTTCCATTCCCGTGCCGACCAGCGGTGATTCGCTGCGCAGCAGGGGGACGGACTGACGCTGCATGTTGGCGCCCATGAGCGCGCGGTTGGCCTCGTCGTGCTCGAGGAACGGGATCATCGCGGTGGCGACGGAGACCGTCTGCCGGGGGGACACGTCCATGTACTCGACCTGGTCGGGGGTGACCTGGTCGACCTCGCCGCCCTTGCGCCTGACAAGCACGCGAGGCTCCGAAAAGTGACCGGAGGCGTCCAGCTTGGCGTTGGCCTGCGCGATGACGTAGCGGTCCTCTTCGTCAGCGGTCAGGTAGTTGATCTCGTCGGTGACGGTGCCGGCCTCGACCTTGCGGTACGGGGTCTCGATGAAACCGAACGGGTTGACCCGGGCGAACGTGGCCAGCGAGCCGATCAGGCCGATGTTCGGGCCTTCCGGGGTCTCGATGGGGCACATGCGGCCGTAGTGGCTGGAGTGCACGTCGCGGACCTCGAGGGAGGCGCGGTCGCGGGACAGACCGCCCGGCCCGAGGGCGGACAGGCGGCGCTTGTGGGTCAGACCGGCGAGCGGGTTGGTCTGGTCCATGAACTGCGACAGCTGCGACGTACCGAAGAACTCCTTGATGGAGGCGACCACGGGACGGATGTTGATCAGGGTCTGCGGCGTGATGGCCTCGACGTCCTGGGTCGTCATCCGCTCGCGAACCACGCGCTCCATCCGCGACAACCCGACCCGGATCTGGTTCTGGATCAGCTCGCCCACGGTGCGGAGGCGACGGTTGCCGAAGTGGTCGATGTCGTCGGTCTCGACGGGCAGGTTCTGGCCACGGATGGTCCAGGACTCCTGGCCCTCGTGCAGGCGCAGCAGGTACTCGACCGTGGAGATCAGGTCGTCCTCGGTCAGCGTGCCGACCGAGATCGGCGAGTTCAGGCCGAGCTTCTTGTTGAGCTTGTAACGACCGACCTTGGCGAGGTCGTAGCGCTTGTCCTTGAAGAACAGGTTCTCCAGGAGGGCCTGCGCGGATTCCTTTGTCGGCGGCTCGCCCGGGCGCAGCTTGCGGTAGATGTCGAGCAGGGCCTCGTCGGTACCGGCGATGTGGTCCTTCTCGAGGGTGGCCAGCAGGACCGGCGACCAGGCGAACTTCTCGCGGATGCGCTCGGTGTCCCAGCCCAGCGCCTTCAGCAGCACGGTGACCGGCTGGCGACGCTTGCGGTCGATGCGGACACCGATGGTGTCGCGCTTGTCGATGTCGAACTCGAGCCAGGCACCGCGGGAGGGGATCACCTTGACGGCGAACACCTCCTTGCCGGCCGTCTTGTCCAGCGTCCGGTCGAAGTACACGCCCGGGGAGCGGACCAGCTGCGAGACGACGACCCGCTCGGTGCCGTTGATGATGAAGGTGCCCTTGCTCGTCATCATCGGGAAGTCACCCATGAAGACGGTCTGGGACTTGATCTCACCGGTCTCGGCGTTCATGAACTCGGCGGTGACGAACAGGGGTGCCGAGTAGGTCATGTCCTTGTCGCGGCACTCCTCCTCGTTCGCCTTGACATCGTCGAACCGGGGATCCATGAAGGAGAGGGAGAGGTTCCCGGAAAAATCCTCGATCGGGGAGATCTCTTCGAGGATCTCGTCGAGGCCACTGGGGGTCGGCTCCGCTTGCCGATCCTTCCAGGCCTTCGCGCCCACGAGCCATTCGAATGACTCGGTCTGCAGGGCGAGAAGATTCGGTACCTCGAGGGGCTCGCGAAGCTTCGCGAAAGAAACCCGTTTGATGGGTCCCCCTGAGGTCGAAGTGGTGGTCTTGGGCGAACTCGTGACTGCCAAGATGCGTCCTTCCAAGGACAAGCGCCGTCGGTCTACTGTCTGTACTTCTGGTCTTGCTGAGTTGCTGTTGCTGGTCGCGCAGTGTTGGCCCTGCTGGTGGTTGGTCCTGCTGGTGTTTCGGATAGTGCGGTGCTGCCGGGTCGATCGGTGATTCGTACTGCTGTACCAACCCGTCAGGTGCTACAACTTGTCCTGACGGATCCGGTGGTGTCCCGGACACCACCCGCAGACACCAAGAGACGCCACTGGTCCGGCTCCGACGGATTGATCATCGGAACCCCCTGGTGACGTTGTGGATCTGCTGTGTGGTGAGACATGTACTCCGGTGTCGCCATTGCTGCGGTGTTGATGTGAGCGGGTGGATCGGCTGCGCGGATTTCGGCTGCTCAGGCATCTGTTCGCCCGGCACGGAGAACCGAATGATCAAGAGCAGCGGAAAGAAGGCAGCGCAAACACGCAGCCTAGCAGCAATGGACAGGACTGTCCAGACGTGCCCGATCGGGCAGTTGCCGGGGGACCTCTCGGTCCAGCCGCTCAGCTACTGCTACCGCGGGGTCCGACCGCCGGTGGAACCCGTTCGGATTCAGGCCGGTCGACGTCGCTGGACCAAGCGTGGCCCGGTTCCGTCGATCCGTCAAGAAGGCTGGCCCAAAGAATTTGCCCGGATGTCCGGCAGGTCCACGTTGGACGCCCACCCCGCGGGACGGACCGGGAATGCGGCCCCATCAGGGCCGATGCCAGGCCGATGTGCATGCGTCGAGACACCTGGCACGGTAGCTGGCAGGGTGGGCGGCATCCTGGCAACGACAGCAGGATCCCGGCACGGTCCGCGGACGCTGCCGGGACGGAGCGGACCCTGCCAAGTGGCAACAGACATCGCCCGATCGAGGGGACAACCGACCGATGAAGTCCTGGCGTGACCTACCCGGCCCGGCGCGGGCGATCGGCATCACCGTCGTCGCCGTCGTGGACGCGGCACTGGATCGCGACCCTGCGGCGTTCGCAGCAGCGACGGGGTTGCTGACCGCCCTCCCGGCGGAGCAGTCCGGCCTCCTGCTCGGCGCAGTGGTGCGTCAGCTGCTGGAGGGCGGGCACGTGGATGGACTCGACGAGGACGGCATCCGTCAGGTGCTGTCGCGGTGCTACCAGGCCGCCGCCAGCTGGCTGCCGCCGGCGGAGATCGATGTGGCGGTCCTGGTAGCGGTGCTCTCCGGAGCCCTGGGCATCCACGAGCCGGGGGTGACCTACCGGGAGATCATCGGACCGGCCACTCACGGATCCGCCGGTGGCCGGGCAGGCGTCGATGACTGGATCGATCCCGAGCTGCCGGGCGGCGCGGTGGGTAGCGGCCGACCCAGCGGAACCGGCGGGGCTGCGCTCGTGCCTGACACGGTGCCGACGACAGCGCAGTACTGCTGGCACGCCGCGCTGCTGATCGCGGATCTGCTCCCGGCCGGGAGACGGTCGCTCTCGGTCCAGCTGGACCGCGCTTTCCGGGAGATCGCCGGCGCGGAGACCATGGAAATGCCCTAGATTCGTTGCACCACAGTAGTTCTCAACCACCACATTGTAGGCGACGGTCTCAGTGGTGGCAGACCGCCTCCACATTGTTGCCGTCGAGGTCACGGAGGAAAACGGCGTAGTAGCCGGGGTGGTACTCGGGCCATTCACGCGGTGCGTGCAAGACCTCGATGCCGTCCGCAACGGCGAGGTCGTGCACGGCCTCGACCTGCGTCCGGTCGGTCGCGGTGAAGGCGATGTGCAGACCACGGCTGGGCTGGGTCTCCGGCTCCGTCGGTGAGATCCAGAACTGCAGTTCGGCCTCCGGCCAGCTGAAGCCGATGACGAAGCTGTCCCCCACCGGGATCCGCATTGCCTCCCGGATGCCCAACGGCCCGAACACCTTCAGAAAGAAAGCTGCCGACGCCGGGACGTCGCGGACCTGCGCTCCGAAGTGATCCATCATGCGCAGCACGCTATCGGGAGTCACTCACCCCGGCTCGCTGACCGGCACCGGACCCGCAAAGCCCAGGAGACGCACCGCGCAGAAGGAGCCGGAAGCCGTCTGGCGATTCCCCGAGACGAAAAACAACCGGGGCGGGTCCACGGTGAGTGGACCCGCCCCGGCGAGTTGGTGCTGATGCCCCGTCAGGGGCGGTGATCTTGCGACCACCTGCGCAAGTGCAATTACTTGACGGTGGCCTTGGCGCCGGCCTCTTCGAGCTTGGCCTTGGCAGCCTCGGCGGCTTCCTTGGTGGCCTTCTCGAGGATGGCCTTCGGTGCAGCGTCGACCAGGTCCTTGGCTTCCTTCAGGCCGAGGCCCGACACGAGCTCGCGAACAGCCTTGATGACCTGGACCTTCTTCTCGCCGGCGGACTCGAGGATGACGTCGAACTCGTCCTGCTCCTCGGCAACCTCGGCAGCGGCGGCCGGACCGGCCGGGCCGGCCTGGACGGCCGGGGCAGCGGCGGTGACGCCGAAGGTGTCCTCGAACTGCTTCACGAACTCGGAGAGCTCGATGAGGGTGAGCTCCTTGAAGGCCTCGAGCAATTCGTCGGTGCTGAGCTTCGCCATGATGGGCGTCCTTTCATTGGTGCGGTTCCCTGGCGCGCAACTGGGCGCCGATCGGAACTCGCATGGGTTCTGGTGAGGGTTGGGATACTGCGTACCGGCCGATCCGACCGGGTGATGCGGTCGGATCAGGCCTCCGCTGAGGCCGTCTCCTCGGTTGCCGCCTCGGCGACCGGTGCCGCCTCGGCGACCGGTGCCGCCTCGGCGACCGGTGCCGCCTCGGCGACCGGTGCCTCGTCGGCAACGGCTTCCGGAGCAACTTCGGTGGAGGCCGCTTCGGTGGAACCGTCTCCTTCCGAAACATCGGCTGCAGCAACATCGGCAGCAGCAACATCGGCAGCGGGAGCCTCGGCGACCGGGGCACCCTCCTCTTCGGTCCGCTTCTCGACCAGGGCCGCAGCGAGGCGCGCCACCTGGGACGGGAGGGCGTTGAGGACGATTGCGGCCTTGGTGAGGGTCGCCAGCATCGCGCCGGCCATCTTCGCCAACAGCACGTCGCGGGATTCCAGATCGGCCAGCTTGGTGACCTCGGAGGCATCCAGCGCCTTGCCGTCGAGCAGGCCGCCCTTGATGATCAGCAGCGGGTTCGCCTTGGCGAAATCGCGCAGCACCTTCGCGGCGTCGACGGGCTCGCCGCTGATGAACGCGACGGCTGTCGGACCGGTGAAGAGCTCGTCCAGCCCCTCGATCCCGGCATCCGCGGCTGCCCGCTTGACCAGGGTGTTCTTGGCGACGGTGTAGGCGGTGTCGCCGCCAAGGTTCTTACGGAGCGTCGTGAGCTGCGACATCGTCAGACCGCGGTACTCGGTGACGACTGCAGCCGAAGAGTTGCGGAACTGATCCGCGATCTCTGCGACGGTTGCCACCTTCGTGGGCTTTGCCATCCTCGCCTCCTTCCTCTTTCGTAGTTCTCGGATGCTGGAAAGCGTTCTGCCAGCAGAGTTCTCGTCTTCCGCAGGGCAGAAGCGTCACGCACGATCTTGGGAAGACGACGGGAAACCGGCTCGTGGAACGACAAACGCCCCGGCCGCATGGGCACGGGGCGTGGACACAGGCGCACGGCCTCGGTCGATACCTCGTCCTCCTGCGTGGGCCGCTCGCGGAGTTCACGAACCTTCACCCACTCACCCAGATGTTGGGCAGGAAGGAGCCGACGGTCTTCGGTGGAACTCCTCCACGGTACGTGACAGGGTCCGGATCGGCCAAATCGCGGCGGTCGCTCAGCCGGTGTAGACGTCCGACGCGGCCGGTGCGGTGATGGTGACCGGGGTGTCGTAGTCGGTGACCTTGAAGCTCGTGGTGCTCTTGACCCCGCGCAGCGCCACGGTGGAGTCGGCTTCGACGAGGCGGTCCTGGCCGTCGAGCCAGAGCGTCGTCGGAACCTCCCTGACTCCGGCGTCCACCGCGGCCTGCATGGACGTCTTGCTCGCACCCGTCATCAGGGCGGCGGCCTTGGCGGTATCGACCGTGACGTCGTACCGATGGGCGGTGATCGAGCCGAGCGGCTGCTCGCCGGCGTCCTTCACCGAACTCGCCGCCCGGGCGAAAAGCGTGTACTGGTCGGCACTTGCGGTGTCGAGGTAGCCGTCGAGCTGCCCCGCCAAGGTCCGCAGCTGGGTGTTCGAGGACGTCTTGGACGCCAGCGCCCACTTCTTGTCCCCGGCACCCAAGGCAGTCATCATCGTGGTGCCGCCGATGTAGACCCTGTTGTCCTTGATCAGCATGTTGAACGCCACGCTCTGGCCGCTGAGCCCAACGGTCATCTTCATGTCGATCGCCGTCACCTGGCCGGCAGACAGGCTCTCCTCGAACGTGCCCTTGACCGTCGCACCCGTGGAATCGACACCGATCGATCCGGTGATGCTGGTGTTCTTCACATTCGCGCTCTGCAATTTCGCAGCCAGAGCGGCCGGGTCGAGGGCGCTGCCGGTGGTGTCCGTCGAATCCGAGCTCGACGGGCTGCTCGAATCCGAGCTCGACGGGCTGCTCGAATCCGAGCTCGACGGGCTGCTCGATTCGGTGCTCGGCTCGCTGCTCGACGCGGAGGTGGGCGATTCTGTGCCGGCCGTGCTGGGCGCGTCAGACGTCGGCTGCGTGGAACTGCCCTGCCCGGTGCCCTCCGGCAGGCTCCGCGGGGTCGACTCGCCGGACGAGGCAATGGCCCCCACGGCCGGGCTCGCAGTGCCGGCAATGGAGGTGGCACAGCCGGCCAGAACTGCGGCGACCAGGACCACTCCGGCGGCCAGACGTCGCGTCTGCCCGGACCGCCTCGCTGCACCGGACAGTCTTGTACGGCCGATGATTTTCGTCATGATTGGTCAACCCCTTCGCCGGTGCGTCCCTCCCGGCACACACGCCCGTCCATCGCGAGCCCGGCCTGTGACCCGGACCCACTCTCCACCATGCCATGCGGGCTGCCGCAATGTTCCGGGCCCTTGAAAACACAACGATCCCCGACCGTTCCGGCGGGGCCGGTCGGGTGGGGGATCGTCGAGTGGATCAGGTCAAACGGAAGATCAGACCTCTTCGGTCTCTAGCAGGTTCCTGGTCTTCGCCGGGTCGACCGGGATGCCCGGGCCCATCGTCGTGGAGAAGAAGACCTTCTTGACGTACTTGCCCTTGGCCGCGGACGGCTTGGAACGGAGCACCTCATCGAGCGCTGCCGCGTAGTTCTCGACCAGCTTCTCGGTCGGGAACGACACCTTGCCGATGACGAGGTGCAGGTTGGCCGCCTTGTCCACGCGGAAGTTGATCTTTCCGCCCTTGATCTCGGAGACAGCCTTGGCCACATCGGCCGTGACGGTTCCGGTCTTCGGGTTGGGCATCAGACCACGCGGCCCCAGCACACGTGCGATGCGACCGACCTTGGCCATCTGGTCGGGGGTGGCGATGGCCGCGTCGAAATCGGTCCACCCGCCCTGGATCCGGGCGATCAGGTCATCGCTGCCGACGACATCTGCGCCGGCGGCCTCGGCCTCGGCGGCCTTGTCACCGACGGCGAACACGACGACGCGAGCCGTCTTGCCGGTGCCGTGCGGCAGGTTGACGGTGCCACGGACCATCTGGTCAGCCTTGCGGGGGTCGACACCCAGCAGGAGAGCTACCTCCACAGTGCTGTCCATCTTGGTCGCGGACGTCTTCTGAGCCAGTGCAGCCGCCTCGAGCGGGCTGTACAGGTTGTCGCGGTCGACCAGTTCTGCTGCGGTCTTGTAAGCCTTGGAGCGCTTCATTTCCTTCTCCTCGAATCATGTCTGTCGGTACGGAGTTCGTGGTCGACGAGCCGGCGCTTGCTCTCCCACTGGTGGTGCTGATCTGTGGCTGTGTCAGCCGGAGATCGTGATGCCCATCGATCGCGCGGTGCCCGAGATGATCTTGGCCGCGGCGTCGATGTCGTTCGCGTTCAGGTCGACCTGCTTGAGCGTGGCGATCTCGCGCACCTGAGCGGCCGTGATGCTGGCGACCTTGGTGGTGTGCGGGGTGCCCGAACCCTTCTCGACGCCGGCGGCCTTGAGCAGCAGGCGGGCGGCGGGCGGGGTCTTCAGCTTGAACTCGAACGAGCGATCTTCGTACACGGAGATCTCGACCGGGACGACGTCACCGCGCTGCGATTCGGTCGCGGCGTTGTAGGCCTTGCAGAACTCCATGATGTTCACGCCGTGCTGGCCGAGGGCAGGACCGACCGGCGGCGCCGGGTTGGCCATTCCGGCCTTGATCTGCAGCTTGATGATCGCTGCGAGTTTCTTCTTCTTCGGAGGCATTTCTCTTCCTAGTTTCTGCTGGGTGTGTGGCGCGGGGTGTGGTGCGGGCCTGCGGGCGACCGCAGGTGATCGCGACCGGCTGCTGGGAGCACCGGGCACGAAACTCGGGTCAGATCTTGGCGACCTGGGAGAACGACAGCTCGACCGGGGTCTCGCGGCCGAAGATCGACACCAGGACCTTGAGCTTCTGACCGTCGGCGTTGACCTCGTTGATGGTGGCGGGCAACGTGGCGAAGGGTCCGTCCATGACGGTGACCGACTCGCCCACCGCGAAGTCGACTTCGGTACGAACGCTGACTCCCCCGCCGCTTGTTCCATCGGCTCCCGGTGCAGCTTTCTTCGGCGCAGCCGGGACCAGGATCTTGACCACGTCGTCCAAGGACAACGGCGACGGGCGCTGGGCGGTCGCACCGACGAAGCCGGTGACACCCGGGGTGTTGCGGACCGCGCTCCAGGAGCCGTCGGTGAGGTCCATCCGGACGAGGATGTAGCCCGGGTAGACCTTGCGCTGGACCAGTTTGCGCTGGCCGTTCTTGATCTCGGTGACCTCTTCGGTCGGTACCTCGATCTGGAAGATGAACTCCTCCATGTCGAGCGACTTGATGCGGGTCTCGAGGTTGGTCTTGACCTTGTTCTCGTAGCCGGCGTAGGAGTGCACGACGTACCACTCGCCTGCCGCCCGCTTCAGGGAAGCCTTCAGCTCGGCGATCGGGTCGACCGGCTCTTCCTCGACGTCCTCGGGAGGAGCAGCAGCCTCCGGCTCGGCGCCGTCGGCGACCTCGTCGGTGACGACGGGGTCCGACTCGACCACGGCGGACTCGGCGGTCTCGTCGACGGTCAGGTCGTCGGTCGACTGATCATCGGCGATCGTGTGGACGTCGCCGGTGGAATCGACTGGGCTCGACACGGTACTGGTCACTTCCTCATCTGTTTTCACTGCTCAGGTTGTCGTGCTGGGTACTGATTCGTCGTCTGACGACTGCTTGCACTGCTCACCACCGATCGCAGCGCCGGTGGTCTCGCGGCTCCGGTGCGCGGCTCGGCGTCCGTTTCCGACGCAGACCGTAGGCCCGACGCTCACCCGAAGATGGCCAGTACGCCCTTCGCGAACAGGACGTCGAGGCCGGCGGTCAACGCCACCATGAAGACGACGAACACGATCACGACGATCGTGTAGGTGACCATCTGGTTCCGGGCCGGCCAGATGACCTTGCGGAGCTCGGCCACGACCTCCCGCAGGAAGCGGCGCAGCCGGGCGAAGATGTTGACCCGGGTTTCCTTGGTCGAATCCCGAGGCTTGGTCGCGACGCCCTTGGCCACCGTGGTGCCGGCCCGCACACCGGACCGTCGGGCAGCGGCCCTTGCGGAACCTGCCGCTGACGCTCCGACCAGCGCGGACTCGCGGTCACCGCTGCCGGGCTCGACGTCGGAATCCTCGGCGGCAAGTGAAGCGGCAGACTCCTCATCGCTGACATCGGGCTTGACCAGGCTGACCTCGTCGTCGGCCGACGTCTCCGAAACTGCCTCGTCGGCGGTCGCGTCGACTGCATCTTCGGGGTTGTCGGCTGGACCGGTCCGGCCCTTGCCCTCGGATTCGTCGCTCACTGGTGTTCCTCGTCTCATGCTCTCGTCAGTGCTCGCCGCCACGACCGGGCAGGGGCCCGACGGTGACAACTACTGGATGACTCTGTTGTTCGTGTTCTGCAGGGGCGACAGGACTTGAACCTGCAACCTGCGGTTTTGGAGACCGCTGCTCTACCAATTGAGCCACGCCCCTCTGTCCGGCTTCACTGCCTGTCCGGCTTCACTGCCTGTCCTTGTATCGCTCCGGAACCCACCGATAGTGCGCACGCCAACTGACCGGCCGTCGAACACAGGCAAGCAGCAGCTCACCCCGGAACGTCAAGTGTAGGGCACGGCGGGTGTGCCGGACGAACCGAGAGATCGACAGAAGGCATCGGCGATCACCCGAGGGCGCCGACGGACCTGACGGCCCCGACCGACCCCCGGCGCCGTGGCTGGGCCACCAGAACGCGCCGACGGCTCCTGCTCCCACTGTCGGTTGCCTCGATGGCGTCCAACGTCAGTCGGACAACCGTGGCGACCAGCTCCTCGACCGGCCAGCGATAGCTGGACAGCGGCGGCGTCAGGAGCGCCGACAGCGGATGATCGTCGAACCCCATGATCGAGAGGTCGTCTGGGATCCGCAGGCCGAGCTCGCGGGCCGCGGCATAGACGCCGTACGCGAGCGAGTCGGACAGGCACAGCACCCCGGTGGGTCGATCAGGACCGGTGAGCATCCGCAGGGCGGCCGAGGTCGCACCCGCCAGGTCGTACGGTGCGGTGAGGAGGCCGGCGGTGATGCCGAGCGCGGGACCGACCCGATGAACCACGGCCTCGGCCGGCCGGTCGGGCGTGCTGGCCGCCACCGACGTCAGGACGGTGATCCGGCGGTGACCGGCGTTGGCGAGTTCCCGCAAGGCGTCGGCGACGGCCGCCTCGTTGTCGAAGACCACTTCCGCGGCTGCTGCGGCCCCCGGGAGGCCGTCACCGATGGACACCAGGACCACGCGTTCGGCGACGGCTGCCCAGTGCGCGGCCTTCGGATCGACCGGCATCGCGATCAGGGCATCCACGCGCTGGTCGACCAGCTGCATTGCGAGCTTCCGCTCCTGGTCCGGGTTGTTGGTGGCGTCCACGATCAGTGCCTGTCGGCCGACCCCCAGAAGGCCTCGTCCCAGCGCAGCGGCCAGGCTCTGCTGCCAGATGTCCTCGAGCGAACCGCACAGCAGTCCCACGTTGCCGGTGCGCCCGGAGGCGAGTGCCCTGGCGATCGGATCGCCCGTGTAGCCGAGGCGGTCCGCGGCCTCGCGTACCCGTTCCTGTGTCTGGACCGGCACCTGCAGCCCGCGAAGTGCGTAGGACACGGCCGCGGAGGACAGGCCGGTTTCCTCGGCGATGTCCTTCAGGGTCGGCCGGCGACGGCGCTCGGGCATGGGCACAAGGTAGCCGCTCTCAACAACGATCTCCTTGTCACAGTCAGATTTCCTGACCGGCGCCCTTGACACTCACCCGGTGAACCGCTTCACTGAAGCGCATCAGTGAAGCGGTTCACCACCTGTCGGCCGAACGCTTCGCACCTGTCCCGATTTCCAGGAGGCCGAGAATGAGCGCTCCCGTCCGGACCACCACCGACGACGTGGCGACGATCGTCACGCTGCCGTCAACGCAGGGCCGACCCGTCAACGGCGCGCTGCCGATCGGCGACGTCCTCGCGGCCTCCGGCGGGATCAGCCTGGACGACCTGCCCGGACGCGACCTCGGGACACGCGAACTCCAGGAGCTCGCCGCGACCGTGGCCGCCGATCCGAGCCGCTGGGCCGAGCACGTGGCCTACTCCGACGACGAGCGTCACTACGTCTGCCTCCACCGCGACACCCACGTGGACATCTGGGTGCTCTGCTGGACGCCCCGGAACGACACCGGCTGGCACGATCACGACATCTCGTCGGGGGCCGTCGCAGTGACCCGCGGTTGCCTGACCGAGCACAACCTCGCCGTCGGCGCTCCGAGCATGTCGACCGACGTCCACGCGGGTCAGGTATTCAGCTTCGGGCCGGATCACATCCACCGCCTGACCGGTCGCGATGCCGGGAGCGTCTCGATCCATGCCTACTCACCGCCACTCTGGCGGATGGGGCAGTACACCGTCAGCAGCATCGGCATGCTGCGGCGCCGGTCGGTGTCGTACGCCGACGAGCTCCGCCCGCTCGACGACATGGCCTGACCGCCTGACCCGGACCAGTCAGCTCACCAACCCCGCCAGAGCCGGGAGGAGCTCAACGGCTGCCGCCAGATCGTTGGTCAGATCCCGGTCGGCAACATCACTCGGCAGCTCGGCGCACAGCGCCAGCACCTGCCCGATCCGTCCGGCTGCGGCCCGCCGCTGCTCTCCCTGACCAGTTCCGTTCTGCATGCGGACGGCCCGAACGGCTGCCACCAGCTCGCAGGCGAGCAAGGTGCGATAGCGCTCGGCGATCAACAGGCACTGGGTCGCCGCGAGCGACGCGAAGCTGGCGTCCTCCTCCACGCCCCGGGACAGGGTGACCGTTTGCAGTCCGGCCGGCGCTGCCGCGCCGCGAATCGAACCAAGGGCCGACGCGGCGACGTACTCGCACACCATCACTCCGGACGCACCCGGGGTCCCGTCCCCGAGGAACGGCGCGAGTCCGGTGAAGTTGGGCTCGACGAGAGTGGCCACCCGGGCCATCACCAACTGCCCGCTCTGCGCCACGGCCAGCCCCAGCGTATCCAGCGCCATCTGCAGGTACGCCTGGTGGAACCCGGCGTGGTGCGCCACGGTGCCGCTGTCCCCGTTGCCGCCGTCCGCCCGGACGAGGGGGTTCTCCGTCGGAGCGTTGACGAGGGCCTCGATCACGGCCACCGCAGCGGTGATCTGATCGAGGACCGGCCCGTGCACCTGCGGCAGCGCACGCAACCCGAACGGATCCTGGATCCGCGCCGGCGGAATCGGATTGCCGCTGGCGTCGGTGCGGTCGCCGGTCGGGTCGGCCCCGAGGAGATCGCGGAGCACGTCGCAGACGGCCCGCGCGCCCGGAAACGGCGTGGTCAGCATGGCACCGCCGGAGTAGGCCTCGGCGTTGCCACCGACTGCGTGGAAGGTCAGGGCGGCGATGACGAGCGCGGCCCGTGCGGATTCCCGTAGCGAGGCCACAGCAAGGGCCGCGTCGGCCAGGGTGGCGGCGTTGCTGGAGATGAAGGCCAGTCCGTCCGCGGCACCGAAGGACGACGCGGCGCCGAGGGGCGCACCGGTCGCGCCCTCCCCCATCAACGCCAGCGCCGTCGTCGCCAGAGCGGACAGGTCGCCGGTGCCGATGCTGCCCAATTCACGGACGTCGGGAAGGGCGTCGGCGCGGATCATCCCGAGCAGACCCGAGAGCACCGACGGATCGACACCGCTCCCCCCGGTGGCCAACTGGTTGAGGCGGACGACGAGCATCGCCCGCACGCGTTCGGCCGATCTCGCCTCGCCCGCCGAGGTGGCGTGGCTGCGCAGCAGCATCAGCGCATGGGTCGACGGGGCGACGGTGATCAGCACCGACCGGTTCGCCCCGACACCGGTCGATCGGCCGTAGAGCGGCCGCCGTTGCGCTGCTCGGTCGGCGAACAGCTGGGACGCCGCCGCCTGCCGGAGGCCGACCTCGCCCAGTTCCACCGTCACTTCGCGGCGCCCCGCAGCAGCGATGGCCCCCACAGTCAGGCCGGCACCGTCCAGATCGAGGACCTCTCGATCACCCATGCTGTCCGTCCTCGTCACGTTGCCGATCCGTTTCCTCGTCATCTCACCTGCATCGCAGGTCGACCGGGCGAGATGAAGGACTTGTAACGCCATCATCACGAACCCCGGCAGACCTTGACGGCACGGAGCCACGGAGTCAAGGTTTCACCGGTTGGCAGCATTCTTCCGCTGGACGGCACGAAAGGGCGCGGTGAGCGAAATTCTCCCGGATCATGACGTGCGCCCGATCTCGTCGACCCGTGCCGTCGAGCGGGCGATGGACCTGCTCGCACAGGTCTGCGACCAGGGTGAGATCGGGCTGGCCGAGTGCGCACGTCGAGCCGGCCTCGCGCCCAGCACCGCATTGCGACTGCTCCGCACACTGGAGACCTCCCATCTCGTCAGCCGGGACGAACGTGGTCTGTTCCGGGCCGGGCCCCGCCTGATCCAACTCGGTGCTGCGGCGCTCGGCCGGCAATCACTGGTGCGCGCGGCCGAACCGGCGCTGCGCCGGATCGTCCAAGGATGCGGCGAGTCGACCTACCTCTGTCTACCCGGCCCCACCGACAGCGCCGTCTACGCGGGCATGGTCGAAGGCCTGCACTCGGTCCGCCACACCAGCTGGGTCGGGCGGAGCATCCCATTGCGCGGTTCGGCGGCGGGCGCAGCCTTCCGGGGCGAGGTGCCGCCATCCGGGTACGTGCTGATGCGATCGGCCGTCGAGCCGGACATCACCGCGATCGCCGCCCCGGTGCTTCGACCCGGATCCTCCGGAGGCGGCGTCGAGGGTCCGACCACCATCGCGGTGCTCTCTGTCGTGGGTCCCACCTACCGTATGGACGACGAGCAGGCTGCCACGATCGGCAGTTTGGTGAGCAGGGAGGCGCGGGCACTGAGCCGCCAGTTCGCCGTCGCCGGTCTGCACCCGCAGCAAGTGGCCGAGACAGGATGAACCAGATCAGGACCCCGCCGACCGGAGCAGCAGAACGAGTCACCCGACGAACAGGAGCGAGCATGGCGTGTGTTGAAGCGGTGGCGATGCCCGGATGATCAAGTTCGACGACGTGACCAAGAAGTACCCGGACGGCACGGTCGCCGTCGACACGCTGAGCCTGGTGGCGCCCTCCGGTCAGATCACCGTGTTCGTCGGACCGTCGGGGTGCGGCAAGACCACCTCGCTCCGGATGATCAACCGGATGATCGAGCCGAGCTCCGGCACCATCTGGATGGACGACCAGGACACCGGCAAGGTCGCGCCGGCCACCTTGCGGCGCGGGATCGGGTACGTCATCCAGCACGCGGGCCTGTTCCCGCACCGGACGATCCTGGACAACATCATCACCGTGCCGAGCCTGCTGGGTCAGGACAAGAAGAAGGCCAGGACCAGGGCCATGGAACTGATGGAACGGGTCGGCCTGGAAGCGCGCTTCGCCGGCCGCTATCCCGCCCAGCTCTCGGGCGGCCAGCAGCAACGCGTCGGGGTGGCGCGGGCGCTGGCCGCCGACCCGCCGGTGATGCTGATGGACGAGCCGTTCTCGGCGGTCGATCCGGTCGTGCGGGAACAACTGCAGCAGGAATTCCTCCGACTGCAGTCCGAACTCGGCAAGACGATCGTCTTCGTCACCCACGACATCGACGAGGCCATCAAGCTGGGCGACCAGGTGGCCGTGCTCAACGTCGGCGGCATCCTGGCCCAGCTGGCCTCTCCGGCGGAGCTGCTCTCCCGCCCGGCCAACGCTTTCGTCGCCGGTTTCGTCGGGCGGGATCGCGGATACCGCGCGCTCGGCTTCGAGACCGACACCGTCCCGCTGCGCACCGAGCCCACCGTCGCCCTCGGTGGCACCGTCGCAGACGCCGTGCGGGTAGCCGAGGATGGATGGGTGCTGGTGGTCGATACGGGAAATTCGCCACAGGGCTGGCTCAACGTGAATCACGGCTCGTACGACGGCACCACCCTGATCGCACCGGCCCTGCTCAATCTCGGCGGCACCCTGGCCACCGAGGGTGGGACCCTGCGCAACACCCTCGATGCCGCGCTGTCCTCGCCGTCAGGCCGCGGGGTCGTCGTCGATGACGCGTCCAAGCTGCTGGGTACGGTGACCACCGCCGACGTGGTCGCCCGGATCGAGGCCAAGGCCGCGGCCGCGAGGGCCGTGGAGCCGGCGGTGCGCGGCTGATGCTCAGCTACTTCTCCGACCACCAGAGCGAGATCTGGCAGTTGCTCTGGTCCCACGCGAAGCTGTCCGTGATTCCGGTGATCATCGGATTGGCGATAGCCCTCCCGCTCGGCTGGATCGCCGCGCGTTACAAGTGGGTCTACCCGCCCCTCATCAGCATCGCCGGACTGCTCTACACCATCCCGTCCCTGGTCCTGTTCGTGACGATGCCCGGGATTCTGGGGACCAGGATCCTTGACGTCGTCAACGTGGTGGTCGCACTGACCGTGTACGCCATCGCCCTGCTGGTACGGGTCGTGGCGGACGGGCTGGCCTCGGTGCCGTTCGAGGCCAAGCAGGCGGCAACGGCAATGGGATACAAGCCCCTCGGGCGCTTCTTCGCCGTCGAACTACCACTCGCCGTCCCGGTGATCGCCGCCGGCGTGCGGGTGGCCACCGTCTCGAACGTCAGCCTGGTGGCCGTGGCAACGTTCATCGGCACGCAGCAGCTGGGCACCCTGTTCGACGAAGGACTCAACGCCGCCCCCGGTCAGCAGACGAGCATCCTGCTGATCGGCATCATCCTGGCGGTCCTGCTGGCGCTCGTCCTCGACTTCGCCATCCAGTTCGGCACTAGAGCATTGACTCCCTGGCGACGGGCTGTGGCGAAGCCATGATCAATGACCTCTGGCACTACCTCGGCGACGGCGCGAACTGGTCGGGCAACTCCGGCCTGTGGGCGAACATCAGCGATCACCTGATCTATTCGTTCAGCGCCATCATCATCGCGGCCGTCCTGGCGGTGCCGCTCGGATTGTGGATCGGGCACACCGGCAAGGGTTCGACCCTGGTCGTCGGCTCGGTGAATGCGAGTCGTGCGCTACCGACGTTCGGGCTGATGGTACTGCTGTTCATCCTGATCTCGCCGCACATCCAGGGCCGCAGCAACATCGTCTACATCCTGCCGGTGGAGATCGTGCTGGTGCTGCTGGCCATCCCGCCGATCCTGTCCAACACCTACGCCGGCGTGCAGTCGGTCGACCCGGCCATCCGGGATGCGGCCAAGGGCATGGGCATGACCGACGGCCAGGTGCTGGCCAGGGTCGAGATCCCCAATGCGCTGCCGTTGATGATGTCCGGCCTGCGCAGCGCGACGCTGCAGGTCATCGCCACTGCGACGGTCGGTGCCTACATCGGCCTCGGCGGGCTGGGTCGGCCGATCTACGACGGTCAGCAGCAAGGTCCGTTCCAGGACACCGACAGCGGCCACCTGGCCACCGGACAGCTCCTGACGGGAGCCCTGCTGGTCGCGGCCGTCGCCTTGCTGATCGATCTCGTTCTGGCCACGATCCAGCGGTATTCGACGTCACGGGGAATAACCGGCAGGTATCGGAAGTCGCACCTGCCTGGACCCGCGAACGCCGTCGTCGAGCTGTCCGAGCCGGATGGCGGCAACCATGAACCGACCAGAATGGCCGCAACCGAGGCAACTGCCTCCTGACCAAGAGTCATCCCCCGATGGGTCCGGCAACCTGCCGGCACCGTACAAGGAGAAGGAAACATGAATCGCACCCGAGTCATCTCGATGATCGCTGCAGTCGCGGCCGGAGCACTCGCTCTGACCGCCTGCGGTAGTTCCAGCACCACCGCCACCACCACGAGCGCCGCCGGGGCCGGCTCGTCGACCGCCGGTTCGTCCGCGGCGCCGGGCTCGTCCACCGCCCCGACCGCCGGTGGATCGATCACCATCGGTTCGGCCAACTTCGCCGAGAACGTGCTGCTGATGAACATCTACGCCGACGCACTGAAGGCCAAGGGCATCACGGTCAATCTGAAGCCGAAGATCGGCAGCCGCGAGGTCTACATGCCCGCCCTCCAGGACGGCTCCATCGATCTGATCCCGGAGTACAGCGGCTCGGTCCTGGCCTACTTCGACAAGACAAGCACGGCGGCCACCTCCGACGCGATCTACGCGGCCCTGCCCAAGGCCATCGGTGACAAGTTCAAGGTCCTCGAGCAGTCCAAGGCCGAGGACAAGGACGCGGTGGTGGTCTCCGCCTCCGTCGCCGCCAAGTACAGCCTCAAGACGATCGGCGACCTGAAGGCCCACTCCGCCGACCTGATCTTCGGTGCCAGCCCCGAGTACAAGACCCGCGCCAACGGGATCCCCGGTCTCAAGGCCAAGTACGGCGTCGTGTTCGGCACCTACAAGACGCTCGACGCCGGTGGACCGCTGAGCGTCGCCGCCCTGAAGAACGGTCAGATCGACGCGTCGAACATCTTCTCCACCGACCCCGCGGTGTCGGCCGACAAGTTCGTCGTGCTGGAGGATCCGCTCGGCCTCTACACGGCTCAGAACATCGTGCCGTTGATCAATGCCGCCAAGGTGACACCCACCATCACCACCACGCTCAACGCGATCTCGGCCAAGCTCGACACCGCGTCGTTGACGGAACTCAACAACCAGGTGGCCGGCGGCAAGGACTCGGACGCCGTCGCCCAGGAGTGGCTCAAGGCGCAGGGCCTGATCTGACCCTGAACAGCCTCCGTCTGGATGCCGGAGGAGTTCACCGGAAGCCGGTACCCGAGCGGGTGCCGGCTTCCGGCGTCTCCGGGGGCCGCAGGGACAGCACCCGCGACGGAATTGAGCTGGCCGGATGTGGAAGGATCTCCAGATGTGAGCGAGCGCGCAGCATCCCGTGTTTCTGCCCGGATTTCCGCCATCGCCGAGTCGGCCACGCTGGCCGTCGACGCCAAGGCCAAGGCCCTCAAGGCGGCCGGACGGCCGGTGATCGGATTCGGCGCCGGCGAGCCCGACTTCCCGACACCGGAACCGATCGTGAAGGTGGCCGCCGACGCCGCGTCGAACCCGGCGAACCACAAGTACACGCCGGCGGCGGGATTGCCGGAGCTGCGTCAGGCCATCGCCGACAAGACTGCCCGCGACTCGAACTTCCACGTCAAGGCCTCCCAGGTACTGGTGACCAACGGCGGCAAGCAGGCGGTCTACCAGACCTTCGCGACGCTGCTGGATCCGGGCGACGAGGTCCTCCTGCCGGCGCCGTACTGGACCACCTACCCGGAGGCGATCTCGTTGGCCGGCGGGGTCCCGGTGCCCATCGTCACCGACGAACACGCCGATTACCTGGTGTCCATCGAGCAGCTCGAGGCTGCGCTGACGGACCGGACCAAGTTGCTGCTGTTCTGCTCGCCGTCCAACCCCACCGGCTCGGTGTACCCACCGGAGCAGGTCGCGGCGATCGGCCGCTGGGCCGCGGAGAAGGGTATCTGGGTCGTCACCGACGAGATCTACGAGCACCTCACGTACGGCGACGCCGTGCATGTGTCGATGCCGGTGGTCGCCCCGGAGATCGCCGACCGTTGCGTGGTGCTCAACGGCGTGGCCAAGACCTACGCGATGACCGGCTGGCGGGTGGGCTGGATGATCGGGCCGCAGGACGTCATCAACGCCGCGACGAACCTGCAGTCACACCTGTCGTCCAACGTCGCCAACGTCTCGCAGCGGGCGGCGCTGGAAGCTGTCAGCGGGCCGCTGGATGCCGTGGAGATGATGCGCGAGGCCTTCGACCGCCGGCGCAAGCTGATGGTCCGCCTGCTCTCGGACATCCCGGGCGTGACCTGCCCGGAGCCGAAGGGCGCCTTCTACTGCTATCCGTCGGTCAGCGGCCTGATCGGCAAGGACTTCGGCGGGGTCCGGCCGTCGTCCTCCGCGGAGCTGGCGGCGCTGGTGCTGGAGCACGCCGAGGTGGCGGTGGTGCCAGGCGAGGCCTTCGGCACACCCGGTTACTTCCGTCTCTCCTACGCCCTGGGCGATGAGGACCTGGAGGCCGGTGTGCTCCGCATGGGCGAATATCTCCGCACCGCCAAGGACTGACCGGGTACCAGGGCTCACGCGGCGCCTCGCGGCGTTGGGCTCGTCACCGATACAACACCGGTATCGGCTTCCTCGCCCGCCTTGCGATGCATCCACGTGTTTCCCGGCTACCGCCGAAAAGCTTCACCACTTAGAGCTGTACTACCACGCGGGCTTTGCCCAGCACCGTGACGCCGGCGGCCTTGACCGTCAGGTCCACACGGGCGGTGCGGGCATCGGGGTCGAGTGCGCCGATCACGCCGGTCACCTCGAGCAGGGCGCCGACGCCGTCGTCGGGCACGGCCACGGTCCTGGTGAACCGGACGGAGTACTCGAGGACGGCGGCGGGGTCGCCGACCCAGTCGGTCACGGCCCGCGAGGCGGTGGCCATGGTCAGCATCCCGTGCGCAATGACGTCGGGTAGGCCGACATCCGTGGCGACGCGGGGGTTCCAGTGGATCGGATTGAAGTCGCCCGACGCGCCGGCGTAGCGGACCAGCCGGTCACGGGTGAGCTGATACGACGCGGCCGGGATCGCTTCCCCGACGGCGAGCGCGTCGAAGTGGATCGTCACGCCGTGCCCCTGGCGACCAGCGAGGACACCGCGGTCGTCACCGGGGTTCCGTCGGCGAGGGTGAGCTCGGCGCGGAGCGTCAGCACATCGTTGGAACCGAGGGCTCTGATGGAATCCACGGTCACGCTGCAGGTCAGCACGTCACCGGCGATGATCGGCCGGTGGTGGACGAAGCGCTGGTCCCCGTGGACGACGCGGGAGAAGTCCAGCCCGAGCGCGGGGTCGAAAACGACGGCGTCCTGGGCGCGTGCCACCGCCGCGATGGCGAAGGTGGGCGACGCGACCAGGCCGCCGTGTCCGGCGGAAGCGGCCGCCTCGGTGCTGTGGCTGATCGGGTTGTCGTCACCGATTGCCGAA
The DNA here is from genome assembly GCF_040546275.1 of Nakamurella sp. UYEF19. NCBI lineage: Bacteria > Bacillati > Actinomycetota > Actinomycetes > Nakamurellales > Nakamurellaceae > Nakamurella > Nakamurella sp. UYEF19. Next base: position 35,611 of record NZ_JBEPNO010000004.1, on the reverse strand, counting down.
GCGAACTCCCGGATCTTCTCGATCCCGACGACGTACGGCTCCACGGGGGAGAACGTGCGGCCGACGAACGACTGATCCAGGGCCACGGAAGTTAGCGCGTTTCCTTGTGGTTGCGGTGGACGCCGCAGTTCGGGCAGAACTTCTTGATCTCGAGACGATCGGGATCGTTGCGTCGGTTCTTGCGCGTGATGTAGTTGCGGTGCTTGCACTGCTCGCAGGCGAGCGTGATCTTCGGGCGTACGTCGGTGGCGGCCACGTCAGCTGCCTCTTTCTTCTACTTGCGGTGCGATTGCGAGCACGTGGGTCGGACGGCCTACGAGCTCTCGGGCATTTGGCCACACGGAGGCGGCCAGGTGGAGATCACCGCAACCCTCGAGGTCTGGAAAGACTCGCGGGCTGGTGACCGTGGTAGCGATGGCCGGACTCGAACCGGCGACCTAGCGATTATGAGTCGCTCGCTCTAACCAGCTGAGCTACACCGCCACGTGGCAACACCGAGATGACCTCACCTGTTCCGTGAGCTGTCCCGCCGGAGCGGGCCTCGTGTTCCCGTGCGACGCCCACCGGGGTGACCGCTGAGCATCTCCGAGCCCCTTTACGGAATCGAACCGTAGACCTTCTCCTTACCATGGAGACGCTCTACCGACTGAGCTAAAGGGGCCTGCACTACATCCTGCCGGTAATTTGGCTCTGCACAAGATCTGTCACTGCACAAGGTGCTGCTCCCAGGTGGACAACCGCCCGCCTGAGAGCCTCGGCAACTATAGCTCACCCTCCCCCGGAGGCGAAAACCGCAGTTCACCGCAGCCGGACGGATCAGCCGACCAGCCGGAGGACCTGTGCGTTCGCGCCGAGGGACGGCGTCTTGACGGTCCGGGTGGTCAGCCAGGCCTCGAGCTTCTCGATCGGCATCGGACGGGCCAACAGGAAGCCTTGCAGTTCGTCGCAGTTCAGCGAGCGCAGGGCGTCGCGGGCGGCCTCCTCCTCCACGCCCTCGGCGATCACGCGCAGACCCAGCGAATGGCCCAGGTCGATGATGGCCCGGACGATGGCGTGGTCGGAAAGGTCGGTCACCATGCCCTGGACGAAGGACTTGTCGATCTTGATCTCGTCGATCGGAAGTCGCCGCAGGTAGGCCAGCGAGGAGTAGCCGGTACCGAAGTCGTCGACGGAGAGCCGGATGCCCATCGAGTGCAGCTCGCGCAGGATCGGCAACGACCGCTCCGGATCCGCCATGACACTCGACTCGGTGATCTCGAAGGTCAACAGTTCGGGGGGCACCCCGTGCCGCTCCAGCGCGTTCTGGATGGTCTGCGGGAAGTTCGGCCCCGACAGGTTGCGCACGGAGAGATTCACGGCGGCGCTGATCTTCATGTTGCGCGCACGCCAGGCGGCCACCTGCGTCAGGACGATCTCCAGCACGTGACCCAGGAGCGTGTCGATGGAGCCGGTGGCCTCGATGGCCTCGACGAACTCCGCCGGCGAGACCGGCCCGAACTCAGGGTGCGTCCACCGGACGAGGGCCTCGACACCCACCAGCTCGCGGTCCTTCAGGTCCAGTTTCGGCTGGTAGTGGACGGTGACGAGGCCGTCCTCGACGGCCTTGCGGAACTGCGTCACGAGCTGGAACCGACGTCGAAACACCTGGCCCATGCTGGCCCCGTACGTCCTGATCGGCTCGTCGGACGACTGGGCCGCCATCAGCGCCATCTCGGCCCGCTGCAGCAGGGTGGTGACGTCCTCCGGGCCGGGGCTGACCTCCAAGCCGGTGTGCGGGTTCCCGGCCCCCGGTTGGGTCAGGGTGACGTGGGCGATCCCGACGTGGGCGTGCGGGTCGACCTCGATGCCGTCCAGCGAATAGGGCCGGCCGACGATCTCGAGCAGTTCAGCGGCCTTGTCGAGCAGGCCGACCCCCGGGGTGTTGCGGAGCAGCACCGCAAACCGGTCGGATTCGATGTGGCCGACCATCCGGTCCTCGCCGACGGCCGTCACCAGTCGGAGACCGGCCGCCGACAGCAGCTGCTCCCCGCGGTCGTGCCCGATCGCATTGTTGACCTCGGGCAGGATGTCCAGCTGCACGAGCATGACGGCGCTGATCGACCCGGTGGCCAGCGACGACTCGATCTCCACGGTCAGGCCACGCCAGTTGAGCAGGCCGGTGATGGCGTCGTGGTAGGCCTCGTGCCGCAGGGTCTCCAGCAGCCGCAGGTTGTCCAGCGCGGTGGCGACATGGCTGGACAGGGTCTCCAGCAGAGTCAGGTCGTTCTCCCGGAAACGGCCCCAGCGACTCAGCCGGTCGCGGACCTCGATGTATCCCCGGTCCCGGTCGCCCGAGCGCAGCGGGACTGTCAACACGTCCCAGGCCTGACGATCGGCCAGCGCCCGGAGGATCACCGGGTCGGTCGTCTGATCGGTCGATGCCTGCGCCCGCCCGGACGACTCGGCCAGCTGGAGCAACGGGTCGTCGGCCTGCGGAGCGGCCAGATCGAGGGGGCCGTCGGGACCGACTGCCAAGGTCTGGAATCCACTGGCGGGTTCGTTCAGGTGGATCAGGGCGACCTTGGCGTTGAGCTGGTCGCGGATCTGCTCGATCAACTCCTGCCAGTCGGAGGCCTCCGAGTTGACCACCGTCAGGCGTCGGCCGAAGGAGTACATCCGGGAGAGATCGGTGTGCTGGCGCAGGAACCGCGAGTAGGTCTGGTACAGGACCGCGGCGACGACGGCCAGGCCAACGCAGAGCAGAAATCCGGTGGGCTGCGATTTCGACGTCAGCAAGGAGAAGGCGACGAGGGCCAGCAGGGCGCAGGTGCCGGCCGCGACCACGCACCTCGACACCATGCTCAGCAGCGGCTCCGCGGTGCCGATCAACCAGTACGTGAAACGAACGACCAGCGTCGACGCCAGCGCCGCGACCACCCCGCCGATGGCCGCTCCGAGCAGCGGGTGCCCGCCCTGGGTGCCGACCTTCACCGTCGCGGTGATCAGCGCGGCAAGACCCGACTCTGCCGCGACGATCGCCAGGTTGGCCCGGATCGAGCTCCATTTGTCGCGGCGGACCAGGTAGACGATCAACCCGGCCACGAGGTGCGAGATCCCCACCACGTAGCCCGGCAGGATGATCAGCCCGTAGACGGACGGAAGCTCTGACAGGCTGATCAGGAAGGTTTCTTTTTTCCACTCCACCCGTAACGAGAGCGTCTCGCTACCGATGAACGCGATCACCAGGCCGGCGCCGCCGACCCAGAGGGCCGTGTGCGACACATGCACGTTGTTGGCGTTGACCGCGAAGTACCAGAGGATGACGGCTGCGCCAGCACTGGCAGCGGCGATCGCAGCATGCACCCGACGGCTCGGGTACGTACGATGCGCTCGATCCGGCACGACAGCGCCTTTCGCGTTCACAGCACGACGGCGGCTGGATGCCGCCGAATGGTGGGCGTGACCCGGCTAAGCGTCGGGCGGTGCGCTCCAGAGCGACCCACCATGAGCAGAGCGTAACTTCACGGTGGCTCATTGGCGATTATCGGCCGCTAAATACCCCGTTGATCCAGGCTTTTTCACTCTGCTGTTCTCGACGGGCCCCTGAAGGGGTGTACGGAACCGTCCCGACCGGGGAAATGTCACCGTCCTGACCAAGAGCATCAGACCTGAGAAAGACAGAACCCGCAGAAGAACGGCCCCGCGTCTACGGGGACGCGGGGCCGGCGGTGGTGGTGGCAGGTGAGAGATTCGAACTCCCGTAGCTTGCGCGGCTGATTTACAGTCAGCTCCCTTTGGCCACTCGGGCAACCTGCCGTACCTCGGACGAACCTTCGCAACTACCCGTCTTCGCCGTCCGTACTGCGGCGTGAACATTACTAGGCAGCTGCCCAGGATCCCAATCGGCTCGTGAGGGCACCGATCCAGTCGCGGAACGGCTCGGTGGTTGGCGGTAGCGTCGACCGTGGTCGCAGTGGCCAGGCAGTGGCGGTCGATGGACTGCAGTGGGTCGATGGACTGCAGTGGGTCGATGGACTGCAGTGGGTCGATGGACTGCACTTGACAGCAGTGGGCGCAGGAACAAGAGGAAGGAACCGGAGATGGCTGATCCGTCGTTCGACATCGTGAGCAAGGTCGACCGTCAGGAGGCGGACAACGCCCTGAACCAGGCGGCCAAGGAGCTGAGCCAGCGTTTCGACTTCCGCGGTACCGAGTCGTCCATCGTCTGGGCCGGCGAGGAAGGGGTCACCATCACCTCCTCCACCGAGGAGCGTTGCCTGGCCGCGATCGACGTCTTCAAGGAGAAGCTGATCAAGCGGGGCATCTCGATGCGCGCGCTCGACATGGACGAGCCTGCGCAGTCCGGAAAGATCTACAGGGCGGCCGGCAAGCTGGTCCAGGGCATCGCGTCGGACCAGGCGAAGCTGATCTCCAAGAAGATCCGCGACGAGGGGCCCAAGGGTGTGCAGGCCCAGATCCAAGGCGACCAGCTGCGGGTGTCGGGCAAGAAGCGGGATGATCTGCAGGCCGTCATCGCGCTGCTGAAGGCGGCCGACCTCGAAGTGGCCCTGCAATTCACCAACTACCGATGACTCCGGGCCTGTCCGAGGTCACCGGGCCGCCGGTGTCTGCCGGGCCGCCGGTGATCATCTACGACGGTGACTGCGGCTTCTGCCAGTGGTCGTTGGTCCAGGGGCGCCGTTTCCTGACGGTGATGCCGAGCGCCGAGGCTCTGCAGAATGCAGACCTGGCCGGCTACGGCCTCACCATGGCGCAGGCGATGGCGGCGGTGCAGTTCGTCGCTGCCGACCGCACCGTCACCGCCGGTCACGAGGCGGCGGCATCCGTGCTGATGTGGCAGCCACGGTTCGGTTGGCGGCTGCTCGGTTCCTTGATGACCGTGCCGCCGGTGTCCTGGTTGGCGGCTCTGGCCTACCGGTGGGTGGCGGGGCACCGATACCTGCTGCCAGGCCATTCCGACGCCTGCGCCGTACCGGTCGGTCCCTGAACCGACCGTAGGATCGCACCGTCGGACATTGCTGAAGGAGCGATTCGTTGCAACTCGACTCGATCGATCACCACATCATTTCGTGTCTGGTCGAAGACGCCCGCTCATCGTTTCGCGAGGTCGGTGAGTCGGTCGGGCTCTCCGCACCGGCGGTGAAACGGCGGGTGGACCGACTGCGCGCGGAGGGTGTGATCACCGGGTTCACCGCCCGCGTCGACCCCGGATCCGTTGGCTGGCACACCGAGGCGTTCGTCGCCGTCACCTATGGGGGCAACATCACGCCAACGCGGATCCGGGCGATCCTGTCCCCTATTGCCGAAGTTGTTGCGGCTTACACGGTTTCCGGCGATGCCGACGTGCTGGTGCATGTGCGAGCCGCCGACATGGCCCACTTCGAGCAGGCACTCGAGCGCTTGCGTGCCGCCGACGGCGTCTCGCGCACCGAGTCCCGGATCGTCCTGTCCACCCTGCTCGATCGACCCACCGTGCTCGATCGACCCAACGTCCTCGACAGCCGGGCCTGATCATGCGCCGGGGCATCCTGTTCGGTATTGCGGCCTACGGATTCTGGGGTCTGTTCCCGCTCTTCTGGCCACTGCTGGAGCCGGCCGACGCCGGCGAGATCCTGGCCCATCGGGTCGTCTGGTCCCTGCTCGTGATGGGTGTGGTGGTGACCGCCCTGCGCCAGTGGCGGATGATCATCTCGATGACCGGTCGGACCTGGGGCCTGGTGATCGCAGCGTCGATGGCGATCTCGGTCAACTGGGGCGTCTACATCTACGCGGTCAACTCCGGACACGTGGTCGAGGCAGCGCTGGGCTACTTCATCAATCCACTGTTCAGCGTCCTGCTAGGCGTCGTGGTGTTCCACGAGCGGTTGCGAGCCCTGCAGTGGGCCGCAGTAGTGGTCGGCACGTGCGCGGTACTGGTGATCTCGATCGCCGGCGGACGTTTCCCGTGGATCGCAGTGATCCTGGCGGGGAGCTTCGGGCTGTACGGCCTGATCAAGAAGGTGGTCAGGCTTCCACCGACGGCATCGCTGACGGCCGAGGGCATGGTGCTCCTCCTACCGGCGCTGGGCTTCCTGCTATTCCTCTCGATCCACGGCGGCTCGACCCTGACCGGGCATGGTGTCGGCCACGTGTTGTTGCTCGCGGCGTCGGGCGTCATCACCGTCGGTCCGCTGCTGGCGTTCGCTGCCGCGGCCAGGGCGCTGCCGCTATCCATCCTTGGCCTGCTGCAGTATCTGACGCCCGTGGTGCAGTTCCTCATCGGAGTCGTACTGCTGCACGAGCAGATGAGCGGGGCCCGCTGGATCGGATTCGTCCTGGTCTGGGCGGCGCTGCTCCTGCTGTCCGTCGGCGGGATCCGCGAAGCGCGCCGCACCGGTCGCCGGGAGAAGTCGCTGCAACCCCTCCCGAGCTGACGCATCCCAGATCGCCCTGGCACGGCCGGGGAGCAGCCGCGCCAGCGATCGCCTCCAGCGCCGATGCCCCGCACGAGCCGAACGTCTCGTGCAACCACTGCGGGTCGATGTTCACGACGCCACTCTCGCTCGCCGCTCCCACATCGGTCGAACCCACCCGCGTCAACCGCGTTACCTGCTGTCGGTCATGCGGGCGAACTGCCGTCGCCGGCTCCGCTGCTGCTCAGCGGGTGCGGGCGACCACGAAGTGGGTGAGCGAGACGAGCGCGTCGCGGGAGGCGGACGGCTGCAGGTTGTCGAGTTCGGCCAGCGCCGTCGTCGCGTAGTTGTCCAGGGTCGTCCTGGCCTGCGCGAGACCGGCGGAGGCGCGGAGCAACCGCACCGCTTCGGCCAGTTCGTCCTCGGAATGGATAGGCCCGGACACCAGTTCGCGCAACCGCGGGTCGGACGACGGGTCGGCCAGCGTGTAGAAGACCGGCAGGGTCGGGACGCCTTCCCGAAGATCGGTGCCGGGAGTCTTGCCGGACTCGTCGGAGGCGACGTCGATGATGTCGTCGGAGAGCTGGAAGGCCACGCCGACGGCCCGCCCGAAGCGACGCAGGGCGGCAGTCTCCGCAGCCGTCGCCCCGGAGAACATCCCGGCGTAGCGGGCGCACGTGTCGATCAGGGCGGCGGTCTTCTCGTCGAGGACGGTCAGGTGATGGGCGATGGCGTCCGCACCGGGCTTCGGTCCGACGGTTTCCCTCGTCTGCCCCGTCACCAGTTCGGCGAAGGTGTCGGCGATGATCCGCACGGCATCCGGACCGAGGTCGGCGACCAGCCGCGAGGCGTGGGCGAAGAGGAAGTCGCCGGTGAGGATGGCGATCGAGTTGTCCCAGCGGGCGTTGGCCGACTTGGCGCCCCGGCGGAGGTCGGCCTCGTCCATGACGTCGTCGTGGTAGAGCGTGGCCAGGTGGATGAGCTCGACCACGGCCGAGGCAATCACCACCTGCTCGGCTTCAGGGTGCGGCCCGACGCCGGCGGCCACCAGGGTGAACAGCGGGCGGAATCGCTTCCCGCCGGCGTGCATCAGGTGGGATGCGGCCTCGGTCACGAAGTCGAACTCGCTGGCCATCTCCCGTTCGAGAACTTCTTCGACGCGGGCAAGACCGGTCGTCACACGAGCGGCCAGAGCCGGGTCGGCAAGCTCGATACCGGCGAGGATGGTCGGTGCGTTCACCCCTACGACCCTACGGCAGCGTCGGCCCGGCCCCTGGTCACGACAGCAGCGGCCAGGGGACGTGCAGCACGTCCAGGAAGGGCTGCGGAACGATACCGATGACCAACGTCACCAGTGCACTCACGCCGATGACGATTCCGGTGAGCACGCCGGGCACGACCACGAAGGCCTCCGACGTGGGTTCGCCGGCGGCGTCCACCCCGGAGCGCGGGGCCGCGAAGTACATCAGCACCACGATCCGGAGGTAGAAGAACGCGGTGATCGCGGTGGCGATCATGGCGACCACGACCAGCGGTGCCATGCCCGCGTCCACCGCGGCGGTGAACACGCTGAGCTTCCCGATGAAGCCGCTGGTCAGCGGGATCCCGGCGAACGACAGGAGGAACAGGCTCATGATGGCGGCAAGGATCGGCGAACGCCGCGCCAACCCGGCCCAGTCGGAGAGGTTCGACGCCTCGCCGTTGCCCTTGCGGACGACGGTGAACACGGCGAACGAGCCGACGGTGGCGAACCCGTACGTGAGCAGGTAGAACATGGTGCCGGACGCGCCGCGCTGGCTCAGCGACATGACGCCAAGGATGATGAATCCGGCGTGGGCGACCGAGGAGTACGCCAGGATCCGCTTCATGTCGGTCTGGGTGATGCCGATGATCGCGCCGATCAGCATGGAGGCGATCGCCACCACCCACATCACCGGGCGCCACGACCAGGACATCGGTCCGATGGCGACCTGGAAGACGCGCAGCATGGCGGCGAAGGCAGCCACCTTGGTGCACGCGGCCATGAAAGCGGTGACCGGCGTCGGCGCGCCCTGGTAGACGTCAGGCGTCCAGAGGTGGAACGGCCCGACCGAGCCCTTGAAGAGCAGACCGACGACGAGCAGCCCGATGCCGACCATCAACAGGACGTCGCTCGATCCGCCGGCGGTGGCCTTGGCCGCGATCTCGGAGAACTTGATCGAACCGGCGTAGCCGTAGATCAGCGTGATCCCGTAGAGCAGGATCGCCGAGGTGAAGGCGCCCAGCAGGAAGTACTTGACGGCCGCCTCCTGGGAGATCAGCCGGCGCCGGCGGGCCAGCCCGCAGAGCAGGTAGAGCGGGAGCGAGAGCACCTCGAGCGCGACGAACAGGGTCAGCAGATCAGAGGATGCCGGGAACACGAGCATCCCGCCGATCGCGAACAGGGTCAGCGGGAAGACCTCGGTCTGCATCGGGACGGCGACGGCCGTCTGCGTCCGGTCGCGGGTGGAGCCCACCCGGACCGAGGCCTGCGCCGCGAAGGCACCGCCGGGTTCCGAGACTCTGTCGGCCATCAGCAGTACCGAGACCAGGGCGAGCGCGAGCAGCACCCCCCACATCACGTAGGTGCCGCCGTCGACGGCGATGGCGCCGGAGAAGGTCACCGCGTACCGCTGCTTGATGCCCTCGGTGATGGTCCAGGCGCCGGCGGCGACGATCGCCACCACCGCCAGCGTCAGCTGGGTCGCGTACCGCTGTGCGCGGGGCAGAGTCGCCTCGACCACCACGGCGAGGCAGGCGGCCCCGAGGACGATCATCACCGGCATGACGGCGTTCAGGTCGATGGACGGCGCCGCGATCGGATCGCTGGGCGCGGCCGTCATCAGGATGTTCAGCACGATCCCTCCGTGATGGTCAACGTGCTGTTGGCTGCTGCACCGGCGAGCGGAACGGTCGGCGTCGGGTCGACGTGGCACGAATCCGCCACCGTCTGCGCAGCAGTCGGGTTGATGACGTCGAGCACCGGACGCGGGTAGAGCCCGAGGAAGACCACCAGGACGACAAGAGGTGTGAGCACGGCGATCTCGCGCCTGCTCAGGTCCCCGAAGCGGACCTTGACCTTCACCGGCGCATGGGTGGCGACGGCGCCGCCATGGGCGACGGATCCGCCTCCCGTGCTGATATCTGTGGCGCGACCGTCGAATCCGGTGCTGTCGAATCCCGGGCCGTCAGGTCCGCTGCCATCTGGTCCGGCGCCGTCGGCCAGCACCGCCGATCCGCGCACCGGGCCCGTCATGGTGCGCTGGAAGATCCAGAGCATGTAGAGGGCGGCGAAGACGATGCCGGTGGTGGCGATGCTCGCCCAGACCGGATGCCGGCTGAACGTACCGATCAACACCATGAACTCGGAGATGAAGGAGTTGGTCCCTGGCATCGCAATGGTGGCCAGCGCGCCGATCAGGAAGAACCCACCGAGGACCGGCGCCACCTTCCAGACCCCGCCGTAGTCGGCGATGTTCCGGGAGCCACCGCGGGCGGTGAGCATGCCCACCACCAGGAACAGCAGCGCGGTGGCCAGGCCGTGGTTGACCATGTAGAGCACGGCGCCGCTGATCGAGGAGGTGGTGAACGCGAAGACGCCCAGCGCGATGAAGCCGAAGTGCGCGATCGACGTGTAGGTGACGAACCGTTTGAGATCCGTCTGCCCGGCCGCGACGATCGCCCCGTAGATGATGCCGATCACCGACAGCGTGATGATCAGCCAGGCCAGTTTGCTCGACGCGGCCGGCAGCAGCGGCAGGCAGATCCGCAGGAATCCGAAGGTGCCGACCTTGTCCAGCACGCCGACGAGCAGCGTGCCCGCACCGACCGGGGCCTCGGAACCGGCGTCGGGCAGCCAGGTGTGCAGCGGCACCAGTGGCGCCTTGATCGCGAAGGCAATACCGAATCCGGCGAAGATCCAGAGTTGGGTCGACGTCGGGATCTCGTGGGCGATACCGCGCAGCGTCGCCCAGTCCAGCGTGCCGCCGAGCCCGGCCGCGACGCGGGACGCCACCCGTCCGGAGGCGATGAACAGCCCGATGATCGACGCCAGCATCAGCAGGCCGCCGATGAGCGAGTACAGGAAGAACTTGGTCGCCGCGTAAGTGCCGCGCAGGCCGCCGAACGCGCCGATGAGGAAGTACATCGGGATCAGCATGACCTCGAACATCACGTAGAACACGAACACGTCGGTCGCGGCGAAGACGCCCGTCATCGCCGCCTGCATCACCAGGATCAGCGCGAAGTACCCGCCGATGGTGCGACCCGCCGGCAACTTCTCCTCCCACGACGCCCCGAGCACGATCGGCACCAGGAAGGCGATCAGCGCGATCATCACCAGCGAGATGCCGTCAACGCCAAGGGAGAAGTGGATGCCGAAGGTGGGAATCCAGTCGGCCGAGAAGGTCTCGCGAAAGGGCGGGGCGCCGGCCAACTGCTTCTGTTCGCTGTAGGCGGTGAGGTCATGTCGGTAGGCGACCCACAGGGCGCCGGCGATCACCAGCTCGACCAGCGAGAAGCCGAGCGCCGTGACCTTGACGGTGCGCGCGGGCGCTCCGCCCATCGCCGCGACGACGCCCGCCCCGATGAGCGGGAGTGCGACGAGAATGAGGAGGTAGGGGAAGCCATTCATGCGAAAACCCCACCGTTCGCAGTCGGCCGCGCGTCATCCGCACTGGAGCGCGCGTCATCCGCACTGGACCGCGCATATGAATCAGCCCAAAAAGAGCCGAAAACCGCCAGTTTCGGGCAGTTCCGTATGCGCGGGGCACTTCTGTATGCGCGGATCATGCGAACCTCACCAGCAGCAGGGCGGCGACGACCAGGAAGGTGCCGGACAGCATGGACAGGGCGTACGCGCGGACGAAACCACTCTGCCAGCGGCGCCATCGGGTCGACAGGGCGCTGAGTCCGGTCGCCAGACCGTTCACCGCGCCGTCGACACCGCGGGTGTCGGCGAACAGCAGTGCCTCCCCGAGCACGAGGCCCGGGCGGGCCACCAGAGCCTCGTTGATCGCGTTGCCACCGGCGTCGGCGCGGGCGAAACGCACCAGTACACCGACCTTCTCGGGCCGGGCCACCGGAACGGGCTGACGTCCGACCACCAGGTAGGCGATGCCGGCGCCGAGCGCGACGACCACCAGCGTGCCGATGGTGATGACGATCTTCGCGACCGGCGGATGCGGCTCCACGAACTCCCCGACCGCGGGCGCCAGCCAGTTCATCAGCCGGTCCCCGCCGGCGAGAAACGCGCCGGCGCCTACGGAACCGATGGCCAGGATGATCATCGGAACGGTCATGACCAGGGGCGACTCGTGGGGGTGATAAGCCCTGCCGTCAGGGGACTCGAGTTTCTTCCAGCGCTCCTCGCCGAAGAAGGTCATGATCATCAGTCGGGTCATGTAGAAGGCGGTCAGTCCGGCACCCAGCAGTGCGGCCCCGCCGAGCAGCGCGCCCTTGGCTCCGCCGGCCGAGAACGCGGCCTCGATGATCGGGTCCTTGGAGAAGTAGCCGGACAGGAACGGGAACCCGATCAGCGCAAGGTATCCCAACGCGATGGTGCCGAAGGTGATCGGCATCCTCCGCCACAGACCGCCGTAGTGACGCATGTCGACGTCGTCGTTCATACCGTGCATCACGCTGCCGGCCCCGAGGAACAGCCCGGCCTTGAAGAAGCCGTGGGTCAGCAGGTGCAGGATGCCGAGGGCGTACACCCCGGAGCCGAGCCCGACGGCCAGGAACATGTAACCGATCTGCGAGACCGTCGAGTAGGCAAGGACTTTCTTGATGTCGTCCTTCGCGCAGCCGGCGATGCAGCCGACCAGCAGGGTGACGGCGCCGATGATGGTGACCACCAACCGGCCGTCGGAGGTGAGGTTGTAGATCGGCGACGAGCGGGCGATCAGGTAGACGCCGGCGGTGACCATGGTCGCGGCGTGGATCAGGGCCGAGACCGGCGTCGGGCCCTCCATGGCGTCGGGAAGCCAGGCCTGCAACGGCACCTGGCCCGATTTGCCACACGCGCCGAGCAGCAGCAGCAGGGCGATTGCCGTGACGGTGCCCGACGACACGTTCGGGATGGCCGCGAAAACCCCGTCGTACGAGGTGGTTCCCATCTCCTTGTACATCAGGAAGATGGCCAGGGCCAGACCGACGTCACCGACGCGGTTCATCAGGAAGGCCTTCTTCGCCGCGGTGGCGGCGGCGGGGCGGTCGGACCAGAAACCGATCAGCAGGTAGGAGGCGAGACCCACTCCCTCCCACCCGAAGTACAGCGACACGAACCCACCACCGAGCACCAGCAGCAGCATCGCGGCGACGAACAGGTTGAGGTAGGCGAAGAACTTGCGCCGTTCCGGGTCGTGCGACATGTAGCCGATGGAGTAGATGTGGATCAGCGATCCGACGCCGGTGATCAGCAGCACGAACGTCAGGGAGAGCGGATCCAGGCGCAGATCGAGGTTGACGTCGAGAGTCCCGGCCGAGAACCAGGAGAACAGCTGCACCGAGTGGATCCGGTCCACAGCGGCCGATCCGGTGGTGGAGAAGAAGATCGCCACCCCGAGGACGAAGGCGAGAATCACCGTGGCGCAACCGATCCAGTGGCCCACCCGATCGAGCCGACGGCCGCCGACGAGCAGCACCACCGCCCCGAGGATCGGCAGCAGCAGGAGCAGCCAGGCGATGCTGCCCACCCCGGAGGCCGGAACCGCGGGAGCCTCGGCGGCCGCACTGTGCAGCAGCGCGGCGCCGTTCACGAGCTCGGCGCCGAGCAGATGAGGTGTCACAGGTTGATTCCCCGCCCCGTCAGAACTTCAGCAGGTTCGCGTCGTCGACGGAGGCACTCCGCCGGCTCCGGAAGATGGACATGATGATCGCCAGGCCGACGACGACCTCCGCCGCGGCGACGACCATCACGAAGAAGGCCATCAGCACCCCGTCGAGGTTGCCGTGCATCCGCGCGAAGGTGACCAGCGAGAGGTTGACCGCGTTGAGCATCAGCTCGATGCACATGAACACGACGATGGCGTTGCGCCGCACCAGCACTCCGACAGCGCCGATGCCGAACAGCAGCGCGGAGAGGATGAGGTAGTTCTGGGCGATCATCGGTGGTGGCCGTTCTCGGTGGAGACAGGGTGGTCCCGGTCTGCCGGGTCAACCTGATCGGCTGGATCCACCACGTCGACTCGGTGGGGATGCTCCGCGGTCTCGAGTGCGGCCAGCGAACGACCGGCCGAGTTGCGGGCCGTGACGCGCACACTCTCGCTGCGCTCCACCAGGTTCGAGACCGATCCCGGTGCGATGCTGCCGTCCGGCAGCAGGGCCGGCGTGGCGTTGGACGACGAGGTGGCGAAGACACCCGGGCCGGGCAGCGGTGACATCCGGTCGGACCGCATGCGCTCGTTGACCCGCTGACGCTGGGTCTTCTTCTCACCCGGAGCGCGTTCGACATGGGCCAGCACCATGGCGCCGACGGCCGCCGTGATCAGCAGTGCGCTGGTCAGTTCGAACGGGAACAGGTAGTCGGTGAACAGCGCGGCCGCGAGCGAACCGATCGGGCCGCGCTCGGCCATCACCGGTCCGAGGCCCACCGACGTGGTGCCCCGGAGCGCCCGGACGAACGCCGCGACAAGCAGTGCCACGAATCCGATCCCGACGACGGTGGCCTTGATCCGCTGGCCCTTGAGCACCTCGATGACGGAGTCACCGGCCTCGCGACCGGTGAGCATCAGGACGAACAGGAACAGCATCATGATCGCGCCGGTGTAGACGATGATCTGCGCGAATCCGAGGAACTCCGCGCCCTGCGCCATGTAGAGGCAACCGAGGCAGAGCATGGTCAGCACCAGCCAGAGGGCCGAGTGCACCGCGCCTTTGGCGAACACCATGCCCAATGCGCCGAGCAGCGCGAGCGGAGCCAGGATCCAGAACGCGATCTGCTCGCCGCCGCCGGACTGGACCGTGGTGGCCGCATCGCCCACTGCCTTCAGGACCGATGCCGCCAGCTGGAGAGCCGCCGTCATCTGGCACCGCCGTCCGGTACGGGGTGCTCGGCAGAGCGGCGGAACGTTGGATCCCGCAACAACTCCGGACCCTTGACGTAGTAGTCCTGCTCGTCGCCGAGGCGCATCGGGTGCGGAGGCTGCTCCATGCCAGGGAGCAGCGGCGCCAGCAGCCGGTCCTTGGTGAAGATGAGCCGCTGCCGGTCGTCATCGGCAAGCTCGTACTCGTTCGTCATGGTCAGGGACCGGGTCGGGCAGGCCTCGATGCAGAGCCCGCATCCGATGCAGCGCAGGTAGTTGATCTGGTAGTTCTTCCCGTACCGCTCACCCGGCGAGTAGCGCTCCTCCTCGGTGTTGTCACCGCCCTCGACGAAGATCGCGTCCGCCGGGCAGGCCCAGGCGCAGAGCTCGCAGCCCACGCACTTCTCCAGCCCGTCGGGATGACGGTTGAGCTGGTGGCGTCCGTGGTAGCGGGGCGCTGTGGGCAACGGGTTGCGCGGGTAGTCCTCGGTGACCACCGGCTTGAACATAGTGGCGAAGGTGACGCCGAAACCCTTGACGGGATCAAGAAACGACACTGCTGGCTCCTTCGCTGGTGTCGGCGCTGTTCGTGGCCGAACTGCTACCCGGAGATCCGGCCGCCGGCAGCGCCGGTCTGGCCCGGACCGGCGGGACCGGGACGACGAGATCCATCGGCGGGATCGGGTAGGCACCCAGCCGCGGGTTGACCACCTGTCCATCGACGGAGCCGGCCCGTTCGCGCTCCTCCTGCTCGATCGCGAGGAGGTCGTCCTGGTCGTCGTCGAGGTCCGGCGGACTCTTCTGCGGCCAGAAAGCGGCCGCGAGGAGGATGACCACCAGCGGGATGCCCATGTACAGCAGCACCTGCCGGGTGGACAGGCTGGTCGCCGAGTTGAGGACGCGCGCGGTCGAGACGAGCACGATCCAGACCAGCGACACCGGCACCAGGATCTTCCAGCCGAGCGTCATGAACTGGTCGTAGCGGATGCGGGGCAGGGTGCCGCGCAGCCAGACGAACACGAACATGAAGAGCAGGATCTTGATGAAGAACCAGACCAGCGTGATCCAACCCTCGTTGGCCCCCGGGATCAGCGAGACCGGCCACGGCGCCCGCCAGCCGCCGAGGAACAACGTGGTGGCGATCGCCGAGACGTTGATCATGTTGATGTACTCGGCCAGGAAGAAGAGGCCGAACCGCATCGAGGTGTACTCGGTGTTGAAACCGCCGACCAGTTCGCCCTCGGCCTCGGCCATGTCGAACGGTGCACGGTTGGTCTCGCCGACCATCGAGACGCAGTAGACGATGAACGACACCGGCAGCAGCCAGACGTACCAGCCGCCCGCCTGCTGGTTGACGATGGCCGACGTGGAGAGCGTGCCCGAGTACAGGAACACCGCGACGAAGGACAGACCCATCGCGACCTCGTAGGAGATCAGCTGCGCTGCCGACCGCAGGCCGCCGAGCAGTGGGTAGGTCGAACCGGAGGCCCAGCCGCCGAGCACGATCCCGTAGACGCCGATGGAGGAGAAGGCAAGCGCGGCAAGGACTCCGACGGGAAGATCCGTCATCTGCAGTGCGGTCTGGTGGCCGAACATCGACACCTGGCCGCCGAGCGGGATGATCGAGAATATCAGGAACGCCGGGATGGCGGACATCACCGGCGCCGCGATGAACACGATCTTGTCGGCGCGCGACGGGATCATGCCCTCCTTGAAGATCAGCTTCAGGGCGTCGGCCAGTGACTGCAGCAGGCCGAACGGGCCGTTCCAGTTGGGCCCCGGGCGGTGCTGCATCCGGCCGACGATCTTGCGTTCGAACCAGATGGCGAACAGCGTCAGCAGGAGCAGCAGCACGAAGACGATGACGGCCTTGATCAGCATCAGCCACCACGGATCACCGGCCAGCAGCGCCTGGGTGGAACCGTCGTTGCTGATACCGGGGCTGATGTCGGCTCGCAGCGGTGTGCCGCTGGACAGCATCGCCGTCGAGATGGCGGACAGTGCGGTCGCCATCAGGCGCCGGTCCTTTCTGCTGCTGCGACGCGCACGCCGATTCCGGCGGTGGCTCCGAGCAGCGCGATCAACGGAGTCTCCCGGATCCGGCCCGGCAGCCAGATGACGCCGTCGACCATCTCGGTGACGGCCAGCGGCAGGGTGACGACCCCGCCTGACGGACCGGTCACCCGGACCGCGGCCCCCTCGACCAGGCGCAGCCGGGCTGCGTCCGCGGCGGACAGCCGGCAGACCTCGGTCTTGGCGGTCCCGGCCAGGTGCGGCTCGCCGTCCAGCCCCCGCGACCCGTCCAGCGCCATCCGCCAGCTCGCCACCGCAAACCTGCCCCCGCGCTTATCAACTTCGCCGGCGCTCACGAACGAGGCCGTTTTGGGACGGGTGGGGCTGGAATCGACGACTTCATGAGCGCGGACCGCGCTCACCCCGAGGCGGCCCATGTCGGCGCGGGCGGCGACCGGGGTCTGGGTGTAGAGGTCGACGTCCATCTCGACACCGAGGGTGTCCAGGATCCGGCCCTCGTCGAGGGTGCCGAACTCCGCGAGCGCCGCGCCGAACGGACGGTGACGGCCCTCCCAGTTGACGAACGCCCCGGCCTTCTCGGCCACGGCAGCCACCGGGAAGACCACGTCCGCGAGCTCCGTGACGGCGCTGCGGCGAAGCTCCAGACTGACGACGAACCCGGCGGCCGCGACGGCGGCCAGCGCGGCGGCCGGGTCGGGCAGGTCGGCGATCTCGAGCCCGCCGATCAGCAGACCGGCGAGGCCGCCCTCCCCCACTGCATCCAGGATTCCTGACGTATCACGACCCGGCCGCACGGGAACCGGTGCACCCCAGGCTGTCTCGACCTCGAGGCGGGCCGAGGCGTCAGCCACCGCGCGACCGCCCGGCAGCAGGTTGCCGATCGCTCCGGCATCGAGCGCACCACGTTCGCCCGCACGACGCGGCACCCAGGCCAACTTCGCGCCGGTGGCGTCGACGAACGCGGCCACCGCGGTGAGCAGGCCGGGGATCTCGGCGGCACGCTCACCGACCAGCACCACGGCTCCGGCACTGCGCAGCGCTGACCCGGCCCGGTTGCGGACGGCAGCGTCGGACACTCCCGCGTCCGCCGACCCCTCGGCCGACAACGCTTGCAGCACCGACGCTTCCGTGCCGGGCGCCGACGGCAGCAGGGTGCCGGCCATCTTGTGCAGGCCCCGAGAGGCGACCGCCCCGAGAGAGAACACCGGGACATTCTTCCGAGAAGCCTTGCGCAGTCGCAGGAACAGGATCGGCGACTCCTCCTCGGGCTCCAGCCCGACCAGCAGCACACCGGGCGCCTTCTCCAGCGAGGAGAAGGTCACGCCGCCGGTGTCCGGCGTCACCCCGGTCACCCTGGCCGCCAGAAACTCGGCCTCCTCCGGGGTGTGCACCCGCGCGCGGAAGTCGATGTCGTTGGTGCGCAGCGCAAGTCGGGTGAACTTGGCGTAGGCGTAGGCGTCCGTGACGGTCAGCCGGCCGCCGGTCAGCACCCCGACGCCACCGGTGTCCCGGGCGGTGGCAAGTCCGTCCGCGGCCGCGGCCATGGCCTCGGTCCACGACACCGGGGCCAACTGCCCGTCACTGCCACGGACCAGCGGCCGGGTGATGCGGTCGCCGACATTCGTGTAGGTGAAGGCGAAACGGCCCTTGTCACAGTTCCATTCGTCGTTGACCTCGGGGTCGTTGGCAGCCAGGCGGCGGGTGACGCCGACCGACCGGTGGTCGGTGCGCTGGGCGCAGCCGTCCGCGCAGTGCTCGCAGATCGTCGGTGTCGAGACCAGGTCGAACGGCCGCGAGCGGAACCGGTAGGCCGCCGATGTCAACGCGCCGACCGGGCAGATCTGGATGGTGTTGCCCGAGAAGTACGACTGAAAAGGCTCTGCCGAGTTGATGCCGATCTGCTGGGCCGAGCCGCGCTCGAGCAGATCGATGAACTGATCGCCGGCGATCTGGTCGGAGAAGCGGGTGCAGCGCTGGCACAGCACGCACCGCTCGCGGTCCAGCAGGATCTCGGTGGAGATGTTGATCGGCTTGGTGAAAACCCGCTTGGCTTCGTGCATCCGGGAATCGGCCGCGCCGTTGGCCAGCGTCTGGTTCTGCAGCGGGCACTCGCCGCCCTTGTCGCAGATCGGGCAGTCCAGCGGGTGGTTGAGGAGCAGGAACTCCAGGTTGGAGCGCTGGGCCTTCTCGGCCACCGGCGACGTGACCTGCGTCCGCACCACCATGCCGTCGGCCACCGTCTGGGTGCACGAGGCCTGCGGCTTGGGCATCGGCCGGCCGCCCATCTCCACTTCCACCAGGCACTGGCGGCACGCGCCGACCGGTTCCAGAAGCGGGTGGTCGCAGAAGCGCGGGATGGCCGTACCGATCCGCTCAGCGGCCCGGATGATGAGCTCACCCTTGGGTGCGTCGACGACCACACCGTCGATGGTGAGGCGGACATGCCCCGCGGGGACGGGCTTCTCGTCAGCCCCCCCAATGGCGGGAGGGTTCACTGTCTGGGTCATCAGTGGGCCCCGACCAGCAGGCGCGACTCGACGACCGGTGGGGTCCGGCCCGACACCAGGTCCTCGAACTCCTGACGGAAGTACTTGAAGCCGGACAGGATCGGCGTGGCCGCGGCATCACCGAGGGCGCAGAACGACCGTCCGGCGATGTTGCCGGCCGCATCCACCAGCGTGTCGAGGTCCTCCAGAGTCCCGGACCCGGACACCACACGGCGCAGGATCTGCACCAACCAGCCGGTGCCCTCGCGGCACGGCGTGCACTTTCCGCACGACTCGTGCTTGTAGAACTCGAGCCACTTCCACACCGCCCACGGGACGGAGACCGTCTCGTTGAAGCACATGAGCGCCGTGGTGCCGAGCATCGACCCCGCCGCCGCGACGTCGTCGAAGGAGAGCGGGACGTCCAGGTGCTGCGGCGTGAAGATCGGCGTCGAGGACCCGCCGGGGGTGAAGAACTTGAGCGGGATGTCACCCAGCATGCCGCCGGCGGACTCCAGCAACTGCCGCAGCGTGGTGCCCATCGGCGCTTCGTACTGCCCCGGGCGGGTCACGTGCCCGGACAACGAGTAGATCTTCGGGCCGGGCGACTTGTCGGTGCCCATCGAGCGATACCAGTCACTGCCGCCCATGACGATGGCGGGCACGGACATGATCGTCTCGACGTTGTTGACGACCGTCGGGCTGGCGTAAAGACCAGCGACGGCCGGGAACGGCGGCTTGAGCCGCGGCTGCCCGCGACGGCCTTCCAGCGAATCCAGCAGTGCCGTCTCCTCACCGCAGATGTAGGCGCCGGCACCGGCGTGGATGACGATCTCCAGGTTGAAGCCGGTGCCCAGGATGTTGCGGCCCAGGAACCCGGCCGCCTTGGCCTCGTTGACGGCATGGGTGAGCCTCCGCAGCGAGTGGATCGCCTCACCGCGGACGTAGATCGCGCAGAACTCGCTCCGGATGGCGAAACAGGTGATGATGCAGCCCTCGATCAGCGCGTGCGGATCGGCCATCATGGACGGGATGTCCTTGCAGGTGCCAGGTTCCCCCTCGTCGGCGTTCACCACCAGGTAGTGCGGTTTGCCGTCGCCCTGCGGCAGGAACGACCACTTCAGCCCGGTCGGGAACCCGGCACCGCCGCGGCCACGCAGACCGGAGTTCTTCATCAGCTCGACCACCCGGCCGGGCTCGACGGCCAAGGCCAGTGGCAGCGCCTGGTAGCCCTCCAGACGCCGGTAGGTCTTGATCGTCCACGACTCCGGCGAGGCCCAGCGACGGGTCAGCACCGGGGTCAGGGTGGCCGGGCCGGCCGGCGGCGTCGGTGCTTCAGGGGCCTTGTCAGAGGCTGTTTTGTCAGAGGTTGCTTTATCAGGCGAAGTCATGACGTCACTTCTTCTCCGGGAGCGGCGGGAACTCGACGTGTTCGGGCATCACTGGTGCGGTCTGGTTGGTCTGCTCGGCCAGGACGGATCCGCGCAGGGTCATCTCCGAGACCGACGGCCCGGCCACCTCGGCGACGAGATCCGGCATGATGCCGGCGATCTCGAGTTCGATGGTGCGGAAGTCGGTCAACGGCGCCCCTCTGGTGGGGGCCGGTTTGTCCCCGGCCTGCAGGGCCATCACCAGATCCAGTGCGCCGTCAGGGGTCTGGTTGTCGTAGTACTCGTAGTTGACCTGCAGCACCGGTCCGTGGTCGCAGGCGGCCAGGCACTCGGCGGTCTCGAGCGTGATCGACCCGACCGATCCGGGTTCGCCCGCGGTCTCCTCGTGCCCGACCCCGAGGTGGTCGGACAGCGTGCGGTAGATCGCATCTCCGCCCAGCACGGCACACAGGGCGTTGGTGCAGACGCTGATCAGGTGCTGGCCGCAGGGCCGGCGCTTGTACATGGTGTAGAACGTGGCCACTGCGGAGACCTCGGCCGCACTCAGCGCCAACTTCTCGGCACAGAATTCGATCCCGGGCTGGCTGATGAAGCCCTCGACCGACTGCACCAGGTGCAGCAGTGGCAGCAACGCCGACCGGGAGTACGGGTACCGGTTGATCAGCTCGACCGCCCGGTCGTGCGTCAGCTGGTCGAAAACGACGTCGGTGGCGAGGAACTCGGGAACGCCGATGCGCGAGGAGGTGCTCAACGGTCCACCCCACCCATCACCGGGTCGATGGACGCGACGGCAGCCACCACGTCGGCGATCAGGCTGCCCTCGCTCATCGCCGGCATCGCCTGCAGGTTCACGAACCCGGGGTCCCGCAGATGCACCCGGAACGGCTTGGTGCCACCGTCGGACACCACGTGGCAACCCAGTTCCCCGCGCGGGTTCTCGATCGCGACGTAGGCCTGACCGGCCGGTACGTGGAAACCCTCGGTGACCAGCTTGAAGTGGTGGATCAACGACTCCATCGAGCTGCCCATGATCTTCTTGATGTACTCGAGCGAGTTACCCATACCGTCAGAGCCGATGGACAATTGGGCGGGCCAGCCGATCTTCTTGTCCTGCACCATCACCGGGCCTGGTTCGGCCAGTTTCTGCACGGCCTGCTCCATGATCTTCAGCGACTCGTGCATCTCGGCCACCCGCAACAGATAGCGCGAGTAGCAGTCGGCCTCGGTCGCGGTCGGCACCTCGAAGTCGTACTCCTCGTAGCCGCTGTAGGGCATCGTCTTGCGCAGGTCCCACGGCAGGCCGGCCGATCGCAACACCGGCCCGGTAATGCCCAGCTGCATGCAGGCTTCCAGCGGGAGGATCCCGACGCCCTTGGTCCGGAGCTTCCAGACCGGTTGCCCCGTCAGCAGTTTGTCGTACTCCGGCAGCCGCGACTTCATCTTCTTGATGAAGGCGTTGATGTGCTCGATCGAGTCGGCCGGCAGCTCCTGCGCCACCCCGCCCGGCCGGATGAACGCCATGTTCATCCGCAGGCCGGTGAGGAACTCCATCAGGTGCAGCGCTTCCTCGCGCTCGCGGAAACCCATCGTCATACCGGTGAGCGCGCCGAGTTCCATGCCACCGGTGGCCACCGCCACCAGGTGCGAGGAGATGCGCGTCAGCTCCATCAGCAGCACCCGGATCACCTGGGCACGGCGTGGAACCTCGATCTGCAGCAACTTCTCGATCGCCATGCAGTAGGCGGCCTCGTTGAACGCGGGCGACAGGTAATCGGCCCGCGTGACGAAGGTGACGCCCTGGGTCCAGGTCCGGAACTCGCACGACTTCTCGATGCCGGTGTGCAGATATCCGATGACAGACCTGGCCTGGACGACGGTTTCGCCCTCGATCTCCAGGATCAGCCGGAGCACGCCGTGGGTGGACGGGTGCTGCGGTCCCATGTTGACGATGATGCGTTCGTCGGAGTCGCCGCCATCGCCGCCGAGCCCGCCGAAGTTACCCTCGGCCAGCATGTCGTCCCAGTCGCCACCGGTCACGGTGAAGACGCGGCCTTCGGTGGTCGACGTTCCCCGCGCGGCGCGCGGTTCCCCGCCCCGCACGTCGTCCGGCAGGAAGTCCTCCGCGAAGATTGGATCTTGGAAATCCGTCACGAGACTGTCACATTTCTCTTCGCGCAGGCGCTCATCGTTACTCGCTCCCCTCCTCGTTCGTCCCTCACTACGATGCTCACGAGTAAGACCTCCGCTGGTCCGGGGCCGGGATCTCCGCGCCCTTGTATTCCACCGGGATGCCGCCCAGCGGGTAGTCCTTGCGTTGCGGATGACCGTCCCAGTCGTCGGGCATCAGGATCCGGGTGAGGCCCGGGTGTCCGTCGAAGATGATGCCGAACATGTCCCAGGTCTCGCGCTCGTGCCAGTCGGCCGTCGGGTATGTCGCGACCGCGCTCGGAACGTGCGGATCGTCGATGCCGACGGCCACCTCGAGACGGATGCGGCGGCGGTAGGTCATCGAGGTCAGTTCGTAGACCACGTGCAGACGGCGGGGAACGGCCGGCCCGTAGTCGACACCGGAGATGGACGAGGCCAGCTCGAAGCGCAACGCCGGATCGTCGCGCAACGCCCAGAACATCGCCGAGAGATGTTCCCGCGCAAGGTAGAAGGTGATCTCGCTGTTCGCAACGGTGGTCTGCAGCAGCGCGGTCGCCGGGATGTTCCGCTCGACCATCGCCGCAGCCAGCGCGTCCGCGACCTGATCGAACACCCCTCGACCTTGGTCGGAGCCACTGCTCCGCTCGTCCCTCGCTCCGAGTACTCCTCCCGGCCCTCCATACGGCCGCTCGGCCGGGGCCGGTGCGTAAGGAGCGCTGACGAGCAGCCCGAACCCGGAGGTATCGCCGGACCCGTTGACGCCGAACATGCCGGTGCGCTCGACACCGACCGGCGCCAGGGCCGGGGTCGGGTCGTGCAGCGCCGCGGTGGCCAGATCGGTTCCAGGAGCAGGGCTCTGGTGCGAAGCGTCGGTGGTACCGCCGCTCGCCGGGGTGGCAGGTGAGTCGACCGAGGACGCCGCGCCCGGCGCCAGATTCCCGGGCTGCTTGGGCGGGTTCGCCGCACCGTCGGGGGCCGTCATGGGCGCACCGCCTTCCACTGCTCGCTCTCCACGGCCAGGGCCGAGACCTCGAGCTGTTCGTCGGACGGTGACCGCTGCCCGTGGGTGACGCCGTTGCGGCCGTAGCGGACCGAGGACGGCACGAGATCCGTTCGCTTGCCGACCCTCTCGGCGGCGCGCGAGGTCCCCATCGGCTCGTCCATGATCTTGGCGTGCAGCTTGAGGATCGCGTCGATCAGCATCTCCGGGCGCGGCGGGCAGCCCGGGAGGTACATGTCGACCGGCACGATGTGGTCGACGCCCTGGACCACCGCGTAGTTGTTGAACATCCCGCCCGACGAGGCACAGACCCCCATCGCGATGACCCACTTCGGTTCGGCCATCTGGTCGTAGATCTGCCGAAGGACGGGCGCCATCTTCTGGGTGACCCGGCCGGCGACGATCATCAGGTCCGCCTGACGCGGTGAGGCCCGGAACACCTCCATGCCGAAGCGCCCCAGGTCGTACCGAGGCGCCCCGGTCGTCATCATCTCGATCGCACAGCAGGCCAGACCGAAGGTCGCCGGGAACAGGGAGGCCTTCCGCGTCCAGTTGACCAGCTTCTCGACGCCGGTCAGCAGGATGCCGTTCGGGAGCTTTTCTTCAAGACCCATGGGGCGGTTTCCCTTTCCGATGCTCGGCAACGTTGCCAACTGCTGGATGAAGCGGGGACCTACGAATGCGACAGCTCGGGCCTGGGTCCCGATCGAGACGTCAGTCCCAGTCGAGACCGCCGCGGCGCCAGACGTAGGCGTAGGCGGCGAAGACGGTGATGATGAACAGGCCCATCTCGATCAGACCGAAAACCCCGAGCTGGACGGCACTCTGGGCCCACGGGTAGAGAAAG
This sequence comes from Nakamurella sp. UYEF19, assembly GCF_040546275.1. Lineage (NCBI taxonomy): Bacteria > Bacillati > Actinomycetota > Actinomycetes > Nakamurellales > Nakamurellaceae > Nakamurella > Nakamurella sp. UYEF19. The sequence continues at coordinate 11,271 of NZ_JBEPNO010000004.1, read as the reverse complement.
ATGATCTCGATGTCGAACACGATGAAGAGCATGGCGGTCAGGTAGAACTTGATCGGGAAGCGGCCGGCCGTCCCTGCCGGGAGCGGGGTCGGCTCGATCCCGCACTCGTAGGCGTCGAGCTTGGCACGGTTGAACCGCTTGGGGCCCAACAGGTCCGTCACCACGGTGGCATTGGTGACGGCAAACCCACCCGCCACCACCAACAAGATGAGAATCGGCAGATAGGCGCTCATCCTTGAACTCCCCGTCCCACTAGACGCTTGAACTCCGGCCGGAATTTCGGTATTGCTCAGCAACGCTCAGAGACTCGCTACCACTCAGACACTCGGCACCACCTTGGTCAGCGAGCGGACGACCTTGTCCGCCCAGTCGCCGTCCCGGCTGTCGTAGAGGCCGGCCAGGAGCTTGAGAACCAGGTACATCAACCGCTTTCGCGGCAGCCCGAGCTTCGTGGCCGTCTTCATGATCGACGGCTTGCCGATCAGCGTGGAGAACATACCCCCCAGCCGGTAGTACGCGCCCAGATGTTCCTTCATGGCGGTCGCGTAACCCTGCAGAGCGGCTTCCCGGCCGGGCCCCTCGGGCCGGGCGAGCGCCTGCAGGACCGACTCCGCCGCCAGCGCGGCCGATTCCATCGCGTAGGCGATGCCCTCGCCGTTGAACGGGTTCACCAAGCCACCGGCATCACCCAGCAGCACCAGACCGTCGACGTAGTGGGGAGTGCGGTTGAAGCCCATCGGCAGTCCGGCGCCGCCGATGCCGCCGATCGCGTTCTCCTCGCGCAGGCCCCACTCCTCCGGGGTGCCGTCGAGCCAGGTCTTGAGAAGCTTGCGGTAGTCGGTCTTCCCGAACGCTTTCGACGAGTTGAGCATGCCCAGCCCGACGTTCACGGTGCCGTCGCCAAGGCCGAAGATCCAGCCGTAACCGGGCAGCAGTTTCGGGTCGGAGGGGTTGGAGCGGTCCCACAGTTCCAGGTAGGACTCGAGGTAGTCGTCGTGGGTCTTGAGCGGCGCGTGGTAGTACCGGCGGACCGCAACCCCCAGCGGACGGTCGTCACGCTTGTTGATGCCCATGCCGAGCGCCATTCGGGCGGAGACCCCGTCGGCGGCGATCACCAGCGGGGCGTGGAAGGCGACCGGGCCGTCCTCGGTCTTGGCCTGCACGCCGATGATGCGACCGGTGCGTTCGTCACGGATCGGCGCGCTGACGTTGGTGCCGACGCGCAGGCGGGCGCCCGCCTTGACGGCGAGATCGGCCAACATCTGGTCGAAGTCGCGACGGGGACGGACAAGACCGAAGTCGGGGTAATCCTGCAAGGTCGGCCACGGCATCTCCAGCGAGATGCCGCCGCCGACCACCCGCAGGCCCTTGTTGCGCAGCCAGTCGTCGCCCGTGACGTCGATCCCGAGGGCGATCACCTGCTTGGCACCGCGGGGGGTCAGTCCGTCGCCGCAGACCTTGTCGCGGGGGAAAACGGACTTCTCCAGCAGGAGCACGTCGACGCCGGAGCGCGCCAGATAGGTCGCGGCCGTCGAACCGGCCGGACCGGCGCCGACGATGATCACGTCGGCACTCGTGTCCGGGTGCCGTACTGCCGAGCCCAGTCCTGACGCACTCTGCCCGCTTGCAGAGTGGACCGGCAGGACGTGTGGGGTACCGCTGTCCGAGGTGTTGCTCGATGAGGTCATGATCGCTAATTCCCTTCACGCCGATAGAACAGTCACCCTCGAGGATGTGCGGCGGCAGGCCCCGGGGTGGCGTCGTGGACGAGATTGTGAATCTGTTCACGAAGTGGCGCGTGCTCAGTGTAAGACGGCTCACAAGCCTGCGGGAACGGCGGGGTGCATCGACGCGCCGAGCCGTAGTTGATCTTGGTCGGTTGCGTCTCCGGCTCAGTTGCCGGGTCCAGCCGGCCTGACCGCGTGGTGCAGGGCGACGACACCGAAAGTCATGTTCTTCCAGGCCACCTCGGCCCAGCCGGCGCGGGTGATCATCCGCGCCAATGACGGCTGGTCGGGCCAGGAATTGATGGTCTCGCCGAGGTAGGTGTACGCCTCCGGATTCGACGAGAACCGGCGGGCGAGCCGGGGCAGCACGTTGGCCAGGTACCAGCGGTAGACCCAACCGATGGGAGCGGGACGGGGGCGCGAGAACTCGCAGACGAGGAGTTCGCCGCCGGCCTTGGTGACCCGGGCGAACTCGGCGAGCGCCCGCTCCGGCTCCTGCACGTTCCGAAGGCCGAAGGAGATGGTGACGGCGTCGAAGGTGGCATCGGCGAACGGCAGGTTCATCGCGTCGGCACCGACCTTCGGCACCCCCCGTGACGCTCCGGCGACCAGCATCCCGATGGAGAAGTCGGCGGCCACGCTCCAGGCGCCCGTCTGGGCCAATTCCTCGGTGGACACGGCGGTCCCGGCAGCGACGTCGAGGACCTTGCGGCCAGGCATCAGGTCGAGCGCCCGGACGCTGTGCCGGCGCCACCGGCGGTCCTGGGCGAAGGACAGGAGGGTGTTGGTGCGGTCGTACCGGTCGGCCACCCCGTCGAACATCGCCGCTACCTGCTGCGGATTCTTCTCCAGCCCGGCGCGTCCCATGCTCTCGAGAGTACCGAGCGCGCCGGCCGCATCGGGGCAGTTCAGGGCCGAGCGGAGCGACGGGGGGAGGTTTTCCGGGCCGAGCGGAGCGACGGGGGATGTGTTTGGTCATCGAATGAGCACTGCAGGTTCATCGCAAGGTGACCATCACGACACACCGGGTAGGCATGCTGGACTCATGGCATACCCCGCGATCAACGCCGTGACCCCGGACAACCGCTACCCGGCCGGGCTCATCTCTCGTGCGCTCGATCTTGCCGGGCGGCTGGCCAACGACGCCGCGGAGGTGATCACGGCCACCGCCGGCGCGCTGGCCTCGCCGGGCGCGAAGGCGCATCCGTTCGACTGGGTCACCGAGACTGATCGCACGTTGGAGCGGCACACCCGACGGGTGATCGCCGCCGAATTTCCCGGCAGCGCCGTCCTCGGCGAGGAGTACGGGGCGTCCTCCGGTGCCGATGGCGGAGCCGATCCGGGACCGGACCGCGGTGTCTCCCTGGGACTTCCGGGCGGTCCGGGCTCGCCCGAACTGCTGTGGATCGTCGATCCCGTCGACGGGACCGCCAACTACGTCGCCGGAATTCCATGGTGCTGCTACTCACTAGCGCTGGTCGATGCCGACGGCCCTCTCGTCGGGGTGATCGCCGACCCGTACCAGGGCCAGATCTACGCCGCGGCGCGCGGTCGGGGTCTTCGCGCCAACGGGCGTCGGGTGCCGGCGAGCAAGCTGACGTCGTTGGCGGGCGCGCTGGTCTTCGCCGAGCCGAGCAAGCCCGGCCAGCGGCCGGAGATGGCCGAGCTGATCGATCGGGCGCGGGCCGCCCACGCCGGGCTGCGCATGGTCGGCTCCTCGGCGTTGGCCGTCACGCAGGTCGCGCTCGGACGGGCCGCCGCTGCGGTGCTGCCCTCCGCCGGCTACCACGTCTGGGACGTGGCCGCCGCGCTGAGCCTGGCGTCCGAGGCCGGCATGGTGGTGACCGACCTCGACGGCGACCCGAACGTCCTTCCGCTCGACGGCCTGATCGTCGCTACGCCGGCGGTGCTGGCCGAAGTGGTGGAGATGGTCGGCGTCGCCACCGGCTGACGACCGGCCCTGCTCCCGCGCGACGGGTCGGGCCTTCCGGTTCCCGGCGACGGGCGGCCCTGCCCGCACGGCGACGCAGCCACCAGTGCACACCGAACCCGATCACCCAGCTGATCACCGACGTCAGCGCGAGCACCAGGTTGCCGACGGCGGCCGTCCGGCCCGACACGCGCACGACGGTCGGGTCGACTGTCGAGTACTCGACCTGGAACCGTTGCCCCATGTTCAGCAGGCCCGGGTAGAGGACTCCGTTCGGCGGGCGGATGGTGACGCCACCGCCGTCGACGAATTCGATCCCGGTTCGAAGCGCCGAGATGGACAGCACGGTGGCGGTCGCAGTACCCAGATGGCCGTCGATCTGGCGGTCGTCGAGTCTCATCCCGACAGCGAGCGCGAGCACCATCAAAGTCACCGCCCCGATGACGCCCAGCACGATCCGTGAGGCCAGTAGCCACCCGCCGCCGGGGCCGAGGCGACGACGGCGCAGCGGCAGATGCACGCCTCTTCGGCGCATGGCCCGCCCCATCAAAGGAGAGACGTCGGCGGGCACGCGCCGAGTGTAGATCCCAGGATTTCCAACCGGTCGAGAATACTGTCCCACCGACACCGCCCCTCAGAACGACGGACGCCTGACCACGTCAGACCGGCTGCCCGCCGGACGTTCCGACTCAGCGGCGTTGCCGGGCGTGCTTCGTGGACCGATCGCGCCGAATTCGCGGTGTTGGTCGACGCGGAGGTCCCCGATCGTCAACAACGTGCGGATGGGTCCCCCGTAGTCGGTGGGAAGACCCGCACGTACTGGCCAGTAGCGCCATCGCAGCCGGCACCAACGGACCTTGGCGGTCCGATCGGCCTGGCGTGAGCGGTTCGATGCCGCTGCGTCGATCTGAGCGCCTCGGCATCTCCAGCGGTTCGACCGATCAGTGTGTCCATTCGGCTGCTGGGCAGTGCGTCTGGTCGGCTGCGCCATCGTGACCCGGATCTCGTCCCCCCGGCCATGCGCCGTCGGCGTCTACCCTGGAGCATCGTGTCCGCCTCCCCCGCCGCCCCCGCTCAGCCCCGGGCCATCACCCGTGTGCTGCCGGCCTCCGTCGACCTCATCGCGACGATCCCGGCGGCCACCGGCACGCTCTCGTTCCTGCGTGACGGCGAGGGTCTGGTGAGCTGGGGCGAGCACGCGCGGATGACGACGTCGGGGCCATCGGCCGCCGCCGAGATCAGCTCCTGGTTCCGCGCTCTGGTGTCCGATCTCGCCATCTCGGACGAACTCGGCCTTCCCGGAACCGGACCCATCGCCTTTGTGTCCCTCGGCTTCGACGACACCGACGAGTCCGTCGCGGTGATCCCGGCCGTCGTGGTGGGGGTTCGTGGCGGTGTGTGCTTCAGCACAGTGATCGGCAATCCCGGCTTGTTCGAGCCCACCGCGATCACGGCCCCAGGCCGGGTGAGCTATTCGGACGCCGGCCTGTCGGTGGCCGGATTCACGTCGGCGGTGGCTGCCGCCACCGAGCGCATCAGAGCCAGCACCGGGCCGCGGCGCCTGCAGAAGGTGGTGCTGGCCCACGATCTCGAGGCCACCACCGAGAATCCCGTCGACGAACGCCATCTGCTGCGCGAACTGGCGACCGCCTATCCCAGCTGCTGGACCTACTCGGTCGACGGCCTGGTCGGAGCGAGCCCGGAGACCCTGATCCGACGGGTCGACGGCGAGGTGACCTCCAGGGTGCTGGCCGGCACGGCCTGGGCAGAGCATGTCGGCGACACGGTCGCTGCCGACCTGATGCTCAGCCGGAAAGACTTGTCAGAACACGCTTTTGCCGTCGCCTCGGTGGCGCGGGTACTGCGAGCCGAGATCGCGGATCTGGCGGTGCCCGACGGGCCGCACCCCCTCCAGCTGGCCAACCTGACGCACCTGGCCACGGACATCACCGGGCACCTGCCGGCGGACGGCCCGACCGCACTGGAGCTGGCCGCGCTGCTGCATCCCACCGCGGCCGTCGGCGGCACGCCGACGGATCTGGCCCGGGAGGTCATCCGCGAGTTGGAGCCATCGCCCCGCGGTCGTTATGCCGCCCCGGTCGGCTGGATGAACGCCGCCGGCGACGGCGAGTTCGCCATCGCACTACGGTGCGCCGCCGTCTCCGGCCATTCGGTCCGGATGACGGCGGGCTGCGGCATCGTCGCCGACTCCGATCCCGACACCGAGGCCCGCGAGGCGCAGGTCAAGATGATCCCGATCCGCGACGCGCTCGAGACCCAGCACTGAGCGCTGGTCGTCAACCCGTGGGCGGGCCGCCGTTCCCCCACAACCATTCCCCAACAGCAACGAGCCGCACAGCGCGGCGGCAAGCCAGGCGCTGAATCGTTGGGGGGCCCAACCCCTGTCGTGCACCAGCAGATGGTGCAGCTCCGGACTGTTCAGCGACCAGATGAGGTCGCGGGCCTCGTCCGGGGACACCGTCAACACGGCCTTCCCTGCGATGTCCGCGGCCACTGCCGCCGCGCCGCCCAGCCGCTGCAGGCGTGACACCTCCCAGATCTGCGCAAGCCTCGCATCGACGGGCGCGGCGGCGGCCAGCGCCAGCAGTAGAGCGCCGGCACGTTGGCTCACGTGGGTGGCCAGTTCGGCGTACAGGACGATGCGCTCCAAGTGGCAGGCCTTCTTCCGGATCCGGGCTCTCGCGAACCTGGTCGCGCTGGCAGCTCTCGTCGCGACGGTCTTCGTGACGAGCTGAGGCCGGGCGAGCTGAGGCCGGGCGAGCTGACGACCGGCGGCTGACGTGCAGAGCGCAAAGATCTTGCCGCACTCACCCGCGCACGGCCCTCGACACCGCCGCCCGGATCCGGCCGTGTATCTCGCGCAGATCCGTGCGTGAGGTGGGCACCTCGACGACACGGATCCCGCCAGGGTCGACCAGGGCGTCGTGCAGTTCGTCGTGCGAGGAGACGAAGACGTGCTCCCAACCGGCCGCCTCGACCAAGCCGGCCAGCTCGACGTCATGAGGCGTGCCGAAGACCCGTTCGAAAGCTCTGGCGTGCAACGGCTCGCCCGGCTCCAGCGTGTGGAAAATCCCGCCGCCGCCGTTGTTGGACACCACGATCGTCAGCTCGGGACGCGGTTCGTGCGGACCGATCACCAGGCCGGTCATGTCGTGCAGGAAGGTGAGGTCGCCCATCAGCGCGACGGTCGCCTGCTGGTCGGCGCCCAGTGCCACTCCGATCGCGGTGGAGATCGTGCCGTCGATGCCCGCCACCCCGCGATTGGCCACCAGCCGCAGACCGTCGCGGGGTGCGCTCGACAAACCGACATCCCGCGGCGGCTGCGACGAGCCGAGCACCAGCGTGGCGCCGTCGGGTAGCTGGCTCACCAGCTCGGCGGCCAGTCGGGGCGAGCAGCCGATGTCCATGTCCCCGACCAGGGCCGCCACCTGCTCGGCGGCGATCGCCTGGGCAGCCCTCCAGACCTGGACGAATTCGGTGTCACCCGGGCCGGACAACGGCGCCAGGACCGGCGCCACCCGGCGCGCCTTGCCGGTCGGGTCGCCGTAGCCGGCCGGCGAAGCCAGTACGTCGACGGAAATCATCGAGTCGGCCAGGAGCGCGGAGATCTGCCGGTAGAGAGTTGGGCGGCCGAGGACCACGACGCGATCCGGCAGCGCGGGTTCGAGGAATCCGGGTACGGCCAACAGGTGCAGACCCGCCGAGATGACGGCCGAACCGGCCGCGCCTCCGGCCTCGGAGATCACCACGTGCCCGAGCGCGGCCAGCGGTCCGGCAGCCGGATGGGTCAGGTCACCGAGGAACAGCACCCGCTCTCCCTCCGCGGGGGCTGGGATCATCGGGACGCCGCCGTCGGGAATCTCGACACCGGCCAGCACCTCGTCCGGGGCTGCGGTGTCGATGACCGTCCACGGGCCCAACCGGCCGTCACGGTCGAGCCGGCCATCCAGTGGCTCGGGCCAGCCGGAGGGGGTGCCGTCAGGCAGAAGTGGCTCGACAAGCGGCAGATTGAGTTGCACCGGGCCGGCGAACCCGGTGCCGGCGCCGAGGCTGTGAGCCAGTGCCCGGCAGACCATGGACCGCCACACCGCGTTCTGGCCGGGCCGGTTGGCCGCGACCCCGAACTCGTGCCAGAACCGCAGCGCCGCCCCGAAGACGCTGCGCTGGTCGATCACCTGATTCGCTCCGACGTCCCGCAGCTCCGGAGGTCGGTCGGCGGAGATCACCACCAGGGGCACCCCACCGTGGTGAGCCTCGAGTACGGCCGGGTGCAGGTTCGCCACCGCGGTGCCGGAAGTGGTCACCACGACGGCCGGGCGGCCCGAGCTGCGAGCCAGACCGACCGCGAGGAATCCGGCGGTCCGCTCGTCGATCCGAACATGCAACCTCAGCCGTCCAGCAGCGTCGGCTTCGAACAACGCAATGGACAGCGGGGCGTTGCGGGAGCCGGGCGATAGCACCGCTTCGGTGACCCCCCCGGCGATCAGTTCGTCGACCAGTACGGCGGCACACGCGGTCGATGGGTTCACCGGTCCAGTCTTCCAGGCTGGTCAGTGTTCCAGCCTGGTCAGCGTTCCAGGTCGGTCAGCGTTCCAGGTTGGCCCAGCCAGGTTGGCCCAGCCAGGTTGGCCCAGAGTTCTGAGCTGGTCAGTGTGAAGGGTTCAGAGTTCCAGGCTGGTCGGGCCATCTCAGCGGGGCAGTATCTGCCTGCAGATCAGAGCAGGGCGGCCACCCTCGCGAGCCGTGCCAGCCAGTAGGCGGTGATGTCGTCGTCCGCGGCGAAGTCCGCCCAGCGGTCCGGCTCCGGCGGGGTGGTCGGGACCGGGAGTCGTCCTTCGAGCGGCAACTGGCTCTGCGAGCTGACGTCGCCCACTAGCAGGCTGGCGGTACCCAGCCCGCAGGCGTAGTCCAGTTCCGGGAGGGCGCCGGCCAGCGCCAGCCCGGCGGCCAGCCCGACGGCACTGTCGACGGCGGAGGACACGACGATCGGCAGACCGGTGACCTCCGCGATCTGCAACGCACTACGCACCCCTCCGAGCGGTGCCACCTTCACCACCGCCAGATCCGCGGCGCCGGCCAGCTTCACCCGCATCGGGTCCTGTGCGCGTCGGATTGATTCGTCGGCGGCGATCCGGACGCCGACCTTTCTGCGCACCTCGGCCAACTCCTCGATCGACCGGCATGGCTGCTCGACGTACTCGAGCCCACCCGCTGCCCTGTCCAGGACCGGGATCGCCTGCAGCGCCTGGTCGACGGTCCAGCCAGCATTCGCATCGATCCTGATCCGGCCCTCGGGGCCGAGGACCGCTCGGACTGCTGCCAGCCGGTCGGCGTCGGCCGTCAGGGAGTTCAAAACTCCTACTCCCGCAACACCACCGTCCAGACCGCCGACCTTGACCTTCGCCGTCCGGCACCCGGATCCGGCGACCAGTTCGGCGGCCCGTTCCGGACCGACCACCGGCACCGTCGTGTTGATCTCGATGCTGGCTCGCACGGGTGTCGGCCAGGCGTTCTCGGCCGTGTCGATCGCTGCCCGCAGCCAAGGCAGGGCCGATGCGTCGTCGTAGTCCCTGAACGGCGCGAACTCCGCCCAGCCGGCAGGGCCTTCGAACAGCACACCCTCGCGGACCGAGATACCCCGGAACCGGTCGTGCAGCGGGATCGCGAAAATGTGGGCCGTGGCGAGGACGTCATCGAGTGGCACGAGTTGATCCTGCCTCGAACCGGATGTCGTGGGACTTCCCTCGGACGGCGAACCGCAGCAGCGCTCGCCCCTCCTTCTCGACCGCTCCCCACTCCCGCGGCCTGATGACCTCTCGGCCGTCCGGCGGAAGCGGCCGGACCACCAGCGTCGCGGTGTCCTTGGTGCTCTCGATCTTCCACAGCGCCCGGGCGAACCCGTCGATCAGCACGAACGCACGAATGATGCCATTGTTGCTGAAGATCAAGTTCTTGAGCTCCGGGCGGAAGATCCTCGACCGGTCGGCGTGGGCGAGCAGGATCTGGTCGAAGTCCGGCAGGAACCTGACCGGCACGCTGAGATCCACCGAAGGCCTTGGCGCATTGGGTATGTCGAACAGCAGCACGCCGGCTTCGTCCTGGAACGTCAGCAGTTCCGGCTCCAGTTCGGTGATGATGCGGCCTAGGCCTGTCAGCCCGGACCAGGCCTGGATGTCGCGGACGCTCGCCGGTCCGTAAGCGGCGAGGTAGCGGCGAATGACCTGCGCCACATCAGGTTCGGCGAGTGGCCGGCCGATCCACGACTCGGCTGTCGTTGATCGGGACTGGCCGATACCGCCCCAGGTCCCACGCGGTGGCACCTGCACCAGCGGTAGCGCAGCGCGGGCCGCGATCGACAGCGCAGTGACATCGACTCCGGGCCACCGATCCTGAAGGGCAACGCCGACCTCGTTGCCGGTCAGCGGCCGGGCCTCCACCAGCTCGCGGGCGAGGACCGCGAGCTCGGCGAGATCCACTGTCGCCAAGGCCTTTCCGAATGGGCTGCCGGGCGTCAGACCGCGCGCCACCGCCGACTGCATGACGGGTCGGAGCGCCAGCGCATCGTCAGCCGTCACCAGATGGACGGTCGACCGCATCAGGGCGATCCGGGCGACCTGTCGATCCAGGAACAGCTGCGACAGTTCCTGCGGGTTGAAATTGGCGAGGCGGGACCAGAGTCCGTAGTACGGCGGAGTTGGCAGCTGGGCCTGCATGCCGACCAGGTGCTCGATGGCGCGGTGAACCGAGATCGCGCTGCGTTCCAACAGCATCTGCCTCGCCAGGAGCGCGCGGTTGAGCGCCCGGACACTCAGCACCGGGATCGTCATCGCGCTCCGTGCCGGATTGCTGCCCTCAGGCTCATCCGCCAGATCCTGCCATCGGTTCAGGTTCCGCCACTGGTTCCGAACCCGACCCCGAACCCGAACCCGAACCCGGCCGCGGCCCCGACTCGGTTTCAGAATCTGATTCCGGTTCTGGTGCCGGTCGTGGTTCCGTCCGCGTAAACGAATCGGTTGCCGAGCCGGAGGTCGATCTTCCTGCCGGGTCCGGCGCTGCGTCCGGTCCACGTGCTAATCCAGGTGCTGGTTCGGGTGTCGGGTCGGGCCAGTTTTCTGCCGGCAGGGGTGGGTCGGGGGTGGTGTAGGTGTGGCCGGTGGGGGTGGTCTGAGCCGCCCGTTTTTTCCCGGACTTGGGTCCCCAAGTAGAATACTGGGGAAGGGACGGAGAAATTGTGAGCAAGTTTCGAGGAAAGTATACCCCGGAGTTTAGGGATACAGCGGTCCGGGCGGTGGTGGACGGTTCCCGCCCGATCGCCGATGTTGCCCGCGAGCTAGGCCTGGTGGAGCAGACACTCAGAAACTGGGTGGCGGCCCATCGGGAGAGGCACGGCGGCGGCGAGAAGTCCGACGAGTTGACCGTCTCCGAGCGTGCCCGGCTCAAGCAGCTCGAGAAAGAGGTACGGGAACTCCGTATGGAGAACGAGTTCCTGGGAAAAGCAACGGCCTTCTTCGCGAAGAAATCCCAGTGACCATGAAGTATGGGTTCATTGGCAGTGAAGAAGGCAACTATCCGACGAATCTGATGTGCCGGTGG